>CAZVLG010000462.1:0-3244 GCA_964627835.1 uncultured Bacteroides sp.
TGTTGATTATAAAATGATATGATTTTATGTAACGATGTCATTCTCGGTGACCTGATCGAAATGAAATACGGGCTGAAAGGGGCGAGCGCCCTCATTATTCTAATACTCTTAAATGAAATTACCTTGTTTGGCCAGTACACAAATTTATAATTTCTGATGAGATGCTTGACCGGCATACCCTAATTTTTTGATCGGGTATTCCGCAGAGGTGTTGAAAATTGTATTTTAGGGGCTGGACAGAACCATTATATTTGCCAAAGAACAAGCGAACAAACATCGAATGAAGCCTGCGGGAAAGATCTTGACAATTGCACTGGCACTTTTAAGTCCCATATTCATTTCCAGCTATCATTTCTCAACCCATGACGGTCCTGCCGAAAGGCTTGACCCGCCTTTTATCGATGCCGGAACCCGTTGGGTTGACTCGGTTTATGAATCCCTGAGCAGGGATGAGCGGATTGCACAGCTTTTCATGGTAAGGGCTTACTCCAACATGGGTGAAGAACATACGGAATCCATTCTGGAACTGATCAAAAAGTACAATGTCGGGGGACTCTGTTTCTTTCAGGGCGGACCCGTACGCCAGGCCAATCTGTGCAATCTTTATCAGGCGGAGGCGAAGACACCGCTTCTGATCGCCCAGGATGCGGAGTGGGGACCGGCATTCCGGCTCGACAGTATCTTTGCCTATCCGCGCCAGATGACACTCGGGGCCCTTCAGGGGGAGGACGAAATACGCCGGATGGGCAGGGAGGTCGCCGAACAACTGAGGATGATCGGCGTGAACATGAACCTGGCACCGGTGGTGGATGTGAATAACAATCCCCGCAATCCCGTGATCAGCAGCCGTTCCTTCGGCGAGGATATCTACAACGTGAGCCGGAAGGCAGCTGCCTATATGGAAGGCATGCAGGAGGGTAAAGTGCTTTCCGTAGCCAAACATTTCCCCGGGCACGGAGACACGGACAAGGATTCTCATCACACCCTCCCGTATATGAAGCATTCCAGGGAGCGTTTCTGGAACACGGAATTTTATCCTTTCCGGGAGTGCATAGAAAAAGGCATAAGCGGTGTGATGGTAGCGCACCTGGAAGTGCCTGCCCTGGATTCAACACCGGGTCTGGCATCTTCACTCTCCCATGAGATCGTTACCGGGATCCTGAAGGAGCAACTGGGATTCAGGGGGCTCGTCATCAGCGATGCCCTTGACATGGCAGGCGCGGACAGGAATCATTCACCCGGGGAACTTGAAGCACTGGCATTCAAGGCAGGAAACGATATTCTCCTTATCCCGTCATCGGTTTCAAAAGGCATCTCTGAAATCAAACGGGAGATCCGAAGGGGAAACCTCAGTTGGGAGAGGGTGGAGGAGAGCTGTAAGAAAATACTTTCCGCCAAATACTGGGCGGGTCTTGAATACCCGGTCGAGGTATCCGGCCTGTATGAAAAATTGAATGTCAACCGGTACCTGATGACCCGTTCCCGGCTTTACCAGGGATCCCTTACCCTGCTTGAGAACAAGGAGGGATTCATTCCCCTGAAGCGCCTGGACACCCTCAGGATCGCCACCCTTGTGATCGGCGATACCTGCCTGAATGACTTCCAGCGATCTGTTGATCTATACCTTCCCGCAGATCACTTCAATATTTCCAGGGATGCCACGGCACCGGAGTTCCTTGAACTGCTCGCGGAGATGGATCCGTTCAACCTGGTCATAGCCGGCCTGAGCAATACCGACATGAGGGCCGGCAGGAATTTCGGAATAAGCGAGAACTCAATATTGTTCCTCAATGGACTTACCGCACTGAAGCCGACTGTCCTTACAATATTTGCCAGTCCCTACAGCCTCCCGGGATTCGATCTTGGCGAGAACTTGAAAGCCCTCCTCATGGCTTACGAGGATAAGGATATCGTGCAGGGACTCAGTGCCCAGCTGATTTTCGGAGGTATCCCGGCCAGGGGAAAATTACCGGTGTCAGCGGGGACAAAATACAAAATAGGGGACGGGATCCCGACCGGGGAGGCATTCAGGCTCCGGTACGGGCTTCCCGAAGAAGCCGGTGTTGATTCAAGGCTTCTGTACAGGATCGATTCCCTCGCCCTGGACGCTATCCGGGCAAAGGCCACACCGGGTTGCCAGATCCTGGCTGCACGTAACGGACTGGTATTTTACCACAAAGCCTTCGGCTACCATACTTACGGCCGGAAGGACACCGTAAAGTGGAACGATATTTACGACGTGGCTTCCGTCACAAAGATTGTAGCCACGCTGCCCGTATTGATGCAGTTGACCCAGGAAGGCAGGTTCGATGTGAACGAGAGCCTGGGGAAATACCTCCCCGAGCTGGATACCAGCAACAAGGGAGATTTGCTTATAAAGGATGTGCTGAGCCATCATGCGGGACTCCAACCCTGGATACCTTTCTACTATTCCACCCTGGAACCCATGGATGCCGACCAGGAACTTATCAGCAGGGAGCTTTCAGGCAGTTACCCCTTTCGCCTGGCCGGGCATATATTCCTGAATAAGAACCTGAGCTACGTTGAAGGCGCCTACGCCAGGAATTACTCGGAGCAGTATCCCATACAGGTTGCCGATGGATTGTACCTGAACCGGTATTACCGGGACAGCATCATGCACAGGATCGTAAATTCAGGGCTCCGGGAGAAGAAAGAATATATGTACTCCGACCTGGGCTATTATTTCCTTCAGCCCATTGCAGAAAAACTTACGGGCAGTTCCCTCGACGAGTATACGCGGGAGTATTTTTACAGGCCGCTGGGTGCAAATTATACGAGCTACCTCCCTCTTCAGCATTTCCCGCCTGAGCGTATCGTTCCCACAGAAAATGACCTGTACTTCCGAAGGCAGCTTCTTTGGGGGTATGTGCACGATCCCGGGGCAGCCATGATGGGTGGTGTGGCAGGACATGCCGGCATTTTCTCCAATGCCAACGACCTGGCCAAGATCATGCAGATGTACCTGAACGGCGGGCATTACGGGGGCACCCAATTCATAGCAGATACCATAATCAGGCTTTACAATACCTGCATCCACTGCGAAGAAGGCAACCGGCGGGGAATGGGTTTCGACAAACCCGAAATGGATTACGAAAAGGACGGCCCGACCTGCCAGTGTGTGTCGCCGGACAGCTTCGGCCACTCAGGTTTTACCGGGACCCTTGTATGGGCGGATCCCGATACCGGTTTGATATACGTTTTCCTGTCCAACAAGGTCCACCCC
>CAZVLG010000463.1:0-25148 GCA_964627835.1 uncultured Bacteroides sp.
CCGCCTTCTTTCCAGCATTTGTATTCATCGTGTTTCACGCAGGTAATGCCCAGCTTGGCCATTTCCTTGTTTTTACCGATCGAAGTCTGGGGAAACCTGCCTTGCCGGACGAACAGGATTCTGAATGCAAGTGCCACAAAGGCAATTCCCATAAGGATTGCGGACAGTATTAGAACCTTCAGGATCATACAGCAAAGATAGTATTTTTATAGAGAAACAATTTGCCCGATCAGGTGTTTAGTAAAAGTTATTTAGAATAATTCTCATTAACTTTATACCTTGCAGCATTATCCATAAGGTACCTTGAAACCGGAAGTCCAGGATAAAATACCATTCAAAGAATTTGCCAGGGAGGTCCTTGCAGATTACCACCTTGCATATGTAAGCAGGAAATGCAGTGTGCTTGCCAGGAGAGAGGTGCTGACCGGGAAGGCCAAGTTCGGGATCTTCGGTGACGGGAAGGAGTTGGCCCAGATAGCCATGGCAAAACAGTTCAGGAAAGGGGACTGGCGCTCGGGGTATTACCGTGACCAGACTTTTCTCATGGCAGCCGGCATTGTTACACCCGAATCATTTTTCGCCCAGATCTACGGGGATACCGATGCTGAAATGAACCCGGGAAATGCAGGGAGATCCTTCAATAATCATTTTGCAACCGCGAACATCAATGCCGATGGTTCCTGGAAAAACCTGATGGAACAGAAAAATACCGCCGCGGATCTGTCCCCCACCGCCGCCCAGATGCCAAGGCTTGTGGGACTGGCATATGCCTCCCGGCTTTACCGTGAAAACCAGGAACTCAGGAAATACACCCGGTTTTCAAACGGGGGCAGCGAGGTGGCTTTCGGGATGATCGGCGATGGAAGTACATCCGAGGGCCATTTCTTTGAAGCCATGAATGCTGCAGGCGTTCTTCAGATCCCCATGGCAGTAGCGGTCTGGGATGATGGCTACGGCATATCTGTGACCCGTGAATATCAAACCATCAAGGATAGCATCTCCGAGGCCCTGAAAGGTTTTGAACGCCAGGGTGGGAGCAACGGCATCCTCATTTACAAGGCCAGGGGATGGGATTACCCGGAGCTCTGCAAGGTGTTTGAGGAGGGGATCTCAACCTGTCGAAAAGAACATGTTCCGGTGCTGTTTCATATCGAAGAAATGAACCAGCCCCTCGGACACTCGACATCGGGCTCGCATGAAAGATACAAATCAAGGGAAAGACTTGAGTGGGAGAAGGAATTCGATCCACTGAAAAAAATGCGTGACTGGATACTGGAGAACCGGATGGCCGCGGAGGATTCCCTGGATGAAATTGAGAAGGATGCGGAAGATCTTGTCAGGAAGGCCAGAGATAAGGCCTGGGAAAATTACAGCAGCCTTATCCGCAGGGAGCGTGATGAATTGCTTGGGATCCTTGAGCACAAGCGTTGTGTCTGCGCAACAGATAAGATAGACAAGATCAGCCTGCTACGAAAGAACCTGCAGCAGGTCCCCAACCCTATCCGAAAGGATAATTTTTCAACGGCGAAAAAGATACTCCGGCACATATGCCTTACCTGTCCCTCCCGGAAAGTCCTTCAGGAAGAGATCGATATTTGGCTCGACAAACATTTTGAGGGGGCCTGGGAAAGCTACAGTACATGTTTGTACAACGAAACGGATCGTTCTGTCCTGAAAGTCGAGCCCGTGGCACCCGAGTTCCCCGAAGACAGCCCGGAAGTCGCCGGCAGGATAGTGCTGCGTGAGAATTTTGACAGGCTCTTCGCAAAGTATCCACTGCTGGTAACCTTCGGGGAGGATACGGGTAAAATTGGCGGGGTGAACCAGAGCCTGGAAGGGCTGCAGGAGAAATACGGCGAGCTGCGCATTACTGACACCGGGATACGTGAGAACACCATAATCGGGCAGGGGATCGGGATGGCCATGAGGGGACTCAGACCCATTGCCGAGATCCAGTATTTTGATTATCTCCTTTATGGACTTCAAACCATCAGCGATGACCTGGCATCCCTGCATTACCGTACCAGGGGAATACAATCTGCTCCCCTCATCATTCGCACCAGGGGGCATCGCCTGGAAGGCATCTGGCATTCCGGCTCTCCCCTGAGTATGGTCATCAACTCCATCCGCGGGGTCTATGTCTGTGTTCCCCGTGATATGACCCGGGCGGGGGGTATGTACAATACCCTGTTGGAAGGGGATGATCCCGCCCTGGTGATCGAACCCCTGAACGGTTACAGGCTTAAGGAGAAAATGCCATCCAACCTCGGGGAATTCAGGATACCCCTGGGCAGACCCGAAGTAATCCGCCCGGGGAAGGATATCACTTTGGCTACCTACGGTTCATGTGTCAGGATTGCCAGGGAAGCCGCCGATCAGCTGGCAGAATTCGACATCGATGTCGAATTGATCGATGTGCAAACCCTCATTCCTTTTGATCTTCCAAATACAATCCTTGAATCGGTCAGAAAGACAGGCAGGGTGGTCTTTTTCGATGAGGATGTTCCGGGAGGAGCCACCGCATACATGATGCAGAAGGTCCTTGAGGAGCAGGGGGGGTACAGGCATCTGGATTCGGCCCCGTCGACCATAACCGGTAGGGACCATCGGCCGGCATATGGGACCGACGGCGATTATTTTTCGAATCCCAATGCCGAAGACGTTTTTGAAGTCATCTATGATACGATGCACGAATCCAATCCCTCAAGTTATCCGAGGATCCATTGATCCCGGCCGGCCATCCTTTTTTCAGACTGGACTTCCTTACTCGGGTATGTCATTATTTTTGGCTGCTTCCCCGTTATTCTCATCAATGCGCCTGATCTTGTAATTCAGAACCGCGACGAGGATGGTCATAACGGGACTGATCAGATTGAAGAAGCAGAACGGAAGGTAGGTAAGCGTGGAGACGCCGAGAACGCGTGACTGGGTGGCACCGCAAGTGTTCCAGGGGACCAGAACGGAGGTTACCGTTCCGCCGTCTTCCAGGGTCCGGCTCAGAACCTCAGGTTTTAGTCCCCTATCCCTGTAGGTCTTGGCATACATTCTTCCCGGTACTACGATGGCAATGTACTGGTCGGATGCCGTAATATTAAAGAATATGCTGGTGAGAACGGTAGAAAATACAAGTGAGGCAGTGGACCTGGCCCATTTGATTATTGCTTCAGATATACGCTTCAGCATCCCTGCAGAGTCCATCACTCCCCCGAACACCATAGCAGCCAGGATCAGCCATATGGTATCCAGCATTCCTGCCATGCCCCGGGTGTGGAGGAGTTCATTCACCAACTCGTTCCCGGTTATGATGCTGATGCCGCCGAACATGGACTGCATCACGGCAATGTAGGTCCGTTTAAAATATCCGTAGGGCCCGCCAACCTGGCTGATCAGTTCGGGCTGGAAAATTACCGCAAAGGCGGCAGCAAGCAATGCCCCGAATAAAATAGCCGGGAGAGGGGGTACCTTCTTAATGATGACTACGATCAGAAGCACCGGCACAATCAGCAGGAAGGGAGAGATCGTAAAGTTAAGCTCAATCTGTTCAAGCACCGATTGCATTTCTGATACGCTGTTTTCATAATTCTTTGTAAACCCGATTATCAGAAAAATGATCAGGGTAAGGCTCATCGTTGGCACGGTGGTGATCATCATGTACCGGATATGTGTGAACAGGTCCGTACCGGCCATGGCTGGAGCGAGATTGGTCGTATCGGAGAGAGGTGACATTTTGTCGCCAAAATAGGCCCCGGAGATAATGGCCCCGGCTACCAATCCGGTTGGAAATCCAAGAGCCTGTCCAATACCCAGAAGGGCTATGCCGATGGTGGCAACTGTCGACCACGCTGAGCCTGTGGCCAGGGAAACGATACTGCATGTTACGACCGCTGCAAATAAAAAGATGCTCGGATGAATGATCTTCAGCCCATAATAGATCAGGACCGGAACCACCCCGCTGAGAAGCCAGGTGCCTGCAAGGGAACCGATCAGAAGCAGGATAAGGATGGCCGGCATGGCAGATCCGATGCTTTTGACCACCTGCTTACTTATAGAGGCATAAGTCAGTTTCAGGCGAATGGCAATCAGCCCGGCCACAGTGGCGGCTAGTAAAAGGGCAATCTGGTTGGCACCCGACAGGGTATCTTCTCCAAAAAAGATTACATTTAAGGTCAGCAGCAAGATCAGACACAGGATCGGGATAAATGCCTGCAGCAGTGTGGGTCTCTTCTTTGCTTCCTCCATCCGGTAGGCGTGAAAAACAGTCACAAGATAATAAAATGGGGATTGTATTTCATGGAAAGGAGCCCGAAGTTCATTATAAATTTTGTTTAAATTGTAAAAAACCTGGGATCTGGGTATTATTTTTGTATTGAATTTGGATATATTGCATTTTGCTGTCCCAGGAACATGGAATTGAATATTGATTTTTTCAGCATTGACAATAACAAAATTGCCAAACAGGGAAGGGTCCTGATCTCGGAACCTTTCCTTAATGACACCTATTTTCGCCGCTCCGTGGTTCTGCTTACCGAACATTCCGAAGAAGGTTCGATAGGTTTTGTACTGAATAAACTCGTTGACCTCTCTGTAAATGATGTGCTTGCCGATTTTCCCGAAATTGACACCGAGGTTTCCATCGGCGGACCGGTCAGCACCAATACCATTCATTACATACATACCCTCGGGGATGCCATTCCCAACTCGGTAAAGGTGCTCGATAATCTTTACTGGGGTGGCGATTTTGAAGTTGTGAAGGAAATGATCAGCAGCGGCCAGATAAAAGGATCCGAGATTCGCTTCTTCCTTGGATATGCAGGTTGGTCACCCAAACAGCTTGAGAATGAATTATCCGAAAATGCCTGGCTGGTCTCGGAGATGAAGACCGAACAGATCATGCAGGGGCCAGGCGATAATTTATGGAAGGACATACTTGAACGATCAGGCGATAAATACAAAACCTGGGTAAACTTTCCGGAAAACCCCTCTCTGAACTGATCCCCATTTCTTCTGTCTTTTCTTTCACCCGGCCAACAGGAAGTACCCCTGGGAAAGGATGGCATTTCCCGCTCCGGGCCTCCCTGATTATTTCAGCTAAAAGATCCTGAGTTCCTGGAGGAAGTGGGAAAGCAGGTCCATATCGATAAGAATGGGGAATACAAAACCGTAAACGGCACCCAGGAAATGGGCATCGTGGTTGATATTGTCCCGGTTCCTCCGGCTCATGAAACTGCTGTATATAAGGTAAAGGGCCGCAAACACAATCCCGGGGATGGGCAGGACGGCGAAGAAATAAAGGCGGTCGAGCGGGGAAAAGAAGATACTGGTAAAAATAACTGCTGATACGGCTCCCGAAGCCCCGACAGAATTATACCATCGGTCGTTCCTGTATCTCAGGAGTGTGATCAGGGAAGAAATGATGATCCCCCCGAAATAGAGAAGGCTGTAGGTTAATGCGGAACTCCCAATATAGCCCGACATTTTGAGCTGATCAAACCATCTTTCGACGTTGCTGCCGAAGGAGTAGAGCACTATCATGTTAATGATGAGGTGGGTCCAGTCCGCATGCAGGAACCCATGCGTGATCAGCCGGTACCATTCCCTTTTATGAACGACCTGGTAGGGATTCAGCATGAGCCGGGACATGACCTCCTCGCTTCTGAAGGCAATGACCGTTATGATTGAGGTGACGATGATTATAATAAGGGTCATGTCAGTGCATAATTTTATAAACCAGTTCTTTGAGCAGATCCCCATGGGGGATACTTGCATTTCCGAAACCTTTGGATTTCAGATCGAATTCTCTGAGCAGGGAGATTACCTTTACCGTTTTTGCTGCATTATAATTTTTAGCAGCCCGCTCGTAATCCTGCACAAAATAAGGGTCGATTTTCAGTACGGATGCCACATTGCGTCTTGAGCGGTCGGTCAGGAAGTGATAATTCAGAAGCTTTCCGAAAAAATAGTACATGGAGCTTATGCTCAAGGTAACCGGATTGGCCCTGGGATTGCTTTCAAAATACCGGATGATCCGGTTTGCTTTCAATACATCTTTCTGTGCCAGGGCATTATTCAACTCAAAATTATTATAATCCTTACTGATCCCTATGTTTTCCTCGATATGTTTCGAATTGATGGTATCCTCCCCCCCGCCCATGATCAATAAAAGTTTATCCAGTTCCTGGCTTATTTTCCCGAGATCGCTGCCGAGAAACTCGGTCAGGATCATAGCGGCCTTGGGCTCGATCCTTTTCCCCCTGGCAAGCAGGTAGGCGCTTATCCAGGCAGGGATCTTATCCTCATACAGGCGTCTGGAATCAAGGATAACACCCTTTTGTTCAATGGCCTTGTAAAGCTTCTTACGCTTGTCCAGTTTCTTGTACTTGTAATTGATCACAAGCAGGGTGGAGTCCAGGGGCCGTTCAACATAATGGAGCAGTTCATCAATGTTCGAAATCTCCTGGGCCTCTTTTACGATAACAACCTGTCGGGCCGACATCATGGGAAACTTCCGGGCTGCGTTGATAATGCCTGGAATGTCCGTGTCCTTTCCGTAAAGGACCAACTGGTTGAATGTTTTTTCTTCTCCGCTCAGTACGTTCTCCTCGATAAACCTGGTAACGAGGTCAATGTAGTAGGGTTCCTCGCCCATCAGGAAGTAAATGGGACTGTATCTCTTGTTTTTCAGGTCTTTCAGGATCTCTTCGTGCGTCATGGCCCGTTCATTAGAAACGTAGATGCTTGACGGAGTTTCCACCCTCCTTCAGCTCTTTAAGTGCATCTATTCCGATCAGGATATGGTCGTCAACATACTGGCTGGTCACTTTCAGATCGCTTTCCTGGGTTTTGATACCGGAGGATATCATGGGCTGGTCCGATACCAGAAGAAGAGCCCCTGAAGGTACTTTATTGGCAAATCCCACCGTGAAGATAGTGGCCGTTTCCATATCAATGGCCATGCATCTTGTTTTTTTCAGATATTTCTTAAAAACATTATCGTGTTCCCAGACCCTTCGGTTCGTCGTGAATACGGTACCGGTCCAGTAGTCCCTGGCATGGTCGCGGATCTTGGAAGAAACCGCCCTCTGGAGGCTGAATGCAGGCAATGCCGGAACCTCAGGCGGCAGGTAATCGTTCGATGTGCCTTCGTTACGAATGGCTGCAATGGGCAGTACCAGGTCTCCCAGCTTATTTTTCTTTTTGAGTCCCCCGCACTTCCCAAGGAAAAGCACCGCTTCCGGATGTATGGCACTCAACAGGTCCATGATCGTGGCTGCATTTGCACTTCCCATTCCGAAATTAATAATGGTAATCCCCTCCGAAGTAGCACAGGGCATAGGCTTGCTTGGATCCACAATGGAAGTGTTCTGTATGCTGCAAAATCGATCCAGGTAATGATCAAAGTTGGTCAGCAGGATGTATCTTCCAAAATCCTCCAGTTGTTGTCCCGTATAACGGACAAGCCAGTTCTCGACAATTTCCTTTTTTGTCTTCATAATCTTTCTTTTGAGCTGTTCTTCGTATTTTTGTCCAGGACCTCACCGGGTAATCATGGATGCGTTAAATTTACCAACTTATTCCTTTTCTGTGAAATCTGAAGAAGGCAGAACCTACATTTTTGATGCAATCCGTAAAAAGTATGTCCTGCTGACCCCCGAGGAATGGGTCAGGCAGCATTTCGTGCAATACCTGGTTCAGGATAAAGGATTCCCCGCAGCCCTCATTACGGTTGAGAAGGAGTTCAATTTCAACCGCATGAGAAAGCGGACCGACATACTGGCCCATAACCGGCAGGGTGAACCGGTACTACTGGTCGAATGCAAGGCACCTTCGATCGCGGTTACACGGAATGTCTTCGACCAGATAGGACTGTATAACCTGAGCTATAAAGTGCCCTGGCTCGTGGTGACCAACGGCATGAAGCATTATTGCTGCCAATTCGATGCATCAGACTCGGCCTATCAGTTTATTGATCGGATCCCCGCCTGGGAGGAAATTCAGCCCTCCTGAGGATTTATCAATTGAAGAAGGCAGACATCGATCCAACCGTTATTGTCCTTTATCCAGTCCGCTTTTATACCAATTTCCCGGAAGCCAAGTTTCTTAAAAAGTCCCATACTGGCCGGGTTGTTTTCCGAGACATTGCAATACAGCTGATGCAGGTGCAGGTTGTCGAAAGCGTACCCGATCAGTATCGACAGGGCTTCCGAGGCAAGACCCTTCATCCTGTCCTCCTTCCTGGCTATGAGTATGCCAACGCCCGCTCTTCGGTGCCGGGGATCGAAATCAAAAAGGTCAATGGTCCCGATGGTATCCCTGCCATTAGTATCCGGCTCAATCCGGTCGATCATCAGCCTTAGCTGCCGGGCCTCGTAAATATTCAGGTGGGCATTCTCAATGTATTTTTGCAGGACATGCCTTGAGAAAGGAGCCGAAGTATTGCTGACCAGCCAGTTCTCCGGATCGTTCTCCCATTGGTAAAGAACATCCAGATCAGAAGGTTCGATAGCCCTTAATGCAATATGTTTACCGGCCAGGGGGATCAATGATTAATTCGTATGCAGGATCCGTGGATTGAAACAGGTCTTTATCTTTCAGATATTGAATGATAATGGTGTCGCCTGTTTCGGGATGTATCAGGCGGATAATGAAATCTTCAGCAAATCTTCCTTTGTCGGAAGATTCACTGAATTGGGATGTGCTTTTTTGGATGGCAAGATGGTAGATATCAAACGCATGCGGACCCTCCCTTTCTATCCTTGAAAGATAGCCCTGGCTTCCATCTCCAATGGGATAAAAGAATAGATCATCTCCGGTCGTATTGATGGGGTATCCAATGTTAATGGGATCTTTCCACTTCCCGTTTTCGCCAAGTCTGGCAAAGAACACATCGTACCCACCCATGTTGAAATGTCCTTCGGAACTGAAATAAATCCGTTTCCCGTCATCGGACAGGAAAGGAGTTTCTTCGTTTTCAGGGGTGTTTATGACCGGCCCGAGGTTTTCAGCCTCCCCCCATTCTCCTGAAGGCAGGCGTTGGGCGCGGTAAATATCCAGTTCGCCATAGCCTCCCCGTCGGGCGGATGTAAAATACAGGGTCTTCCCGTCTGCGGAAATACTCGCATGGGTCTCGTGGGCGCCTGTGTTGATGGTTTCTCCGAGGGGCCTGGCTTTGGACCAGAAATCTGTCCCCCGCGTACTCACATAGATATCATTATTTCCATCGTCACGCTTGACCATGAACAGTTCCTTCCCGTCGAAGGACAGGGATGTGGGGTACATATCGCCATCGGAGCCCACCTGTGGATTCAGGACCTCGGGTTCGCTCCAAACACCGTTCAATTTTCGGGATAAATGAATCGCATCGTAAAATGCAAGTTCGGTAACGAAGATCATGGTATTCCCATCTCCCGAAAGTACCGCATTGGTGTTATCGGCGCTGGTATTGATCGGGGATTCAAGCTTTATAAATTTCACATTAACAGGCACATCCTGTATTATCTTGGAACGTTCACAGGACCGGACCTCATCATCCACCATGCTGATGTTATAATTCCCTTCAAAATCATCCGAATTGGTAAACACCTCGTAAATCTCGAGGGCTTTTTCGGTTTCATTATTAATTCGATAGGCATTCCCCAGGCTGAAATAGGAATAATGCGGGGCTTTCTTTTCCTTAAAAGACCTTTTTTTGTATTTGATGGTCGTGTTTGTAATGGCCTTCTCAAGATAGGGTATGGCCTTGTATTCCTGTCCGGCTATGTTCAGGTAGGTGTCCCCAACCTTGAAATTGAAGTTTGCATTGTCAGGGTATTTTTCCACGAGCTGGAGATAGTAGTACAAAGCCTCTTCGTATTCCTCCGCAAGGTAGAAGAATTCCCCTTCCGAGAAGAGTTCTTCCGGGTCGGTTATGACCTGTGCAACCGGGGATTGGTTGAAAAGGAACAGGCATACCGTAAGTACCAGTAAACCGTGGCTTCCTTTCATTTTATCATTCTAATTAATGGACCGTAAAGATAAAAAATTTTATTCTCTATGGTTTTTGCAGTTTTTACGCAACAACATCAAAGACAGAGATCAGGAAGAAATGGTTGCCGGGGAATATCGGGAACCTGCCGGATCGGGGATTATTTTTTAAGTTTATCGGGGACTTCCACCTCCTCAACCTTTACGTTGGGGAGTTCCGGTTTCACTACAAGTATTTCAACCCTCCTGTTCAGTTTGCGTCCTTCCGGGCTGTCCGAACCATCGGGCATGGTGTTTCGTGCAACCGGCTGGCTTTCGCCTTTGCCAACCGACCGGATGCGCTTACCGTTTATTCCCTGCTGGGTGATGTATTCGACCACGCTTGCAGAGCGCTTCTTGGAAAGCATCATATTGTAACTCTCTGATCCTTTGTGGTCTGTATGACCAATTGCCTGCACCTCAAGCAGCGGGAACACCTCGAGTATTTCCACAAGGTCATTGAGTGTCGATTTTGCCTCTGCGGTCAGATCATACTTATCAAAGCCAAAGAATACGGGTCGTATGACATACATCACGGTTGGGGCTTCTTCCACAGGCGGCGGGACTACAAGGGTTTCTTCGGTTTCCTCTTCCGTCAAAACCCACTCGGTCACCTGCACGGTTATCACTTCTTCTTCAACCGGGGGAGGGGCGATGGCAGCCTGATACTCGGCTTCCGACTCGAACATCTGGTACCGGTATATATCCCTGGAGCCCAGACTGTTTTCTGCGAACAAGGCCTGGTAGCCATACTTGCCATTTCCGATGGGAACAAAGAACAGGTCATCATCGGTGGTATTCAGGGGGTATCCAAGGTTCCTGGGTTCGCTCCAGCCGCCATCGGCAAGTCTTTCGGAGTAAAAAATATCATACCCGCCTATGTTGTCATGTCCCTGGGAGGCAAAATACAGAACCTTGCCATCCTCTGAGATAAAGGGACTTTCCTCGTTCAGCCCGGTATTGATGCCCGGTCCGAGGTTGACCGGTTCGTTCCATCCATATTCACCCCGGTAACTTACCCATATGTCCATCCCCCCATGGCCGTTCTTGCGGTTGCTGGCCAGGTAGAGGTAATTCCCGTCTCCCGAAATGCTTGCATGGGATTCCCAGAACTTCGTGTTGATCAGTTTGCTGAGCGGTTTTGCCTTGGTCCATCGATCAGTATTGTATACACTGACGAGAATATCGGAATTGAAATTATCCTCCTGGTTCAGGTACAATTCACTGCCATCCCGGCTGATGCTGTTGACATAGAGCTTTCCCTCTGGTTCCAGCTCTGCGGTTATCTGCCAGGGTTCGGACCATTCCCCGTTCACTTTCCGCGTCATCTTGACGGCATCGTAGAATTTCAGGGAGGTCATATATACCATGACCTGCTCATCCCATGAGACCACGGGATTGAAATCGGCCGAACCGGTATTGAGGGAATCTCCCAGATGTTCCCTGATATAAAAAACAGGATGGGCCATGGCTTCCCTCGCATTTTTACAGGCTTCGATCTGCTTCAGGGTATAGGTGGTCATCTCTGACTCCTCGTCATCGATAAGCTCGATATAGGTATTGTATGCTGTGCAGGCTTTTTCCAGCTGGTTGGCCACCCTGTAGGCATTGCCCATGTAAAGCCAGGCATCATAAGGGGCATGGGTTTCCTTGTATATGCCTTCCTTATAACGGGCTGAAACATCCTTCACCGCTTTCTCGAGATAAGGTATGGCCTTATCTTTTTCACCTGGTATGTTCAGGTAACAGATCCCTATCCTGTAATTGATATTGGCATTGTTCTCATATCCGCGGGTATATAATTTCTGGTACTCCAGGAGAGCGTCCGGGTAAGATTCCTCGACCAGCCAGAATTCTGCTTCGTAAAAGATATCCCGGAGTATTTCCAGGTATTCCTGGGCCTGGATCATTCCGGAGAGTATGAGTAAAATGAAAAGAACAGGCTGTACCTTTTTCATGTAAGGATGGTTTAATGGTAGTATAGCAAATTTATGATTTAATTGGAATAATTGAAAATAGTTTTACACATATTAAAACGGAAGGCAATGCGAGGGTAGGCCTGGTATAGGAACAAGGCCGAGTATCGCTGGTGGAGCGGGACAGGAAAAAATTTTGATGATGTGATTTAATCTAACACCCAGGAGGATCAGGCTGCTTCATCCTCCCTGTCCTCCTCTCTTCTGCGGGCAAAGAGAAAGATCAGGAGTACCAGTACCAGGCCTCCCAAAAGGTAGTAGATCCATCTCATTCCCGGTCTCCCCTCCATTTCAGTAAGCGTGGGGACCGGTATTTCCTCGACGATGGGCTCGTACTCCATTATCTTCAGAAGATTGAGGAATAATTTGATCACATCCTCTTCGGTATAGTCATGGTAATTGGCCTGTGCGATCAGGTAATTGTACAGATCATCCAGGTTGTGGATATTATTCTGGGGTGTATCCAGGTTGAGCAGCAGGTGGAGCAGATCTCCGGAGGATGTGCCGATCAGCAGTTTAATGATTTCCTGCAGGTCTTTTGTTTCCAGGTAATCCAGCAGAAGGATCATCGCATCCTCGCGGGTATAATCACGATTGTCCGATTCGTCCATAAGGTAGGAGATCAATTTAACCGGTGTATCGATACCTTCTTTTTCAGGATCCAGATCCTGGAGTGCTGCGAGCAGGCCACCGCCGGCAATCTCCGTAAGGTTCACGAGAAGCTCATTCATTTCCTCCCGCTGGGCCAATTGGGCAAAAAGGCTGTTGACATCGCCGGCAGTGTAGCCGTATGTGTCAGCCTCAGTGAGCAGGTGTTCATAAAGTTCCTGCAATGAACTTATTTCGGACAGGTCGGATTCCGCCAAGGCTTTGTTGAGGGCTTCGTTACCGGAGATATGCATCAGTTCATCCCTGTAATCGTTCAGATACTCCGATTGCATGTTTTTGAGGATCAGGTCATTGATATCCTGCCGGGTGTAATTGTATTCATCCACATGGTCTCTCAGCCAGAAGATCAGCGCTTCCTCACTGTCGATGCCTTCTGCTTCCATGTCGAGTTCTGTAAGTACCTTCTGCAGATCACCTCCCGAGACCTTTGTAAGGTCCTCTTTCAGCATTTCAGTGGCCTTCTTCTCATCTGCCGGTGTGATCACCAGAAGCCGGTTCACTTCCTCCGTTGTAAAATCTTCGCTGGCTGCCTCTTCAAGGAGATACTGGTTCAACTGGTCAATGCTCACAATGCCAAGTACAGCCAGGTCTATTCCGCCAAGGAAATCCTTGAGATCGCCTGTCGCGTTTCCTTCCAGCCGGTTGAGGTAGTCCTGCAATCCTTCCTCCACCACGGGTTTGCCAGCCGGCTCCTTCGTTTCTTTAAGTACCGCAACTTCCGGTTTTGGCGTATAAATAATATGCACATCCTTGTAGCTGAGGTTGCCCCGCCTGTCGATCAGTTTAAATTTCAGGATGTTTTCGCCGGGGACCGGCGCATAGGCATATGTAAATTGCCGTTTTTCTACCGGGAAGGAATCCTGCCTGATCTGTTTTCCCTCCTGCAGTACGTTCACGTATAAATTTGCTCTTCGCTCAAGGATAAGCTCAATATCAAGTGTGTCACCGGTTTCAACCAGGAGAAGTGTGTCGCTGACCCTGATATCGTCCTGGATACGGGTGAGTTCTTCCAGGTGCTCGGCCTGGGTCAGGAGAATGGCCTGCTTCATCTGAAATTCTTTTTCCCTGTATCCCTCGGGAATAACGAAAGCAGTCGTGTTGGATTCAATGTCCTCGCCCTCGATGAGAAGCTCATACATTCCCGCCGGGGCCACGAATGAGAATGCTCCGGTTTCCGGATCGGCAATGGCATAGGCTACCGTATCCCTGGAATGTTGTTCAATCACGGCGATCTGCAGGGGGTGGGTGAGTTTCTGGACGGTTTCAATGCCCAGTATGCCTTTAACCCTGAATTTCCGGGGATGCGTTTTGGAATAGATCTCATAAAGATAGATATCCGTTAGCCCGTAACCTTCATCCAGAAGCCGCGGGAAGTAGGCAAAGGTGCCGTTTCTTACCGGGACGAAAAAAACATCATCGTCCGTGGTGTTAATGGGATAGCCTGCATTTATGGGAACGGACCATTCGTTGTCGTCAAGCCGGGTGGAATAGAATACATCGTATCCGCCCATATTATAATGTCCATACGAACTGAAGTAGAGCGTTTTGCTGTCCGTGGTAATGAATGGTGTTTCCTCGTTGTAACGGGTATTTATGGTTGGACCAAGATTTACCGGGATGCCCCATTCACCGTTTTCTCCCCGTACGGAATAATAAATGTCCAGTCCCCCATATCCCCCCTTGCGGTTGCTGGTAAAATAAAGCGTGTCGCCGGACCTGGTAAAACAACCATGTGATTCCCAGTATTTTGTATTGATATTATCGTTCATCCGGATGGGAGGTGTCCAGAATCCGTCGACCAGTTTGCTGGTATAAAGATCTCCGATAAAATTATCACTCCGGTACAGGATCATTTCATCGCCTTCGTAATTAAGCGCTGTGGGGTATGCATCCTCGTCTACCTGAAGCTCTTCCATCAGGATCCTGGGGAAGGACCAGCCGTCCTCAATTTTCTCACAATAGGCAACCGCATCATAAAAGGGTTGCTTTTGTATGTATACGATCTTGGTTTCATCGCCTGAGATAACCGGGTTGACATCCGAAAACCGGGTATTGATCCGGTCTCCTAAATTCTGGAGCTCAAGATCGACCGGGCGTTTCTGCAGTTCTTTGGCATTTTCACAGGAAGTGACCTGTTCATCGACCAGATCGAGGTCGTACAATTCCGGATCAGCTTGTGATTTGAAATATTCATAAGTCTCGATGGCCTTATCAAGCTGCCCGTTAATGCGATAGGCATTCCCCAGGTAAAAGAAAACCTCAAAGGGAGCCTTTGTTTCCTTGAAGCTGTTTTCTTTGTATTTCAGGTTAATATTCTGCGATGCCCTTTCAAGGTAATCGATGGATTCGCTTTTTCGGTAGGGATCGTTAAGATAGCAGACGCCTATTTTATAATTGATGTTGTCATTATCCGGGTATTGATTATGAATGGGTTCATAGTAGGGCAGGGCTTCAATGTATTCCTCGAAGAGAAAATAGGATTCTGCTTCAAGAAACATTTCCCGGTATTCCCCTGTTATCTGAGGGAAGGCGTGCATGGCCAGGAAGATCAGCAGGAGAATTAAGGTGTGGCGTTTCATGGGTTTTTCTGGCAATCAAGGTGGATTAGACAAATTTAACAATTATCATGAAAGAAATAAATCTATTCATGACCAATGGGCGTCTGCCCTGGGAATTTTTGACCGAAGCATACGTGGATCCAGATCAATGCACTCAGATGTTTTATCAAATTGCCCTGGCGGGATCAAAGTTCTGGAGGTGGTCGCCAATGCTTTTCAGGAATGTTCCCCCGAGTGCGCCGTCCACCACCCTGTGGTCATAAGCCAGGGAGAGAACCAGTATGTGCCGGATCCCAATGGTATCGCCTTCTTCAGTTTCCACGATCGCCGGCTTTTTCACAATGGCCCCCACCGCAAGGATGGCGACCTGTGGCTGGTTGATGATCGGGGTTCCGGAAATGTTCCCGAATTGTCCCAGGTTGGTGACGGTGAAGGTCCCGCCCTGAATCTGGGAAAGCTGCAGTTTGTTTGTCCTGGCACGATCGGCCAGATCGTTCACCCTGGCCGCCAGTCCCACAAGGTTCAGCTTATCCGCCACGTGAATAACCGGAACGATAAGGTTCCCATCCGGAAGTGCCGTGGCCATGCCCAGATTGATTTCCTGTTTCAGGATGATATCGTATCTGTTGATGGAAACGTTGATGCGGGGATGCTGTTTTAGCGATTTAATGACCGCTTCCAGGATCAGGGTAGTGATGGTAAGCCTCTGATTGTATTTTTTCTGGAATGCGTCCTTGACCCGTTCCCTCCACCGGACCATTTCTGTCACATCGCATTCCACGAAGGAAGTGACATGCGGGGCCACCCGCTTGGAGTATACCATATGGTCGGCAATGCGTTTTCTCATCCGGTCCATTTCCTCTACGGTCGTGGGACCATTGCCATAGATCTGCTCGCGGGTCAGGAAATCTTCCAGAGGCTCTTTCCCTTGCGTTTCTTCTTTTGGCGGGGATTTGTGCGGAGTGCCGATGGTTCCTGGAGGCCCCGTTACCGGCCGGGAAACCTTGGCGTCATCATCTGAAACATCCGGTCCGGACTTTGGTTTCCTGGCCAGATACTGCAGGAGATCGGCCTTGGTGATCCGGCCACCGGTCGCGCTTCCCTTGATCCCCTCAATTTCTGCCGGGGAGAGTCCGTTTTCAACGGCAATCTTTCGTATAACGGGTGAGAGGAAGGCTACTTTCTTGTAGACTCGTGCAGTTAGAGGCGGTGCAGGTTCGCCGGTCGCCTCCTGCCCGGCAGATCCTGGGGTGGAGGCCCCGGGAGAGGTTCGTTCCCCGGTGGGCGAGGGCACCGGTTCAACGTATATTTCTTTCTGCGCTTCAACTGCTTCAGCCTGCCCGGATTCTTCGGGTTCCGCATGAACGGTCTTGTCCCCAGGGCTGGCGATAATTGCAAGCACCTGGCCTATTTTGGCCGTATCCCCTTCCTTCAACAGGATTTTATGGATGGTCCCGCTCCCCGGTGCCGGGATCTCGGTATCCACTTTATCGGTCGCCACTTCGACGAGGGGCTCATCGGTTTCAACATGCATGCCTTCCCGTACAAGCCAGCGGGTAATCTCAGCCTCGATAATTCCTTCGCCCAACGCGGGCAGGATAATTTCAATCATGGTGTGCGCTTGGACTGGATAAAAATAAAGAATTTTTCAGGGAGAGGGAATATAATTACTGCTTTCTTCCAATTTCCCGGAAGCCCCTCATGAGGATGCCGGTATCGGTGAAGACGCTGTAATTTTTTACGTACATCAGGTTCAGGTTATCCTTGGTTTCCTGCGGGATATCTGCACCTCCAAGGGCGTCCGAAGGAAAGAGGATACCGGGCCGGATGCTCGGGAGCCTCGGCTGGTCGGGAGAAGGGTGAAATCCTACCCAGGAATACCTGCCCGACAGAACGCCAAGAATATTCAGAAAAGCCTGTCCCTGGTTCTTTACCGTGAATACAAGAACAGGAAAGGAAACAAGCAGGACCAGGGATGAAACGATATCAAACAGGCGCTTGACCCGCCTGTTGGACTTCTTTGTAATAGATTCAAAATCAATCAGGTAGATATCTCCAGGTGTATTGATGGAATGGCTGCCGATGATCGAAAGGCTTGCAGGCGGGGCTATTTTATACTGAACCCTCCCATTGGTCAGGGTCATCATGAAACCTATGATGTCGCGTGAGGAGACATCGCTTGCACAGAAGATAAGTTCATCAACGCTATTGACCTTGATGATCTCTTCCAGCTGATTAATATGTCCGATAAATGCTTCGTTTTCAATAGGTTCCGGATTTACATGCCCGAGGACATTCAGATTTGATCCAGCCCTGCTCAGCAGGGATTCCACACGGCTTGCCTCCGCATGTTTGCCGATGATTATAAGTTTTTTATTCCTGTTCACATCGAAACGGAAACCGCCCAGCCTGGCGATGTGGAACACAATACTCAGCAGGTAGATGGAAACAGTGGCCCAGGCAGCTCCAAGCAGGAGCAGGGCCCTTGAAAACCGGAGGCTTTCCGGCAGCAGGGCGTAAATAACCAGGATCAGCCCCGTCCCGATAAAAATCCCCCTGAAAATATTGAAGGGCTTCACGGGCGTATCATAGGCACCGGAGAAGAAAAGGGAAATCAGCCAGATGAATATATAAATGGGAACCACGACCGTCATGTATTCCGCCGGGTACTGGGAGGTTCCCTGGAATCGGTAGAGCTCCCAGACCGGTTTGATCAGGTAAAACCCGAGGTAAATCAACACGGCCTGAAATACGGGGGCCGAAAAATTTCTTACGAAGCGGCGTATGATCGCCAGCAGCGCCCTGAGATATATGGCCATGTTGATGACCAGGGAATAGCTCCTTGCCATCTTCCTTGAATAATGCTTCCGGGCAAAAATGCGCATGGCATTATAAAAGGTCATGACATAGTTCAGGCTTCCCTTTTTCGTACTCTCACCCTTGTAGTGGATAATGGTTGTTTCGGGGAAATAGATGTTCTCATACCCTGCATTTAAAAGCCTGTATGACAGGTCTATATCTTCTCCGTACATAAAAAAGTTTTCGTCAAGAAGTCCGACCTCGTCGAGCGCAGATCTTCTCAGCATCATGAATGCCCCGGGCAGGATCTCAACGGAGTGGATCTGATCTTTATCCAGGTACCCCAGATGGTATTTGCCGAATACCCTTGATCTCGGGAATAACTTTGAAAGTCCGAATATTTTGTAAAAAGCCACCCCCGGTGTCGGGAGGGAACGTTTTGATTCCGGCAGGAAATCACCCTTACCATCAATCATCTTTACCCCCAGCCCACCTGCTCCGGAATGGTTTTCCAGATAATCCAAGCATTTCACCAGGGTATCTTCCTCGATAACCGTGTCAGGATTAAGCAGCAGCACATATTTCCCTTTTGATTCCCGGATGGCCTGGTTATTGGCCACCGAAAATCCGAGGTTTTCAGCATTTCGAATGAGTTTTACCCATGGGAACTTTTCCTGCACCATGGCACAGGACCCGTCGACGGAATTATTATCCACGACAAATATCTCCGTATTGAGTTTACCGCTGGCCCGTCGGACCGAATGCAGGCATTGCTCCAGGAAGTATTTGACGTTGTAGTTGACGATGATGATGGACAGGTCCATAGGCCGGAGGCTGGTGACAATAGAACGAATACGAATTTAGAAAATTATTGCAACGATCGGAATTTGTCTTCGGATACCCGTGGATTTTTCCTGAAATGGCCCGCTGCCCGGATCAAGATCGGCCGCTGTTAATCCGCCATCGCCATTCCCGGTCAACCGCTTGTCTTTCCTGGCACTTCTTGTAGGTCAGTCACGGTCCATCCTCTGGGTCAACCTGGTTCCGGGCCGGTTCATCCCTCCCGTTGCTAAAGTTCATCCTCTGGGTTAACCTGGTTCCGGGCCGGTTCATCCCTCCTGCAGCTAAAGTTCATCCTCGAGGATAACCTGGTTCCGGGTCAGGTCATCGATGGTCTCCCGCCTGCGGATCAGGTAATCCTTTTTCTTGTGGATCAGCACTTCTGCGGGCCGGTACCTGGAATTGTAATTCGAGGACATCGCAAAACAGTAGGCTCCAGCATTCTTAAACGCCAGGATGTCTCCCTCATAGATCTCGCTGATCTTGCGGTTCCATCCGAAAGTATCGGTTTCGCAGATGTATCCGACGACGGTGTAGATCCTGGTTTTACCCCCCGGCCTGGTTACATTTATTATCTCGTGATAGGCATCATAGAACATGGGGCGGATGAGGTGGTTCATTCCGGTGTCGAGTCCCGCAAAAACCGTGGCAGTGGTCTGTTTGACCACGTTTACCGTGGCCAGGAAATACCCTGCTTCGGATACCAGGAACTTGCCGGGTTCAAAAGCCAGGGTAATTTCCCTTCCGTATTCCCTGCAGAAATCAAGGAACCGTTTTGAGAGGCTTTTGCCGAAGGCTTCAATATCCGTGAAATTATCCCCCTCCCGGTAAGCCACTTTAAATCCGGATCCGATATCGATGCATTCCAGGTCAGGAAAATTCCGGGCCGTATCCAGAAGGATCTCGATGCCGCGCATGAACACATCCACATCGAGGATATCCGAACCGGTATGCATGTGGAGGCCCTCCACCCTCATGTTATTGGTTTCGATAACTCTCTGCAGGTGAGGCATCTGGTATATAGAGATGCCGAACTTAGAGTCGATATGCCCGGTGGATATTTTCTGGTTTCCACCGGCCATTATATGCGGGTTGATACGGATCCAAACGGGCACGCTGCTGCCGTGCTCGTGCCCGAATTGCTCAAGGATGGATATATTGTCGATATTGATGCGGACCCCCTTCTCAACGGCGAGATTTATCTCCTCCAGTGAAACACAATTTGGTGTGTAGAGGATGTCGGGCGGATCAAAACCGGCCTGCAGTCCCAGCATGACCTCCTGTATGGAAACGGCATCGAGTCCCGCGCCAAGGGTCCGGAAGAACTTCATCACATTGAGATTGGTCAGGGCCTTGCAGGCATAGTAGATCTTTATCCTGGAACCTTTAAAAGC
The DNA here is from genome assembly GCA_964627835.1 of uncultured Bacteroides sp. Classification (GTDB taxonomy): domain Bacteria; phylum Bacteroidota; class Bacteroidia; order Bacteroidales; family SM23-62; genus SM23-62. The sequence continues at coordinate 20,236 of CAZVLG010000463.1, forward strand.
TTTGACCAGCTGCTTGTATTGCTTCTCCATTCGGGCTGTTTCATAAACATAGAGAGGAGTTCCATACTTTTCGACCAGATCCCTGACGGGGACATCATCGATTACATACTGATTGTTTATAAGTTCCATGGCAAAAGAGTATTATGAATGACAAATATAAGCGGATTCCGGGAACCGGAAAGCGATTCGGGCGATCTATCCGGAATCGTCCTGTTTTCGTCCTGCGAACGAGTTTTCAAACGGGGTGCGGTCGAGGATGGAGCGCCCGAGGGTGATCTCGTCTGCATATTCAAGTTCATCACCGGTGGCTACTCCACGTGCCAGGGTGCTGATCTTGACCGTGTACGTTTTCAGTCGCTTGTAGATGTAAAAATTGGTGGTATCGCCTTCCATGGTTGTACTCAGGGCAAGGATCACCTCGTCAATCCCGCCGGCCTTTATCCGTTGTTCAAGGCTGTCGATGGTAAGATCGGCCGGACCAATTCCGTCGATGGGCGAGATGATTCCCCCCAGTACATGGTAAAGTCCATTATACTGGTTGGTGTTTTCAACCGACATTACATCCCTGATGTTCTCTACCACGCAGATGAGATTGCCGTCGCGCTTGGGATTTGCACAGATCTGACAGGTCTTTGTATCGGAGATATTCTGACAGATCTTGCAGTGGTGTATGTTCCGTTTCAGTTCAATCATGGCATTCCCGAAGCTGAGTACTTCTTCCTCATCCTGCTTGAGAAGGTGAAGGACCAGGCGCAGCGCCGTCTTGTTGCCGATGCCCGGGAGGCTGGCAAATTCACGGACCGCCTGTTCAAGCAGTTTTGATGGATAATTGTGGAATGCAGACATATAGATGCATTAAGTGAATCCTAAAAATAGCATCAAATTCTACATCAGGCAATATTTTTCTTTTATTTGTATGCGGGATTCGTCTCCCCATTCACCCATGAGGATTATTACGACAGATGATTTTGTAGAGACCTATGCAAAAGGTGTTCAGCGGGGTTTCGGCTTCCTGGCTTCAAAATTCCGGATCAGCAACCACCACAGGACACTCAGTGCGTTTGATGACAGTGCGGCAAATGCGTCAAACTGGTGGATGATCCCCGCTGTACGCCGCCGCCTTAGTTTTTATAAAAACAGGGCCCTGAGCCTGATCCCAAAATCCTATCGCCGGAGGTACTACCTTAGTTTTTATAAAAACAGGGTCAGTGGTCCTGGGATGCTGCGCATGATCCTGGCCGATCCCTCCGAAGCAAGAGAATCGGCCAGGATACTGGAGACCCTGGGAAAATACCTGGTTCCGGCTGAGGTTAAACCATACGGAGGCAATGTGCTGATGCTGACCATGAAGGATATTGCCCACCATTTCATGGAGGAAACACCCGAATCAATAAAAATCCTCCATAAATTGTTCGAGCTGGAAGATGAATATCTTAGGGCTGCAAAGAGCGATTTTGTTTTTGCTGTCTACAGAAAACGTATGTAAATATCCCTGTAATGACGCCATTGCTGGTATTGTTCGTGATTGTAGCCTATTTCTCGCTGATCCTCGGGATCAGCCAGGTCACGGGGCGCCATGCGGACAATGCTGCATTTTTTCTGGGGAACCGCCAATCCCCCTGGTACGTAGTGGCCTTCGGAATGATCGGAGCCTCCCTTTCTGGGGTTACCTTTATCTCCGTTCCCGGCTGGGTGGGTGACAGCCAATTTTCCTATATGCAGATGGTCCTGGGATATCTCCTGGGTTATTTTGTCATTGCGCAGATACTGCTGCCGCTTTATTACAGGCTTAACCTGACATCGATCTATTCTTACCTGGAAGGCCGGTTCGGTTTCTGGTCCTATAAGACCGGTGCTTCCTTCTTCCTGCTCTCGCGGATCATCGGGGCCTCATTCAGGCTCTACCTGGTTGCGGGCGTACTGCAGATCAGCATTTTCGGGAACTGGAACATTCCTTTCTGGGCCACCGTGGTGATCACCATACTCCTGATCTGGCTTTACACCTTTCGTGGCGGTATCCGGACCATTATCTGGACGGATACCCTTCAGACTTTATTCATGCTTGTGGCCGTAATAATGAGCGTTGTCCTTATCAGCCGGGCGATCGATCTTAATTTTTCCGGAATGGTCCAAAGGGTGGTCCGCAGCGATTATTCGAAAGTTTTCTTCTTTGGGGACTGGAAAGCCGGCGATCATTTCATCAAGCAATTTCTCAGCGGGGCATTCATAGCCATTGTGATGACGGGACTGGACCAGGACATGATGCAGAAGAACCTTTCCTGCCGCAACCTGAAAGATGCACAGAAGAACGTATACTGGATGAGCATTTCCCTTGTGCCGGTGAACCTGCTTTTCATGTCCCTGGGCGCCCTGCTCTATATTTTCGCTGCTCAGCTTTCCATTCCCCTGCCCGAGCGATCGGATGACCTGTTCCCCCTGATCGCTACCCAGGGCTATCTGCCACCAATGGTGACAGTATTTTTTATGGTGGGACTGGTAGCAGCAGCTTATTCCAGTGCAGATTCTGCCCTGACTTCGCTTACCACATCGTTCACGGTGGATATCCTGAACGGCCAGCGCCTTCCCGAACAGCGGCTTCAGCGGCTGCGTAAAACGGTGCATGTAGGGATATCCGCGGCTTTGCTGGTCGTAATTCTTGTATTCCGGGCGATCAACGACCAGAGCGTGGTCGCCGCCATTTTTACCGTGGCGGGCTATACCTATGGTCCCCTGCTGGGGTTCTACAGTTTTGGCCTTTTCACAAAATATAAGGTGAGGGACCGCTGGGTACCCCTGGTGGCCATTGCCTCACCCATACTCTGTTACCTGATCAGCTCGAATTCTGCGGCCTGGTTCAATGGTTATACCTTTGGTTTCGAGCTGCTGATCCTGAACGGGATGCTAACCTTCCTGGGATTACTTTTTATTAGCAAACGATAATCATTCGCCGGTCCCGGCGCTGCCTCCCTTTACGGCATAGATCTCCAGGACCAGGTTGTCGTAACGCTGGTAGAGCACGCGGCGCTTAAGCTTCATGACCTGCGACATTTCACCGGTTGCTATGCCCCATTCATCGGGAACAAGCCGGATCCGCTTGATCTTTTCATGTTCACCGAGTGATTTATTGAATTCGTTCACCTCCTGCTGGTAACGGTCGTTCACTTCCTTCATCTGGACGAGGTCCTGGTTGTCAGTGAATTTGATATTATGCTCCGAAGCCCACTCGTGCAGGAAGGTGAAGTTCGGAGAGATCAATGCGGATGCGAATTTTTCATGTTCGCCGACAACCATGGCCTGCTCGATGAAAAATGATTCCTTGAGTTTGTTCTCGATGACCTGCGGGGCTATGTATTTACCGCTTGAAAGCTTGAATATTTCCTTTTTACGATCGGTAATCTTCAGGTAGATGCCATCTTCGAATGTGCCGATATCGCCGGTATGGAACCAGCCATCCTCATCCATTACCCCTTTTGTAAGCTCGGGCTGGTTGTAGTACCCCAGCATCACATTGGGTCCCTTGCAGAGTATTTCCCCGTCTTCGGCGATCTTCACCTCCACTTCGTCAATGACAGGTCCAACCGTACCAAATTTGATCTGGTTCTTTATCTGATTGTTGACTGCAATCACAGGAGACGTTTCAGTCAGGCCATAACCTTCAAGCACGGTGATGCCTGCAGCGGTAAAGATCCTTGCCAGCCTGGCCTGAAGGGGGGCGGACCCGGAGACGATGATCCTCAGGTTTCCACCCAGGGCTTCCCTCCATTTACTGAAAATCAGCTTATCTGCTATTCCGAGTTTAAAATGATACCACCAGCCCTTGGCCCGGTTCAGTTCAAATTTATGCCCCAGTTTCACTGCCCAGAAAAACAGTGATTTCTTTATGCCTTTCAAATCCTTGCCCTTGCCAAGGATTACATCATAAGTCCTTTCCAGCAGACGTGGTACCGAAAGTATGATCTCAGGTTTGATCTCCTTTAAATTATCCGCGATGGTGCCCATATTCTCTGCATAATAGATCGCAACTCCCTTGTTCATAAAATAATAGGTTACCATTCGCTGGTAAATATGGCAGAGGGGAAGGAAGGCAAGGGTTTTTTCGCCAAAATTGATTTCAATAACCGTGGCTGTTGCCAGGAAATTGCTAACCAGGTTATGATGTGTAATCATCACTCCTTTGGGGAAGCCTGTGGTTCCGGAGGTATAGAGCATGGTAACCATTTCATCAGGCTTGATGGAGGCTTTGATTTTTTCAAGTTCATCCTTATGTTTTCCTTTGGATTTTTCCCCCAGGTCCAGGATCTCGCTGTATTGTTTTGCCCCTTCCACCTCATTAATGGCATAGACTTCCAAAACATTCCTCTCATCGGCAAGGGGTTTTATCTTATCATAAAGAGCTTTATCCGAAACAATGATGAGTTTTGGTTTGCAATCATCCAGTATGTACTGGTATTCTTCAAGGCTTACGGTAGGATAGATCGGAACCATGATGACTCCGGCCATGGCACAACCCATATCAATAAAGTTCCATTCCGGCCTGTTATTGGAAATTGTGGCGACCATTTCTCCCTTCTTCAGTCCGAGTTCCATCAGGCCGTAACCGGTCAGATGTGATTTTTCAATGAATTGTTCTGATGAATGACGGACCCAAACACCCTGCTCCTTTCCGGCAAGGGCATCATCCATCTTGAATTTTTCACGGTACTGATCAAGCAGATCAAATGTCCTGGTGATTTCCATGGTAAGTGTTTTAGGATTAGTAAATCAAATATATGAAAATCTTTGAGTATGGAGTTTTATTTATATTTGTCCCCATGAAAAAACAATTCACCATACTTGCTACGGGCTTGTTGCTGCTCTCATTTACGGCCGATAAACCTGCTTACAGGATATACAATTCAAACGGAAAGGATGTA
>CAZVLG010000464.1:0-4339 GCA_964627835.1 uncultured Bacteroides sp.
GTTAGTGGCATCTTTCACCGGGGCGGAGGCATCCTCCGGACGGATGGCTGAAAGGGATATCTCCGGCATTGTCCAGGAGGACAGCATTCCAATGACCGGTGATATATACGTTGCCCGGGCAGTTATTATCGACGGGGATACCATATGGGTTGCCGAACTCGATGAGGTTTATATTTTTCCCAAAAAAAAATTCAAGAACAATCGTGAATACAGGCGATATACCCGCATGATATACAACATTAAAAAAGCCTACCCCTGGGCAAAACTGGCCGGTGAAAAGCTTGACGAGGTGGAAAGGAACATAGGGACCCTGAAAACCGAGAAGGAACAGAGGGAATATATCAAACAGGTTGAGCAGGAACTTCTGGACGATTATAAGGAGGACTTGAAGCGACTCACCGTAACCCAGGGAAGGGTACTCATCAAGCTGGTAGACAGGGAAACCGGCGATACCTCCTATGAACTTGTCAAAGAATTGCGCGGGAACCTTTCAGCAGCGTTCTGGCAGACTCTTGCGAGGCTCTTTGGCTCCAACCTTAAATCGGAGTATGATGCAAAGGGAGAAGACCGCCTGATCGAAGAGATCGTCATTCTGATCGAGAACGGGCAGCTTTGAGGGGACATACAAACAAAATCGGATTTGCTGTCCCGACATCGCAAAACTTCAAAACCTGCCCCGACATCGCAAAACTTCAAAACCTGCCCTGAAAACCCCCGGATCCAGCAACAGCTGTCCGGGAACCAATAATAACCGAATGCAGCAATCCTCTATATCAGCCCCAAGATTGCCTTGACCACGTTTTCCGCACCCTCCCCGATCTGGTCTATTCGAGCATCCAGCATGTAGCACGGGGTGGTTACCACTTTATATTTTTTGTCGACAACCACTTCACCGTGGGATGTCCTGGTATGGGTGGCGCCCATTTTCTCGATGGCTTCGGCAGTTCCGGCATCCTGCCCGATCGTCAGCTCCACATCGCCCAGGATCCTGGCCAGGATGACCGGTGAAATGCACAGTGCACCAATTGGTTTGCCCATGGAAGCCATCTCCTTCACGGCTTTTTCAACATCCGGGTTCACCCTGCATGCAGCCCCGTCGAAAGCAAAGGTTGAGAGGTTCTTGGCTGCTCCGAATCCCCCGGGAAGGATGAGGGCATCGAAATCCCTGGCAGAAAACTCACTGAGGGCCCGGATCTTGCCCCTGGCAATTCGGGCCGATTCTACCAGTACGTTCCTGGTTTCGTCCATCTCTTCCCCGGTAATGTGATTGATCACATGATGCTGGGGTATGTCGGGAGCAAAGATTTCGTACACAGCTCCCTGCCTGGCAATGGCATAAAGGGTGAGGGTGGCTTCATGAATTTCTGCGCCATCAAACACTCCGTTTCCTGATAAAACTACAGCAATTTTTTGCATAACTTTCAGGTTTTATATGGATTGGTATTGAATCATGAATAATCTTCATGTACTTTCCGGGATCGGTCCTTGAAAGTCCACAGGAGTTATATAGTAAAATTATTCATTTTTTATTTTCATGCAAAGAACATTCATAGCCATCCGGATCTACCCCGGCGATGAAATGTCATCGTGCCTGCTGCACCTGAAGCAGGAACTGCAAAAGGAAAAGATCAAATGGGTAGATCCGGGCAGCCTGCATATCACCCTTCGATTTCTTGGTGACACGGATCCCGGCCGGGTCATCAAAACGGGGGAGGCGCTTGAAAAGGCGGTTCCAGGTTTCGCATCTCCAGAGGTGGTTTTCAGGGGACTTGGACTCTTCCGCAACCTGCGTGATCCAAGGGTGCTCTGGATAGGCATGGATCCCGGCAAGATCCTGCCGGATGTGAAGGAAGCGATTGACCGGGAATTGGATTTCATCGGAGTGCCACCGGAAGACCGGAGTTTCCGGCCCCACCTTACACTGGCCAGGATTAAGTTCTTAAAGGACCGTGAATTGCTGGGGGATCTGATAAGGGAATACCGGGATTTTGAATACCAGTCAAGCCTTCTGAAGGAGGTGATCTACTATGAGAGCATCCTGGGGGCCGGGGGACCAGAATACATTCCGCTGAAGGAAGTATTCTTTAAATCATAAGGATCTGGAGGGGACTGAGTGCTGCTGGTCCGTTCAATTCTGAAAATCCTGGTTGAATCTCTTGTGGCAGACTCTAAATGTGTTCCTTCCTGAAAATGGTCATGATGGTGATGATCAGGATCTGGAAATCCACGAAGAGGGACATATTCTCAATATACAGCAGATCATATTTCAGCCGCCTGATCATTTCATCCACGGTAGCTGCATATCCGTACTTGACCTGACCCCATGAGGTGATCCCCGGTTTTACCTTGTGAAGATGAATGTAATGGGGTGCCTTCTTTATGATCTGGTTAATATAATGCTGCCGTTCGGGCCTTGGCCCAACCAGCGACATCTCCCCCTTGATTACGTTGATGAAGTTTGGGATCTCGTCCAGTTTCCGCTGTCGCATAAATTTCCCGAAATTGGTCACCCTGTCGTCATTCTTCCGGCTTAATTCCGGGCCGTTCTTTTCGGCATCGGCGACCATGGACCTGAATTTGTAAAGGGTGAACGGCCTTCCATACCTTCCGATCCTTTCCTGTTTCAGGAGTATGGGTCCCCTGCCGCTCAGTTTTACTCCGATCATCAGGAAGATGATCAGCGGAGAAAGCAGGACAAGTGCAATGATGGACACAGCCACATCCAGTACCCTTTTCAGGTTTTCCTGCCATACCGGCATCAGGCTGTGGGTGATCTGGATAAGGGGCAATCCGAAAATGGTATGGACCTTGACTTTACCCGCCAGGATATCATGGATATCGGGGCTGGCTTTAATGACAACATCCGTACCGCTCAGGGTATTTATAATCTCGGAGATGGCCTTGTGTTCTGCCGTGTCAAGGGTAATGATAACCTCCTCAATCTGGTGTTCCTTCACTACACGCTTAACATCTGAAACCGAGCCCAGGTGCCTTAATTTGCCCTTTAGCTGGTATTCGCTTTTTGAATTCCCGTTCAGGAAACCTACGATGCGGTTGCCGGTTGAATTATGCCTCTCCTCGAATTCCTTGAATAACTCCATGGCCCTCCCATTGCTGCCGATCATCAGGGTGTTGAAACCGATGATATTGCGATGCACCCGCTTTGTGACGATGGTCGTAAGGGTTACCCTTGGCACATAGGTAAAGACGAATTGGAGGCAGGTCAGGATAAAGAAGGATGAGTAATAGTCCTTGTAGGATACGATGACGTCGTCCAGGATCAGGGCGAAGAAAAGTATGACAACGCCGGCCAGGACAATAATAATGGTTTGCCCGAGATCCCTCAACCTTGATTTTCGAAGGACATCGTGGTAGGATCCGGAAAGATAATAAAGAGTCAGCCAGAACAATGGTATTACCAGGATGCCGATATAGAACCTTGGGCCAAGTTCAAGCGGAATTTCGTAGCCGAATACTTCCGGTTCAACCTGGATTTTACGATAGATATAGAATACAGCCCAGCTCAGTGCTGCAGACAGGAAATCAAACAGGACATACAGTATAACCAGGGTCCTCTTATTCACAAGGAAGTGAGACTAGCGAGTTAGTTATCATTAGGGTTAATGGTCCGCGACCAAATTATTAACTTAAAAAGGAGAGAAAAATTGTGCGGTTAAACGCTTTTTTTACAGGGGAGAATCAGAGATGGAGTTCATGGATAGGGAGGTTCTCAATCATCTTTCTGGCAAGTATGAATGAATGCAGGTACCTGTCCGGTGAAGCCAGGTGATAGCCTTTATTAAGGATCGTCCCGGTGAAGTGGACAATTTCTTCGATGAATGGGTCCGTTGTTTTCACAGGGACGTTGATGGATCTGGGTTTTTCCTTTTCATCGGTTTTATCTTTTATTACAAGTCGATTGTTCAGGAAATTAAGGATGGCATGCCTGTTTTCCTGATAGATATAGCAGACCGATTTGTCCTGCTCAGCGTAGCCGTTACAGGTAATGTTTGCGATGCAGCCATTATCGAACTCGATCCGTGCATGGATCACTCCGGGAAAACCAAAAAGATCAGGGGAGAAAACCGTATCGTACTTGGATACCCGTCCGGGATTCAGGTGGAATATGGCATCCATACACTGCAAAACCGAATGCATGATCAGGTCCGGAAGCTTCTCAGAGGGAGCCTCGGAGGAAATCCCGATCTGGTAGTCAATAAAAGCCGGGGCACGCACAAACGTTTCTGCTGCCCTGATAACCGGATTGAAAAGGAAGGATTCTCTCAGTTGAAGCAGGGTATTCGCTTCATCCGCCAGTTTGAAAAGATATTCAAGCTCT
>CAZVLG010000465.1:0-24959 GCA_964627835.1 uncultured Bacteroides sp.
TTGAATCTTATCGCTAAATTAGGCTGACTGATTAGTTACCCAAAATTAAATGATCTTTCATCAGAAGAAATTGAAGAAGCCCTGACAAATAATGAATCAGGGGAAATTAATGGTTCAAAAGAAGAACCCACGTATACAACATCATCCCAGCTTCCCGGCAAATACAGATTACTGCCTCATTTGTTGCTTGCTTTGATTTGGGCTTCACTTTCAATATGGATCTGCGCGAGGTAAAAAGAGTTTACTTCGATGGTATTTCTTATCTTCCTTGGCTTCCTGCCATTTCTTCTTGAAAAATTCGAGAATAAAATATTCAGAAGAGCCAGGAATAATTAGCAAACATTATTCTCCTGCTGTCAGCTGCCCCGATACTCGGCCGGTTATATTGGAAGATTATTTCTTCAGTATTGTATGAGCAAGGTTCCTATTGTTTTACTTCGTACTGCAAAACACAATAATGTAAAAATACTTGTCATTTTTCTAGCTTAAAAGATATACTTAAGCTTAAACATAAACATATCGTATTCCTTCATGTTGGCGAATAAGTTATCGCCTTTACCCTCAAAGAATACAGAAGAGAGTGAAATCTCAGTATTGACGGTCGCTTTATAGATTATTTCCGGCATATAAGCCAGCGCATAATTATTTTTGATATCTGTCCAGTCGGTAACAATGAGCGCTCCGCTTAAGGGTGAAATTTTAAGTTTATTATTGAAGAAACTTTTATCATATCTCAAAAAGAAATAATCGTTCAATGCATCATTTCCCTTTTCGTGAATAAACCCGTGTATGTATTGTAAATTCAGATAGGATCCGTCGGAAAAGAAATAGTCTCCGCCTACTACAAATTTTATATAGGGTTTTGCTTCCAGGATGATTGTATCTATGATTACAGGATCAGGTGATAAAGGATAGAATGCAGAGAGGTCATTGGACATGATAATATCTTCTTCCGGGATGAATGCAGCAGCCTCTGCCCAGAAACCAATCCCTGCAATACTTGTGGCCAGGTCTGCGCCAATGATATGATTTCTTCCGTAGGATAATTGGGCATTCACATCTACTTCTCCCTGGAGATCTACAGGAATAATTGTATTTCCTGTATTGTATGGCAATCCATCCCGGCCCCATACATAACTCATTGAAAAGTCAACCCCACCCGCAAAACCTTTAAATCTGAATCCTGCATTTGCGCTTTCGCCAAAATTATATTTGGGCATAAGGATGGTGTCGGAGTAACCCTGCAGGACCATGCCCGGTGGTATTTCCATTGATGAACTTAATGATCCGGCAAAAATGCCCACCGGTAAATTGGCCGGTTGAAAGAATGGAATGAATACAGCCTGCAGTGAAAAATTATTATTGAGATAATACTGCAGACTCAGGGCATCAGACCCGCGATGACGACCAAAATCCAGAATGTCTTCCATGTCATATGGATTGAGGTTATCGGTCGGATTGATCACATCGGCGGTTCCCCAGGCAATGCGCTGGCGCCCGATGGTTACATCCAGGTTTTTTGTCAGAAATCCGTTCAGTTTGACATAGGCTTCCCTGATCTCCAGGTTATAGGGATCGATGATTCCTTTGTTATACAGATCGCTTGATGAGGTAATTGCTGGCAATCCAATGTTTCGAAGCCAGACTTCACTATAAAACTTCGAATTGCCAGTGATACTTTTATCTAACCTGAGCGTAAGTCGATTTTCGTTCCAGGCCCACGGATTCGTCTCCTGAAACAGAAACCGTTGATCCGTCATCAATTCTCCTGAATGCTTTAATGGATTGTCCTGTGCGGAAGCAAGTCCACCGAAAATCGGTATAATAAATAATATAATGTTGAACCTTTTCATATTCAAATAGTTTTTAAAGTCAGATGTCGGGGGCTTATCGATTCATAACCAATTGTTATTTCGTTCATTGACGAATCACATATAACGAATCTTCACTGTTACCTTTTGTTTTTGATCTTTCTCCACAACAAACTTAAAGTCATCAAAAGCTGACTTTTTAAGCCCGTTATTGTTTTAGTTTCCTGACCGTAAATTCATCATCGGTCAGGCCGGTGTCGTATTCTACATTCGACATCTGCATTTTGGTTACATGATTTTTTTTTAGATCCTTCATTTCAATTTCAGTAGGATTCCAGTAGTCGCCTGCTTTTTTGAATTTGTATGCAGCCTCTTTGATCTTTGTATTACCCCTGTCATAATATTGCATATGTTCCGGGTAATAATTGGATTTGTTGATGTATACAACAATTTTAGAGTAATCGGATCTTCCCTTTGGGGTGAGTTCCAATACATATGTGGTTGCTTCCGTTTTGACCAGTTCAGGAGTATATTTATCCGTGTAAGGTTTTGGCTCCATATCATCGTAAGAAAAATCGGTGCCGGCAAAATTCTGATTCTTAACACTGGACGAAATACGCCGTTCCTTGCCAAATGCCGGCAAATACATATACATGATATCATCCGGCAATGCCAGCACAGCGATTCCGGCCTGCGAAGCAGGTGAGGTAAACCGCATAATCCGTTTGTCAGTACCTTTTTGTTTTACATTTGCTTCACGGATTTCCTGCTTCCCATTCTTATCAATTAAAATAATGGTGTTGGTGCCTGTCATGTCTTGCGGCGCATACAATACCTCATCCATATTTTTTAAGAGGGTATTGGCATCCTGCGCATGTGTAGTTAATGCACTTCCCGCTAATAGAGCCAGAAGAAAGATTGTTGTTTGGATTGTTGCTTTCATATGTTAAAATGCTTTTATAGTTATTTAATTGATGAAGAGCGTTTACGATAGGCCATTAGCAATATTGCGGGCAATAGTGTCAATGCACCCAGGCCGGAACTTATCATACTTATTGCGATCAATAAACCGAAATTCTTTATTGGTAATATTTGTGCGAACAAAAGCACAAGGAAACCGGCGGCAACAGAAGCTACATTAATAATAACCGCTTTCCCCTTTGTCAGGAGTGTCTCTTTAATCGCTTTCTCAGCACTTCCATGATGATTCAAATGGGCATTGAATCCGGTAATGATATGGATGGAATAATCGATACCTATACCCAGGGAAATACTTCCTACAAGTACTGTGGCTATGTCGAGTGCAATTCCCATAAAGCCCATAAAACCAAGCAATAATAGAATTGTGGCTATGATGGGGATCGTTGAATGGATGCCATTTATTATGGAACGCATAATAATTCCTATGAATAACAGGACCATGATGATTGCAATGATCAGGCTGCTGTACTGGCTTTTGACAAGGCTGTCATTAAGTTTAACGTATATAGGGGGTATACCGGTAAAGTTTATTTTACAGACATCGCTCTGGTTGTCTTCAATGAATTGATTCATTTTGTCAGTGAACGCCCCAATCTCTTTGGTCTTGATTGTAGCATATTTGGATTGAATGATTCCTTTATCCAGGTCATCTGAGACAAGCTGGTCCATAATATCCTGTCCATCAAGAAGAAACCATAATTGTTCAACTTTTGCCTTGTCATCAGGAATTCTTATTCCCTCACCCATTGCATCATTCATTTGCTCCACCAGATCTGCCACTGATTGTGCTGAAGAAATACTCGGATCCATCCTCATGAATTCTTCGGTTCTGATCATCATTTTTAATACTTCCGGTTCCTGGATATCTCCTTCAAACTCAACAAATACTGGTAATGATCCACCGAATTTTTTTTGCATTATATTTTCTGCCACTCGCGTGGGATTATCTTCCTTAAAATAATCGGTGATATTTACACTTGTCTTTATAAGGAATATACCACCTATGCTAATCAGGAAAACAATACCCCAGGTTGTAATGACATATTTTGGATGCTCAAGAAGAATATTTATGATGGGTTGTATCAGGAAACGGGTCAAAAAACTATCCCTTTCAACTTTTTTAGGTTCACGTTTCTTGCCATGCATGGATAGTGCTGAAATAATTGCAGGGACGAAAAATATAGACAACAACAGTGCTATCAATATACCAATGGCACTGCAAATGCCGAATTCCCTGATCATGGTTAGGTATGCTCCAAAAACGAAGGCGATAAATCCTATTGCAGTAGTCACTGCTGCCAGGATAACGGGGATCGTGGTAGAAACCATTGCCTTAAGCAAAGCCCGCTTTCTGTCGCCATTGATATTCAGATCTATACTATTCAGCATATGAATGGTATAGGCGCTGCCCACAGAGATCAGTACGACAGGCATAAAGTTCGTGATGATCGTAATCTCAATGCCTGCCAATGCCATGATACCAAGTGTCCAGATTACAGTAATCCCCGCAGTAAGCAATGGTAACAGCACCCCACGAAAGGATCTGAAACTGATTAACAAAATCAGAGCAATTATGACAAATACGATGGGTATGAGGTATACCATATCTGACGTGAGCAATGCTGTAATATCGGTTACCATGAAAGGTATTCCACCATAATAAATAGTTTCGGGAAGGTTTAATTTCTGGATAATGGCCTTGATTTCGGAAGCAATCTCCTGCCTGTCAACATCTGGCAACAGTGTAAATAAAATTACAGTAGCTGTTCCATCCTTAGACACAATCGTCCCTTTATACATGTCTTTGGAATCCACGTAGTTCCTCAGACTATCTAATTCGGCTTGATCATCAGGCAAATCGTACTCATTTACAAGATTCCCGATTTCAATTCCCCATTCAGAGCTTTTTATATCCAGTACATTGGTTATGCTTGTAACCGTTGAAACACCGGCAGTAATTCTAAGGCTGTCTGTGATCAGCTTTACATGCTGCAATACATCTGTTTTAAATATGTCGTCTGTTTCCAGGACAATCATACCGATGTCATTTCCTCCGAACTGAGCACCTATGCTCTTGTATAAGTGCCCGGTTGGATCATCATCAGGCAGTGTGCTCAGGATGTCGGAATTGATCTTAATATTCTGGATCTGATAACCGAAGAATAGTGTTAACCCTAAAACACATCCAATGATTAACCATTTGAACCTGATGATGCTTCCTGCTAATTTATCCATTTCCCACTTATTGACTGTTCCGGTTTTATAGTCAACGCAAATATAGCAATTATATGATTCGACCAATTATGTTTTACGGTCAATTTTTTGTTAAAAAAATATAATTAAGATTTGTTGTGAACCTTCAGGCTATTTGTTATCATATTAATCAGCTCATGAAGTGTATTTTCGTATGCTTGGTATTTATCCTGAAGAAACAAAGGGATCTCTATGCTTTTAATGATCATCATGGCCACATCGACGGTGGGACCAATATTCTTGACATTCAGGTAACCTTCTTCATTCCCTTTTTCAATAATAGCCGTAATTTGAGTTTGTTCGAACCTTTCAAAATCATCTCTTACATTCTTCACAAAATGGTATTTTTCAAAAAAATCAGCCTTTAGTGTTTCATGATAATTAACCGCCGTATTTAAAAGCTTAAAACGGGTAAGCATGTAGTCGGTGAGAATGGTCAGGGAGTTGTTATTGCTCTGAACGATCTTCAGTAATGCTGCTTTTAACTTATCCAGTTCCTGTTTCAATACTTCGTTAAACAGTTCTTCCTTGCTTTTGAAATAGTAATAGAGTACACCTTTTGCCTTGTGGATATTTTTGGCAATCTCATCCATGGTGGTTTTATGAAAACCATACCGGGAGAAGTATTTGGTAGCAGATTCAATGATCTGTTCCTTTACATCTAACTCCGACATTGAGTTTGACTATTTCTGATAATAAGTCAAATTTACTGCATAATCACATCAGTACCAAACTCAATTGAATGGATCAATATGTATCCCAACAAAAAAACCAACCAGTCAGATGTTATTCCAAGTGGTTGGTTATCAAGGGTGGGCCCAACTGGATTCGAACAAGCGACCCCCTGATTATGAATCAAAGAACTTGCTATATTCCTATAATTATATATTTTTGTATAAAAACAGAATTATATGTGGTTTGAATTCGAGGCAAAGATGGGGCCTTTTCGGGTATTCTCTATAGCCGACGTAGAGAAACAATTTCCAGCTATGAATCCGATGAACCTTGTACGCTGGCAGAAGAAAGGGTATATACTTAGGCTGAGAAATCGATGGTATGCATTCAACGATGCAGAAAGCCACGAGAATACTGAATGGCTGGCAGCCAACCTGATCTATGCCCCTTCCTATATCAGTTTGCATACTGCTCTTTCCTGGTATAATTTGATCCCTGAAATGATCGTTTCTACCACCTCGGTTTCTACCCGGAAAACCAACAAATTCTCCACTCCAATAGGGAATTTCGATTATCACCGGATCAAGCCTGAGCTTTTTGGTTTTGGCTATATACTGGAAAACGTGGACACCTCAAGGAAAGAAAAAAGTAGAAAAATAATGGTGGCCACTCCGCAGAAAGCTATTCTCGATTTCTTTTATATCAATAACTTCTATGACTCGGAAAAAGATATGGAAGATTTGAGGTTGAACGATAATGAACTGGCAAAGAGCATTAATAAAGAGTTTTACCAGTATCTTGAAAGGTATAAAAGTAAGGCCCTGGAGCGCAGGATTCGACTAATGATCAAAACCTACGGTGTATGATTAACTTGGATGAAATAAAATCCTTCTTTGCAGATAGTCTTCGAAGAAATCCCTCCCACTTCGAATACATGTTAAAGGAATATTTTCACTACCGAATGCTGTATATTATTTTTTCCGGCGAATATGCTTCTAAGCTGAGTTTTATCGGTGGTACCAGTCTCAGGATCCTGCATCATATCCAACGTTTCAGTGAGGATCTCGACTTTGATTGTTTCCGGCTGTCCAGAGAAGAATTCATAAGTCTCACTGACAAGGTTATTGTTAGGCTTAGACAAGAAGGAATTAATGTTGAAGCCGAAGACAAGGAAAAGGATCTCAAAATTACAGCGTTCAGGCGGAACATTGTTTTCCCCGGCTTACTGTTTGAATTGGGACTGACAGGCCACCAGGAGAAAAAACTTCTGATCAAAATCGAATGTGAATCACATAACTATAAATACCAACCAATTAAACCCATTATTCAGAAATTCAATGTCTTCACCCAGATCTTTGCCCCTTCCTCGGATATTCTCCTATCTATGAAAACAGGAGCAGTATTGGAAAGAGGGAAAGGCAGGGATTACTATGATTTTATATTCCTTTCAGGTATTACAGGTCCTGATTTCGGGTACCTGGAATCGAAATTCGGGATCACCAATTACGCCCAATTATATGAAAGGATTCTTGAATCCTGTGAAACAACTGACTTCGGGAAAAAATCACATGATTTTGAAAAACTGGTATTTGATCCGGCCGAAACAAAAAAAGTCTTGTTTTTTAAAGAATATGTCCGGCAAAGATATAATCAGTCTACCAGGTAGGTCATTCTTCAGATGGGCATATAGCATATTCCTTAATCTACATGGAATATACATACGGAGAATACCTCTTTGACGCTACTTCGGAGTTGGTCATTGAATGCCTTGCCGGCATTTCTGAGGAGGAAGTGCGGGACTGCTGTGATTACAAAATATTCCGGAGGGGACTGGAGTACTACGAGGAAGGTATGGTAGAAGAATTGTTACACAACAAAGGTAACAACACCGTTGTTGCCACAGTTATGGGATCCATGGAATACCGGATCGAGTTTTACCAGAAAGAGGGCGGTATATACAGCACCTGTGACTGTCTGTACAATGGTGTATGCAAACATACAGTTGCAGCGTTGATGTTACTGATCCATGAAGGAATAGAAGGTATTAATACCTTTTCTGTCTCCGGCCCCACCACGATTGAATCGTTCGATTTCTTGGAGAAATACCTAAAATCACGCTCCAAAGGGGATCTGATCCAACTTGTGATGAAGTTCGCTCCCCAAAATTTTATCACGGAGGTCCAAAACCTGCAGGTGCCTGAACCAGACGCTGAAGCTATCTTCAGAAAAACTGAAAAGAAAATCAGGAAATTCTTCGAGGATGACGAACTGCTGTACGATCCGGAGGGCATGGAAAAGGCACTGATGTCACAAATGAACAAGCTGAAAGGACTTGAGTCCCGCATAGCCGTTGAAATAGGCGAACTGATCCTCCTTATCGTACGAAAAATAGAGGATGCATTCAATGAAGGATACCTGTATCTGGATCACTATTACCAGGATGACTACTTCGAATCTGAGGCTTTCTGCGAATATGTGATTGCCTATGTAAAGCAACTTCCGTTTGAGGCAAAAACAGCTTACCTTGGGCAACTGGACCAGGCGCTGAATGAAATGTCATACGACACTTTCTTCGCCATAGAAGAATCTTACCACCGCTTCTTCTTAGAATCGGAGAAAGCAGACCTGAAATCTTTTGTAACCAGGGAAGCCGCCCTGCCTGTATCGATGGTTTCCCGCTTTTATCAGTTTCTGGAGCCTGAACTTGATACGAACGAGCGGGAAGCGATGCTCCGGATCATAAGTAAAACAAAACAGGAGCATTTCATCACGCTGTGCCGGCTGTTGTATGAGCAGGACCGCTTCCGGGAAATCCTCGACCTGATCAAAGGAGATACTGACGGTATGAATCACCTGGGAGACTTCCAGGTGGCCACGACCTATCTTGAGGCGGCTCATAAGCTGAACCTGAATATGGATGAGGTATCTGAAGAGGCTGCCGGGAAGTGCCCTCAGGCATCTATCCTCCATAAGATCAAGACTCTGAAAGGCATAGTGGGAGAAAGGTGTGAAGAGATGGTCAAGCAACGAAATCCAGAGGAGCTGTTAACCTTCTATGAAGAGGAAAGCAGGATGAAAGATGCCCTGGCACTGCTACAGGAACCAGATCTCTTTTATGACGAAGTGGCTTTTGCTTTTTTCAAAAAGAACCGGAAGCATTTCCCGGCGGAAACCGAGAAATTTCTAAAAGACAGGATAGAAGAGGATCTGAATCATACAGGTAAAAACCATTATGAAAGAATTGCCGAATCGCTGGACCTTATGAAGCGGATCAATCTCGAGCGGTCCCGGCGAATTGCCGAGGAGATCCGTGCCAATTTCAAAAGGCGGACAAGTCTTATTCAGATCATTCGCGAGTACTGATCACGGGAAGAAATACCATACTCCAAGTGACTGGTTATCAACTGTGGGCTCAGCTTATCCATCAAGACCTGATAAATTCCTTTAGTGGTTTATAATCATGGTTATCTGCACTGCGTAAAGCATTTATATAAATATCTCTAACATCTCCTTCAGCCGATAAATTTCCGTTCCCCCAAGTAAAGGGCTTTTTATCTAAAATATCTGATAAAAGTGTATCGGTCATAAGGCGGAAATGCCTACTGTTGCCATTCGGAAAATAATGAATTTGTACCAGACGATGATGAAAACGTATCGCGATTTCATCAGATTTATAGGTTTTGTTGTCAATCCAATATTGGGTATCGTCCAAGAGATTTTTTAGTTCAATGCCAATCCTGTATTTATCAACTCCAATATTCTTATCAGTCTTGCGAAAACTACCCGCCCACTCCCATACTTTACCGAACATTTATTCATGAAGTCTTTTAACGAAACCCTCATTTAGAATATCGGATTTGTTTTTTCGGGCATCAAGCCAGTCCATGGCCTCTCCTATGTTCTGTTGTTCCCACCGGTTAAGTTCACTCCGAGTGGTGATGGTTTTAATTTTTAGCCCCTCCATTTCATCAGGGTCAAGGGGGGTAGCCCCTTATGGCAGGTCATCTTGTTTCATTTTTTCCAAAAATCTTTTGGTTCATCAATTAATATTCTATCTACCATATCTTGCAACGCCTTTTCTTTTTCTTCCCTGGATAATTCCTGCATTTCAAGGCGTATGGTATGGTCGAGTCGTTCCATTTTTTGTAATGCTATCTTTTTTGCTTGTTGCCTGACCATTTCATTTAGTGATGTTCGGGGTACAAATCCATATGCAAAATCCATATCAACAGCATCGGCGATTTTCCCCATGGTAGAAATTTTAATATTTCCTTCACTTTCTGCCTTTTCCATGTGAATGATACGGGATTGATTCACTCCAACTTTTGTTGCCAGATCACTGGAGGTCATTCTTAAAGCTTCACGAATGGTTTTAATCCACCCGATAGACGTAAGACCCTGAACTGTAAATTCTTTTAATTTTGAAAGCTTGTTGTCCAGTTGTTCCCTCATTAGTTTATTATCCCAATAACTCATTTTAATTACCTATTTATAATATATTTAATACATAAATATTATATATATATAATTATTTCAGAGTAAAAATAGTATATAAATATAATTGAAACAAATTAAATGAGCTGAGAATAAGAGATTTAATCTATTTACAATCGAAGATCTGATTAAAAGGGTAGGAATACCAACATAATACGACATAAAACAATTTCGACACCTTTTTCAATCTTTGGGTATTTATCTACGGTCTTCTACCAACCCTTCTACTAACCATTATATCAACCCATAAATAATACTATTTAGGCGTATGTATAAGACAATTTTGAGGACATAAAGTACACGTGAATTCAGGTTTTGATATTTTTACACCTATAATTCAGTTATTCAGGCAATTAATAGTGTAATGTCTAAAAAATAAAATCTATGCAGCTAACTCACACAATGTTTATTCATTTGTTTATACCAACAAAAAAACCAACCAGTCGGATGTTACTCCAAGTGGTTGGTTATCAAGGGTGGGCCCAGCTGGGCTCGAACCAGCGACCCCCTGATTATGAGTCAGATGCTCTAACCTGCTGAGCTATGGGCCCGTGAAGGCATGGGTGTGGGTGTGTCAGGGCATGCAAAAATAGGGATTTGGGGATTAATTTTCAAGGGATTCGGGGTTTTCTTTGTCCGGGAGGAACAGGGGCATTATTTTTGCTTGAAATTCCTGTGGTTTGAAACCGCTTGTTATCTATACTGCCATCCTGTTTTTCATACTCCCGGTTTCCGCACAGCAAGCCGGGGGACCGATTGATCTGTACATCGGACCGGAGTTGAATATGGCCAACAATATACAGGTCCCGGTTATCTTCGGACATGATGAGACCGGTTATTACGCCTATTCTTTCGATTACAGGCCGGCGGTCGAATACCTGGATACAAAGTTCCGCTCGGTGCGCCGGAAATACATCGACCTGAATCCCGGTTTGAGGCAGCGGAACCTGCTGGGATTGTTCCATTTCCATGATTCCATTTACCTATTCACCTCGGAGCAGCGCATCAAGCGGATGCTGCTGTACGTTGAAACCATCGACAAGGAAACCCTTCTTCAGAACGGGGACGAACGCCTGTTGATGGATGTCCGGAATCTTTCCGGATGGGGAGCCGAATTTGGATTACACCTCTCCCGGCAGAAAAGCAAACTGCTGGTTTACAGCAGGCTGGATGTTCTGAACCGGAACATCCAGGATCTTCATTTTGAGCTTTATGGAGAGGGAATGACCCTGGAATGGGAAGCGGACCAGCGGATCCTTTACCCGGAACGCAGGCCCAGGGAGTCGATCGTGAAGGTGAGCGAAGAGGGGGACGTATTCATCATGAGCCTTCTGGACGACCAGAAACTGAGCAGCCTCTGGAACGAAACCAAGAACCGTTACCACCTGGTGGCGGTCACCGGAAAGGGAGCCTACAACAATTCCTATGCATTTGAATTGCCGGGGCTCTACATCCGGGGGGTCCAGATCGAGCCGGGAGGGGACCATGACCTGAGCTGTGCAGGGTTCTATTCCCCCACCCATTTTCGTGGAATGGTGGACGGGCTCTTTTACCTTGAACTGGATAATAAGAACGCCGTATTCCGTAACCAGCGCTTATATGAAATGGAACCCTGGTTCCTGGCAGAAGCGATTGCCGGCGTCCAGAAAAAGGAACCGGAAGAAATGTTCAGCTTTATGGCAAGGCAACTGATACGAAGGGACAACGGAGATCTTGTCTTTCTGGCGGAAAACGAATTTGACATGCATTACGATACTTACCAGAACATCATCGCCGCCAGTTTTAGTCCCGGGGGAACCCTGAACTGGAAAAGGGTGATCCCGAAGCGCCAGGACATAGACCGTTCTTCCCCCTTTAACCATTCCTCCTACAGCGTACATTCCCCGTGGAATTCCAATCAGACCTACCTGATATTCAACGACGACAATAAGAACGGGAAATGGCCCGCTGAAGAAAGCATTAAGGCATTCCATCCCAATGACAGGGCAAACCTGAAGATCATTGGTATCGGGCCCGCGGGAGAGCTTTCCAGCAGTATTGTATACAGAAAGGCCAAAAAGAGGATGAAAACCCCGATCCCCCTTCAGTATTACGATCTATTGAACAATGAGATGGTGATCCCTGCCATGCGCTACAAAAGGTATAATTATATGAAGCTGCGCTTTAATGAATGATCAGGGTGCGCAGGTTTTCGATCTTGCCGGAGATCTCTTCCATCTGCCGGGGCGTGATGTTGATGTAGTATCCTTCTGCTGAAATGGTTTTACTGCTTGTATCAACTTCTACCTCCCCCTCCTTGTAATACAGCTGGAACTTATCGTAGGTGCGGCGGAGGTTCTTCAGCATCAGCAGGTATTCGGCCAGGTCAAGGTCCGAGTGGTAATTGTTCATTAAGGCGATCAGGCTGTTCAGGGAATATTTCTGTTCCGCGATCTTATCCTGCAGGGCCAGGTTTCCGCGATCCATTTCCCAGATGCGGGTGGCAATATACATGGATTCTATCCATCCTCCCATGGCCACCAGTGAGGCTGCCCCTTCCTGTCCGTCCTCACGGAGAAAATCATCCGTGGACTTATACAGGTCCATGGCCACCCTGGACAGGCTGTCCTTGTTGGTTACAAAGAATTCCATGTTTTCCAGGACATCTCCGTAAATTTCCCTGGGGATGCCTATCTCACCGGCGAGCCGGTGGATGGCATTCAGGTAAGCAACGGATCGCTGGTGCTGGCCGAACATCTTGACATAACTCAAATCCACTCCGTATACGCCCAGGTTAAGAGCTATCTTGACAGGTTTGTGGTATTTTCCGAACTGGTCGGCAGGATTCAGGAATTCGGGGAAAAAATTTGCCCCGACATGGTCAAAAAGGCCTGCCATTTCAACCGGAAGGGTCATCTCATAGGAAATGGACCGGGAATCCGAGATGCTTGTTTCCTTGAAATCCGCAAGATCAACGGAGTGTTGTTTTTCTTCCTCCTTTTTGGTTTCCTGTTTACAGCCGGGGCATACCAGCACCAGGGCGCTGAGCAGGAAAAAAACTTGTGTTGCCTTGATTTGCATAGTTTAAAAATAAACAAAAAAGTTCTTAGAACAAGATGTATAGGGAGGGGTCCGGGAAAAACGATAGAAATGCCGGGGTCTTAAATAAAATCCCGGGCCAGCATCAGGCTGATAATGCTTTCGGTGATATTCTCCACACTCAGGGTCATGCAGTTGTACTTTACATCGAAACGGGTATAGTCGGTTCCCTTGCCATGAAAATAATCCCGGAATTCCTTTCTTTTTTTATCGATCTCCAGTGCATATTTTGCAGCTTCCTTCATGCTCATGCAATATTTTTCTGCAGTTCTGAGGGCACGCCATTCAAGAGGGGCTTCAAGCATAATGTGAAGGGATTTCTCAATTTCATGGGTTATGGCCACCCCTCCCCTTCCAATGATGACCGCATTTCCTTCGGAGGCGATGCTCCGTATCACCCGGGCGATCGTGCTTCGTATTTTGCGGTCGCTTTTGTAGTACTTTCTGGACTGGGAGGACAGGATGTCATCGAAGAAAGTCTTTTTCTCGAACTTGAAAACGTATTCAATTTCCTGTGGATCAAGGTTCAGGGCCCTCGCCGATTCGGACAGGATTTCTTTATTGATCCAGCGCCAGGGAATATCCTTGGCCTTTGTTTTTTTCATTTCGTTCAGGCGGGTGGTCAGGCGGGTCGCGATTTTTGTGGTTGGACAGCCAAATTCCCTTGAAATGGTCACCACAGGGCCTTCATAATCCTGCCTTGCCAGTGAGTCAAGATAGCGCTGTGTCAGATATTTGGAGATATCGATCTTCATGTTCAGTGGGACTTTGGCTGTCAGTTAAAGGTACGGTTTTCTCGAAAATATGTCAAGTGCCGAATTCGTCCATGATCATCTCCTGAAAGCGGGTGATTTCGGAAAATGCCTTGCGGATCATGGTCTGTTCAATGGCGGTAAGTTCGTCCTGTCCGACCATGTTGTCGGGGGCACGGTTTGCCAGTATGGCATTGACCTGTGAACGGAACCTGATTTCCATCAGGCGGCAGTATATATTTTCCAGCTCCTGGCAGTCGGAGGCAGGAATTATATTAAGGCGACGCAGTTTTTCAATGCGTTGAATGCTGTTGGTTTCGGAGACTTTGTTCTGAAGGGCATACACCCGGATGAACCCGGTCAGGGGGGATATGGCATTTTTTACATTGATTGTTTCGGGCATGAACGCCTCCGCCTCCGTACCATGGCTCCTGAAAATATTCCTGGGTATTTCGTATGCTGCCACTTCCTTTGCCAGGTGGTTAAAGAATTTTTCATCCCCCCTTACCGTGCTGTTAATATGCTGCCGGAGTTCCCTGGCAAATTGTTCCTCGCCGTAAACGATCCTGAAATCAAAGAAAACTGCTACGCCAAGGATTCCGTCCGGAGATTTTTCTCCCACCCAGTTTGTAAAATAATTCTTCCATCTGGAAAGGGGCTGGCACCATTGCGGATTCCCCGCCATAACCTCCCCCTTGCAATACTGGTAACCGATGCGATCGAGCCAGAGGTTTATCTTTTTACCGAAAGAAAGGAAGTACCGGCTAACCTCTGAAAATTTTTCATTGGGAACGTCTTCAATGATGATGGCATTATCCTGATCGGTGACCAGTGTCTGTTCTCTGCGGCCTTCGCTGCCCAGTGCCATAAATGCAAAGCGGGCCGGGGGCTCTCCCATCTCCTCAATTGCAAAATCAATCAGGCGTTGCGTAATGGCATCCGAAACCGTACTTATCATATAGGTCACATTTATTATGAGGGCACCGCTTTCCATGAGGATTTTAACCAGGACAGGGATCTTGTTGTGGATCTTTTTAAGCGATTCAACCGTTTCTGCAGCATTTACTTCCCGGATCAGGTAGGAAATGGAATTATGCTGAACCTCAAGCAGGTCTTTGTTGCTGAATATCCCCGTGATCCTGCCGTTCCTGTCCTCCACCACCAGATGAGAAACAGCCTGGCTCTTGATCTGCAGGATGCCCTCGTAGAGGAGAGACTGGTCCGGGATCCGTACCAGGGGTGAACTCATGACCTCGAATACGGGTCCCCTGTAATCCCGTTCCTTTGCGATCACCCGGTTTCTCAAATCCGAATCCGTCACAATGCCGACCGGGTTCCCCGAATCCCTGGTTACGATAAGCACGTCCTGGTCTTTGCGCTGCATCAGCTTGGCTGCATCGTGTATGGAAGTATCCATATCGCAGCTTGTGGGTTCCCTTGTAAACGAAGCAATGGGAAGGTTCATCATCAGAATGGACGATTGCAGTTCATGCTTCAGGTGCATGGATTCCTGTTCGATCCTTTCCCTTCCTGACATATCCCTGGTTATCACGATAAACCCCTTCCTTTCCATCCATACGATCTTTGAGAAAGCAAGGGCCACATCGCGCATACCCCCTTTCTTGCAGGATATCCTGGCCTCCATGTTCAGGGTGCGCCCGGTTTCGCCGAGTTCCTCGTCCAGCTTCTCAAGTGAAAGTATGGTTTGCTCTTTTTCCCGTATCAGCTCTTCAAAATTCATTTTCTGAAGTTCCTTCAGGGTATACCCGCTCATGGCCATGAATACAAAGTTGGCGTGTACGATCTTCCTGTCCATGATCATCAGCATTCCGTCAGCCGAGGTTTCCAGGAGTGCCCGGTATTTTTCATCGGCTTCTTCAAAACGCCGGCCTGCCACCTGGCGCCCGGCCTCATCCGCAAGCACATGGCGCATCACCAGGAACAGGAACAATGCCGCAAGGACCATGGCCAGCACCAGGGTGTAAAAACTCCAGGTCCCCGGCGCCGGACCCGTATAGATCCCCAGGAAGACGATTGCCAGAAACAGGATGATCACCATTCCAAGTGGCAGCAGGTATTTCCGGATGAATTTTGTTGTGATTTGCACGCTTGTGAAATTCAGGTTAGGGGAAGAGCTTCAAAATTAAATTTTTTAGTGTCAAGGAACAAGTACCCGTTCTGGCCTTTTTCGCGGGTGATGGCAGGTACAATAATTAACTGCGGACGGCGGAGCAAGGATGCCTTTCGGAAATAATTCATGCCAAATGCTTTTTTCGATATCTGTGCATATCCTTCGAGATGTGCATGTCCGGCAAGTCCAACAAGGCATTTGTTTTTCCGGATCATGCGAAGATGATCCTGGAAGTCCTCCAGGGTGGATGGAGATCCCTGCATGCTCCCGCATAGGTCGGGCCAGACGAAATGAGTGGCCAGGATTTTCATCCGGTCATTTTCAATAACCAGGGTCTCGGGCAGCTGCATAAGGTAAGCCTTTGAATTTTCACTGATTGGGTCCTGAAGTTCATCTTCGTAAAGCCAGAAACGATTGCCAAATATCCTGCTCCGTTCCCCAAGGTCAAGGTCGTACCAGTTGGAAGGCATGCCAATTTGATCGTGGTTGGAGGGTAATTTCAGAACGGCATGGAGATCATGGTTCCCGCAGATCACGTCGTCGCAGTTTTCACGTACCAGTTCAATGCAGGCATTGGGATCCCTTCCTTCCAGGTAATCGGCATAATGATAACTGTAGCCCACGATGTCCCCCAGGCAAAGGATGCGGTCACAGCCTGCACTTCGTATGGCCTTCAATGCTTTTTCCAGGCTGGGCAGGTCGGAATGTATATCGGATAGGACGGCCAGTCTCATAGGCTATTTT
This sequence comes from uncultured Bacteroides sp., assembly GCA_964627835.1. GTDB lineage: Bacteria > Bacteroidota > Bacteroidia > Bacteroidales > SM23-62 > SM23-62. Next base: position 16,920 of record CAZVLG010000465.1, read on the forward strand.
CCCGGGAATAATTTCATGATCCCCTTTTCACTTGCCGGGCAAACGCCCCTTTCCGTGATCAGGCCGGTAACCAGCTTCGCGGGCGTGATATCAAACCCGTAATTGGAAACCGGGCTATTACCCGGCATAACATTCAATATCCGGACTTCCCCGTCGCCGATCCCTTCCATGTTCCTGACCTCGGACGGATCCCTTTCCTCGATCTGTATCTCATCCATGCCCGAGGAAATGGAAAAATCGATCGATGAGGAAGGCAGGGCCACATAAAACGGGATATGATTGTCCTTCGCCGCCAGTGCCTTCAAATAGGTGCCGATTTTATTTGCCACATCCCCTGTCCGGGTGGTCCGGTCACTGCCGACCAGGACCATGTCAACCAGGCCTTTCTGCATCAGGTGCCCTCCTGCATTATCCACGACAATGGTATGGGGCACCCCATGCTGATCGAGTTCCCAGGCGGTCAGCCTTGCGCCCTGGTTCCTGGGCCGGGTCTCATCCACCCAGACATGTACCGGTATGCCCCGGTCGTGGGCCAGGTAAATGGGAGAGGTGGCCGTCCCGAAGTCCACACAGGCCAGCCAACCAGCATTGCAGTGGGTCAGGATGTTCACCGGTGCTCCTTTTTTCTCCCGGCTGATTTCCCGGATAAGTTCCAGGCCTGATTGCCCAATGCGGAAACAGGATTCCTTTTCTTCTTCCATGATCGCATTGGCCTCTTTCCCTGCCCTCCGGATCATTTCATTTATTTCGCCTGCATCCCGGATCGCCTGCATGACCCTGTCCACGGCCCAGGCCAGGTTTACCGCAGTAGGCCTTGCAGACCGCAGCATGCCGGCACGGCTGGACAGGTAAGCCAGGCTGTCTTTGCGCTTCCTTGCTTCCAGGCTGGCCAGGTAAATTCCAAAGGCCCCGGTCACCCCGATCAGGGGGGCGCCGCGGACCGTCATGGTCCGGATGGCATCCAGGGCTTGCTGCGATGAGCGGATCTCATCAATCCTGAACTCAAAGGGCAGCAGGTTTTGATTGACAATTTTGATCCGTTCCGGGTTCGCAGGATCCGGCCAGATACTCTGGTATGGTTTCCCGCCGACGTTCATAGGATGTCCGTTATCCGCTCGGGGGGAACCAGGTGATAGGCATGGAACCCCAGTGAACGTGCAGTTTCAACATGTATGCCGGTATCGTCGATGTAAAGGCTTTCTGAAGCTAAAAGATTTTGGTCCCTGAGCACATGACGGAAAATATCCGGATCCGGTTTCCGCATTTTCAGTTCATGTGAGTAATAAACCTTTTCAAAGATTTCATCCAGGTTTGCGATCCCATGATCCTCATGCAGCTGCCGGTTATATTGGACAGCATGAATGGCGTTGGTATTGCTTAAAAGAAACAGGCGGAATTTTTTGCTCAGTTTCAGCAGCAATTCCACGCTTTCCTTCCTGAATCCAAGGATCATGGAATTCCAGGCATCCAGGATCTGCTGATCGGTAACGTGGTCATCGGATATCCCGGCCACCCGCCGGATAAAATCCCGGGGGTTGATCCTGCCGGCTTCGAACTCAAGGAAGAAAGGATACTTCGATAATATGATGTCGGCGCTCTGCAGGGGCGGAAATCCAAGCGCGTGGAATGCCCGGATGGTCCTGTCCACATCCAGCTCGAGTATTACTCCGCCGAGGTCCAGGATAATATTCCGTATGTTCCGCGTATCAATCATGCCAGTCGCCAGATTCCCTGATCAAATTCACCAGTTCTTTCACCGCATCTTCCTCCCGGATGTTTTTTTTCACCATCTGCCTTTGCCGGTAAAGGGAGATTTTGCCTTTCCCCGATCCCACGTAACCATAATCCGCATCGGCCATTTCGCCCGGACCGTTCACGATGCATCCCATGACGGCGATCTTCAGATGTTTAAGGTGGGAAGTGGCTTTTTTAACTTCGGCAAGGGTATCCTGAATATGAAAAAGGGTCCTGCCGCAGGACGGGCAGGCGATGTATTCGGTCTGGCTCATGCGAGCCCTGCCTGCCTGCAGGATTTTAAATGCCGTTGCCGGGGGAAGGGCCTTATCCGCAAAGGGATTGTCGAGCCAGATCCCATCGGCATACCCGTCAATAAAATAAGCGGCCAGTTCAGCGGAGGCCCTGATCTGGAACATCTCTGCCTCCTTTTCCCTGTACGCCGCCTGTATCAGCAGGGGATGGGGCAATTCCCTGTTTTCGGCAAGTTCCAGGAATGCCTGCCTGCCGGAGGGACCGGAATCGTGCATAAAAATCAGGCAACAGGGGATGTCCGGTTCCCTTAATGAATTTATGGCCCGGGGTACTTCCTCCGGCCTGAGCAGAATGAAGTTAAGAACGGCGGAAGTTTTTTGCCTGGAAAGAAAACCCGGCAGGTCAAACAGGGGGTAAACGTTCTCCTCGGGATAATCATCCAGCATCCAGGCTTCTGCATTCAATATATATTTCCCCCCGGATGGCAGATCGCCAACAAGTTCGTGGTCCGGCACAAAATAAAGATCCGGTTCGGGACTGGTTTCCTGCAGTCCGGCCCCATGATCAGTGATCCGGTCCGTTTCCGCCGGATGGCCAACGGGGCCGGATGCGCCCTGGGCGTTTCTGTCGATCCGCGCAATCACCACGGGTGGCTGTCCCCCCCCAATCAACCCCTGCCTCTGCGAGGGCCGCCTCTCATACGAGGTCACCTGGGAGACTGCAGGAACCTCGGGGTTTCCGGCAGTAACTTCCAGTATCTGTTTTGCCACGGGGATCTCAAATTCAGGTTCCTCGGTGAGGGATACCCGGATGGTATCACCCATTCCCTCTCTCAACAGGGTTCCGATGCCGGCTGCCGAACGAATGCGGCCGTCTTCTCCTTCCCCGGCCTCGGTGACTCCCAGGTGAAGGGGGTAGACCAGGTTCTCCTCCTGCATTCGCCTTTTCATCAAGCGGTTTGAATAAACCATGATGCGTGTATTGCTTGACTTCAGGGAAACCACCACCTGGTTGAAATTTTCCCTCCGGCAGATACGCAGGTATTCCAGGGCCGATTCCACCATTCCCCCGGGACTGTCCCCGAATTTTTCAAGGATCCTTTCCGAGAGGGATCCATGGTTTACCCCGATCCGGATCGCGGTTCGGTGTTCGCGGCATACCTCGAGCAGTTTCAGGAATGGGGCTTCGATGTTCCCGCTGGCAAAATTGCCAGGATTGATCCTCACTTTCTCAACTTCCCTGGCTGCTTCCAGGGCAATTTCAGGATTGAAATGGACATCCGCGCAAAGCGGCTGGGAAAAGCCCCTCCGGATAAGTTCCCTGCGAATGTTCCCGAGGTTCCGGGCTTCGCTGATGTTTCTTGCCGCGAGACGTGAAAGTCCGCCTCCTGCTTCAAAGATCCGTATGCACTGATCCACACTTTCCCGGGTATCCGTTGTCCGGGTGTTGCACATGGATTGTATCAAAACGGGCCGGGCCGGTCCCACGCAGATATCACCGATGGAAACATTTATTTCTTCAGTTTCCATTCAAAACCATCCTTTGTGTCTTTAACCTCGATGCCCAGGCGTGACATTTCATCCCGTATCCGGTCGGATGTTTCAAAATCCTTGCGCTGGCGGGCATCGATCCTCATCTGCAGAAGGAACTTAACAAGTTCTTCAAGCAGGGCATGGTCTCCTTCCACTGCTTCTGGGGACCTCAAACCAAGCATATCATTTACCGCTGAACGGTAGAAGGCCTTCCATTCTTTGAGTTCCGCCGCGGAAAAGGACCCATTGCCTGCCTGGGCCGTATTGATGGTTTTGATCCCGTCAAAAAGAGCGGCGATGGCAATGGGTGAGTTGAAATCGTCATTCATGGCATCCAGGAATGCTTTTTTGATCCTGTCCGGACCCGGGCCTTTTTCCCCGGATGGGATGATCTTTTCCAGGTTGGCCATGCCTTCGAACAGCCGCTCCAATCCCTTTTCAGCAGCGATCAGGGCCTCGTTCGAAAAATCCAGGGTGGAGCGGTAATGGGCCTGGAGCATGAAAAAGCGGATCGTCATGGGCGGGTAGCCTTTTTCGAGCAATGGATGATCGCCCGTGAAAAATTGTTCCAGGTTGATGGCGTTCCCAAGGGATTTTCCCATTTTCTGGCCATTCAGGGTGATCATATTATTATGCATCCAGTAGCGGACGGATTCCCTGCCATAGCCGGCAACGGTTTGTGCGATCTCGCATTCGTGGTGCGGAAACAAAAGATCCATTCCCCCGCCGTGAATGTCGAAGGTTTCCCCGAGATAACGCGAGCTCATGGCCGAGCATTCCAGGTGCCAGCCGGGAAATCCCTGCCCCCAACGCGACGGCCATTTCATCAGGTGTTCCGGACCGGCATGTTTCCAGATGGCAAAATCAAGCGGGGATTTTTTCTCTTCCTGCTTTTCAAGCTCCCGCGTATTGGATATCAGGTCCTCAATTTTCCGTCCTGATAACTTTCCGTAATGGTGCTTCAGGCTGTATTTTTCCACGTCAAAATACACCGATCCGCCCTGCTCGTAAGCATAACCGTTATCCAGGATCTTTTCGACCAGGTCCAGCTGTTCCATGATATGCCCGGATGCCGTGGGCTCGATGCTTGGAGGAAGCACGTTCAGCTGCATCATTCTCAGGCGGTATTCATTGGTGTAGCGTTGAACGATCTCCATGGGCTCCAGCTTTTCCAGCCTTGCCCTTTTTGAAATCTTATCCTCACCGAAATCCCGGTCCTCCTCCAGGTGCCCCACGTCGGTTATGTTCCGGACGTACCGGACCTTGTATCCCAGGTACTGCAGGTACCGGAAAACAAGATCGAACGTAATGGCAGGTCGGGCATGCCCAAGATGCGGTGAACCGTATACGGTGGGACCGCAAACATACATCCCGACCATGAGAGGATGAAGGGGTTTAAAGGTTTCCTTTTTTCGGCTTAGTGTATTATAGATCCGGAGTGCTTTTTCCATGAACGGATACAATCTGTTTTTCAGAAAGTAAAGTTAATAATAAGAAGGCATTGAGACCCCGGGCTGCGCTGATAAGTTTTCAAACCCTTCCTCCCCTCATGCCTTAAATATTTCTTACCTTACCCGGCAAAGTTTATCGCCATATGGCAAAAAAAAGTAAAAAACCGAAAGGAAATGATGCCCTGGCCGATGCAGTGCTGGGTATGTTCAGCAATTTTCCCAGCCAGACTTTTAATTATAAACAATTGGCCAAACGTTTGAATATTAAGGATATCGCTACGAAAAGACAGATCATACCCGTGCTGGAATACCTTGCCGGCAAAGAAGAACTGGTGGAGGTTTACCCCGGCAAGTACAAACTTAAATCGAAGGGGGGCTATATCGACGGAACGGTGGACATGACCCAGTTCGGATATGCGTTTATCCTATCGGATGCCATCGAAGAAGATGTATTTATTTCAAGAAATAACCTGAATCATGCCCTCAACGGGGACTTTGTCAAGGTCTACCTCTATGCCCACCGGAAAGGAAAGCGGGTGGAAGGGGAAGTGGTGGAAGTCATCAAACGTGCCCGAAAAACCTTCGTAGGCATCGTGGAGGTTTCGAAGAACTGGGCATTCCTGAACCCGGATAGCAAGGAAATGCCCTATGACCTGTTTATCCCTCCGGACAAGCTTCTCGGGGTAAAAAATGGGCAGAAGGCCATTGCAAAGATCACGGAATGGCCGAAAGGATCGAAGAACCCGGTCGGGGAGATCGTCGAGGTGCTGGGAGATCCCGGATTGAACGAGGTGGAAATGCATGCCATTCTTGCTGAATTCGAACTGCCTTCCCGGTTCACCAAAGAAGTGGAAGAGGCCGCCGAAGCGGTCCCCGTTGAAATCACACAGAAGGATTATGCCGAACGAAAGGATTTCAGAAAGATCCCTACATTTACCATAGACCCCGTGGATGCAAAGGATTTCGATGACGCCCTGTCTCTCCGGAAACTTAAAAACGGGAACTGGGAGGCAGGCATACACATTGCCGATGTCAGTCATTATGTGAAACCAAAGAGCCTGCTGGACCAGGAAGCCTACGAAAGGGCAACTTCGGTATACCTGGTAGACAGGGTGGTTCCCATGCTGCCGGAGAAACTCTCGAACCTGGTCTGTTCCCTGCGTCCCGGAGAAGAAAAACTCTGTTATTCGGCCGTTTTTGAAATGAATGAACAGGCACGGGTCATCCGGCAGTGGTTCGGCCGTACCGTTATCCTGTCCGACCGACGGTTTACCTACGAAGAGGCCCAGGAGGTCATTGAATCCGGTCAGGGTGATATGAACGAAGAAATCCTGCAATTGCATAAACTGGCCCAGCTTTTGCGCAATCAGAGGTTCCTGGAGGGTTCCTTTTCCTTTGAACGGGTAGAGATAAAGTTTCATATCGATGAAAGCGGTTACCCGACAGGAGTCTACTATAAGGAAAACAAAGAATCCAACCAGTTGATTGAAGAATTCATGCTCCTGGCGAATAAGCGGGTTGCTGAATTCATCGGCAAACCATCCGGTGCAAAAATAAATGCGGAAACCCCGTCAAACCAACCACCCGAAACCAAACCCGGTATTTTCGTTTACCGCATCCATGACAAGCCCAATACCGAAAAACTTGAATCCTTTGCTTACTTCGTTAAGCGCCTTGGCTATAATATCCAAACCAGTGGTCAAAAAAGAATTTCAGGGTCCATCAACCGGCTGATGGAAGAAGTCCGGGGGGAAAAGGAACAAAACATCATCGAAACGCTTGCCATCCGGGCCATGGCAAAAGCTGTGTATTCGACAGTAAACATTGGTCATTACGGGCTTTCCTTCCCGTATTATACGCATTTTACTTCCCCCATCAGGCGGTATCCGGACATCATGGTGCACCGTTTGCTGGACCATTACCTCAAGAAAGGCGGTCCCAAAAACCAGAAAAAATACGAAGCCCGGTGCAAACACTCATCCGAGATGGAAAGAAAAGCCATGAACGCCGAATGGGCATCGATCAAATACAAGCAGGTGGAATTCCTGAGCGATAAGATCGGTGAGGTGTTCGAGGGAATAATCTCGGGGGTTACCGAATGGGGGCTCTACATAGAACTCGTTTGGTGCAAATGCGAGGGAATGGTTTCCATGCGCGACCTGACGGATGATTTTTATGATTACGATGAAGACAATTATCGTCTTCTGGGAAAGAAAACCGGGAAGCAGTTCCAGCTGGGAGACGAAGTTAAGGTCGAAGTGGCCCGTGCCAATCTTGCCCGCAGGCAGCTTGATTTTTTCCTTGTATAGATTCTGAAATCCAGGGTGGGTTCTGGAACGGACCTGCCCCTGGTGTATCCTGGCCGTTCACTCACATGTTTTAGGAACGTGGATTTACTGCGGATTGTTTCCTGGTGCTTGCTCAGGTTTGTTCCCCTTGCGGTCTCCAGCATCTTTTCCCGGTTCCCCGCCTGTGGCGCTTTCGGATTGGTCCCCGGGTTCTTTTCCCGGTTCCCCGCCTGTTGTATTTTCTGCTGCGTCCACAGATTCCTTTGCCTGTCCCCCGCCGGGTTCGTTTTCCGATTTCCTGCCGGGAATGATCTCTTCCGAGAAAAATCTTCTCTGCCAGATCAGGATAATAATAACGCCAATGGTTATGGAGGAATCGGCGAGATTAAAAACCGGCCGGAAGAATACCAGGCTGCTGCCTCCCCACCATGGGAACCAGTCGGGCCATGTGCCGCGAATAATAGGAAAATAAAGCATATCTACGACCTTCCCCTGGAGCAGGGGTGCATACCCGCCGCCATCCGGAAACAGGGAAGCTACCCGGCCCCAGCTGTCATTAAAGATCATTCCATAGAAGAGGGAATCAATGATATTTCCCGTGGCCCCGGCCAGGATCAGGGCTACCGAAAGTATGAGTCCATCATTTGCCTTGTGGAGGATCAGGTAGCGCAGGTATAACCCGATGCCGGTGATGGCCAGGAGCCTGAAAATGGTCAGAAGGGATTTCCCGTTATTCCCGGGCAGATCAAGTCCGAAGGCCATTCCTTTGTTTTCGGTAAA
>CAZVLG010000466.1:0-11366 GCA_964627835.1 uncultured Bacteroides sp.
CGGAAGGTACGGGTCCATTCCGCCCAGTCTTCGGGTACTTCCCTGTATTCGCCACCGTTGTCAGAGCAGAAAACCAGGATGGTGTTATCCATCAGGCCGAGTTCTTCAAGGGCATCCATGATCATTCCGACATGGCCGTCCATCCTGCTGATGAGTGCGGCATAATTCTTCGACATGTCGTTCCAGGCACTGTCGGCATATGCGCCCTGGTCCCTGATTCTGAAGGGTTTATGAGGTGTACTCAGGTTCAACATAAGGAAAAACGGCTTCTCCCGGTTTCTTTTCATGAAGTCGATGGCCAGCAGGGTCCAGGTCCCGTCTCTTGAATCTGCCCTGAACTCATCGGGGATGGCAACCACCGAGTCGTTTCTGATCATATAACCCGGCCTGGAACTGCGGCCGTCGGCAAGACTGCTTCCATAATACTCGTCGTACCCCCTTCTTACCGGCAGGTTTTCATAGAGGTAGCCGCTGAGATGCCATTTCCCGAACAACCCGGTATGATATCCTGCCTGTCTCAGGACATCGCCTATGGTTGGCTCGTTTTCCGGGATCCCGATACGCATGGAAGCCGGTCTGCCTTCGCTGCCTGGAGGCTGCCGGAGTCCCCCGCTCCTGCACTGGTTCCCCCTTACGGTTGTATTGCCGGTGTGGAGGCCGGTCTGGAGGACGGACCTTGAGGGAGCACAGACGGCTGCTCCGGCATAGAAGCCGGTAAACCGGATGCCTTCCCCTGCAAGCCGGTCTATGTTCGGGGTAAGGATCCTTTCCTGCCCGTAGCAACCCAGGTCGTGGTAGCCCAGGTCGTCTGCCATGATGAAGACGATATTCGGTTTTTCCGGGTACGCTGTTTCGGTATTGGACCTGCATCCCGAAACCATGCAGATAAATACGGAGATAAATATGAAAGCGAACCGATGTTTCATAATTTCCATTTTATTGTTTGAGGAATCGCAGAATATGTGTCCGGTCATCCATGTTCAGCACAAAAACATAAATACCCTTGGTCCATTCCCGCACATCGATGGAAGTGCTGGTCAACTCGCCTGTTACAGGCAGGTCTTGCCTGTACACCTTCCTTCCGTTCAGATCGTAGCATGCCAGGCGGATGCTTTTGCCTGTTTCCGGCCCGGTAATTGCAGAAAGCGTGATCATGGAATTTCCCGGATTGGGAAAAATGCTTATCCCGGCAGGATCCGTCCATTCACCGGTTCCGACCGTACCTTCCAGTGCAATTCTCAGAAGCCCGTATAACCGGAGCCAGGTGGTATCCCATTCGAGTCCATCTCCGGGAATGGCAGGAAGGATCATTTGAAAGAACCCGGTGGCGGTATCGGCATCCAGGATACGGTAGGTTTCGCCGGCCACATAAGATCCGATATCCATGGTATTGATGTACAGGATGCCTCCCAGCTTCAGGTGCCCGTTGACCACCAGTTTGTCCGCGGTTTTATCCAATGGATTTATCTTCACAGACAGGTAGCTGCCCGGCTGGAATTCCACATTGTTATTGACGGTCAGGATGTCCAGTCCGGAAGCCGCCCCGACGGATACCGAAGCCTGGCTTTCGACTGTAAGCCTGCCCCCGACCGATCCGTTGCCGCGCAGGGCCCCGCCGGACCGTACATATACATCCCCGCTGCCGGTGGCGCTTCCGTTCGTATTGCTTATGGTAAGGATCCCGGCTTCAATCTCGGTGGTCCCGCTGTACGTGTTGGCAGCGGAGAGCGTCCAGTTCCCCGTTCCCGTTTTAACGATGGATGCCTGGGAACCTGTATACCTGTATTGCCTGTCGCTTATCAGACCGTGGAATTCGGCGTTGGTATTGCGGCCCCCGACCACCCATGTGATGGTATTGCTGGCCTCTCCACCCGATCCGAGGACGGAACCGGCTGTTCCTGCAAGTTCCCCGATCTCAATGCTTACATCTTCGGAAAGGAGGTAGACCATGCTTACATTATCCGTCAGTTCAATGGCGGCTTTTTCAAACCCATACTGCCGGCCGGGCAGGAACAGGCCATCGTAATAATCAGTGCTTACCCTGATCCGGCCGGTGAATGCGGACCAGTCCCCCATCAGGTATGCACGGTTATAGGGTACACCGACATTCAGGATCCCGTCTCCCTCCAATGATCCGATGAGGCTGCAGCGGCCATCCAGGTTGAGCCATGACTCTGAATTAAGGGGCACCACCAGGTCCCAGTCGCAGCTGTCCGTATATGTATTGTGGTCATCCAGCATATTCAGGGTGGCGTTCTGCAGAGTGACTTTCCCGGAACCCAGGCCGCCGATATTGGCTTCCTCGGAACCGAGGTTCAGGGTTCCGTTACTGACCAGGAGACCTCCACTCCAGTCGTTCGCACCGTGGAGTGTAAGAATTCCTTTCCCGGTTTTTGTCAGGTGCCCCGTTCCAGTGAGGGTCCCCGACAGGGTCAGGTTTGCCGAGGCCGTTGCCAGGTTGAGAGTCCCCCCAACTGCATCGATGGTCATCCCCCGGTCGCTGGAAGAGGCCGATCCGGTGATCTTCAGGGTGCCGCCGTCAAGGATAAGGTTTGAAGGATCGGTCCCCGCAGCCCCTATGGCGCTGGGTTGTCCCCCGTTCCCAATGCCGTCGATGTCGATGGTTCCGGAATAGATCAGGGTAGCCCCCGTGTAGGCGTTGTCCCCGGACAGCGTCAGTGTCCCTTCGCCGTTTTTGATAAGTTCGCCCGGGCCTTTCAGCCAGCCGTTTCCCTCCAGGGTATAATCGCCGGCTGCCTCCACCAGCATTCGTCCGATGGAAAGGGCTCCCACCAGGTTGACTGTATTATTGGAAACACCGGTTTCATCGAATACAACGGTATCGCCCGGTACGAACCAATCCGGATCGCTCCCGTTCAGCCAGTTCAACTGGCTGGCAAGGTCCCAGTCGTTGGGTGTGCCTCCCTGCCAGATGAGGCGGGATGGAATTCGCAGTTTTATAATATCCAGAAGGATGGTGCTGCCGTTGTCGGCCAGGAGGTAGGGGATCCCTTCCAGTCCCGCGCAGGAGATGGAGTCGAGATCCCCGGTAAAATTGCCGTTGTAATGTACCAGGCTGTACTGTCCCGCCTGGAGGGACCCGTCGAGGAGCTGAATTTCAAAGCGTGTAGACCCGCTCAGGTGGAGGTTTCCTTCGACTACCAGCACATCGTTCGGTTTGACCAGTCCCGAACTGTCGTCGGAAAGATCAAAACCGATAACAGCCTCCCCGAGCGTAACCAGTGAGTTCCCGATGAAAAGTGTATCCGTGGCCCCTTTGCCCGGTCCGATGAGCAGGGTCCCCCTGTCCCATAGGGTCAGTCCGCCGCCGTAGGTACCGTCTCCCGCGGCAGTGGCACCGGCGAAAACCTCGGCATGGCTGGCCTGCAGATCACCGGTCAGGGTCAGGGTTCCCTGGCATATGCTTGTATTACCGCTGAAGTCATGGTCTCCCTTCAGGTTCAGGGTCCCCGTTCCGGCTTTGAGGAGATCCATGGAGCCTGTCAGGCCCCCCGGTCCCTCCAGGGTATAGTCTATCGGGGCATAGACTGTCATGTGTGAGGGACTAAGGGTTCCGGTGATGGAGATCGCACTGGCATTTGAACCGGAAAAATCGAACAGTACATCGTCGCCGTTCTGAAAAGAGGTCAGGCTGTCTGCGTGTATCCAGTTCTTGGAGGCCAGGTCCCACGCTGATCCGTTGTTCCATCGCAGGCTGGCTTCGATGACTGGGGGAGGTGGAGGCGGGGACATGTCATGGCCGAGAAAAAAGCTTGTATGAGGGGGCTGGTTATAGGCTACGTTCTGCCAGGCGATGGACATGCGGTAATGTGGATCGTGCATCAGGGTATAGAGCCGGCGGTTCGTAGGTGTCGTGCTGACATACAGCCTGAGCGATTTATTGTCAACGGTACGAAAAATGATCTCTTCCCTCCAGTCCCCCATCAGGTCCGCGGATACACCGGGTGTGGATTTACTTCCGTTGTTGGAGCTGCAGTAGGTCGCCGAGAATATGCTGCCGGTCCCGTATTTGGATACGGTTACACCATCCAGCAATTCCCGCAGATCATCACCGTCCCACCAGACCAGGAAATTGGACGAGGACGGGCTTGCACCCACGTATGCATTTGTGGCGCTCCGAAGCCCGGCTGTGCCTCCCCAGCATTCCATGCCCGGGTGGGCAGCGGAGAGGTCTCCCGATACGCCTCTCCCGATATCCCCGGGAGCGGTCCCCCATATCATTTCACCGGTTCGAGCATCGAGTAGTTGGGAGCCCGAAGTGCTCGAGGGTTCCGTAATGCCCCATTTTTCCAGTCCCGGTCGGTTGGGATCGATGTCCGAAACATGCATGGCATCCCCGTGTCCCAGTCCCGTGGTCCACAATCCCGTCCCATCATCGTCGATAGCGCAATTGCCGTAAACGATCTCATCCTTTCCGTCGTCGTCCACATCGGCCACGCTCAGGTTATGGTTTCCCTGTCCCTCGTAATCCGGGTATCCGTTCTTGCTGTCAAACACCCAGCGGGAGGTCAGTGTGCCGTCCCTCCAGTCCCACGCCGCCAGCACGGTCCGTGTATAATACCCCCTGCACATCACCAGGCTGGGCCTGTGCCCGTCCAGGTAAGCCACGCAGGCCAGGAAGCGGTCCACCCGGTTCCCGTAGGAATCACCCCAGCTGCTGACAGACCCTCTTGGAGGGATGTAGTCGGTGGTTGCGAGGATAGTACCGGTTTCCCCGTCAAATATGGTCAGGAATTCGGGTCCCGAGAGAATGTATCCCGAAGCATTACGATAGTCGGCCGATGCATTGCCGATCACCGTGCCGATCCCGTCGGTGGTCCCGTCAGCGGTCTTGCATGCCACCTCCGCTTTCCCGTCGCCGTCCAGGTCGTAGACCATGAACTGGGTATAGTGGGCCCCGGCGCGGATGTTGATGCCCAGGTCGATCCTCCACATACGGGTGCCGTCCATTTCATAGGCATCCAGGATTACATTGCCGGTGTAACCACTCTGGGAATTGTCCTTAGAGTTGGACGGGTCCCATTTGAGCACGATCTCGTACTGCCTGTCCCCGTCCAGGTCCCCCACACTTATATCGTTGGGACTGTAAGTATAGTTGACCCCGTCCGGAGTGGTGCCACCCGGCGGTCTTTGTAAGGGTATGTTCCTGAAGTTTACTGCCCATGCGGTTACAGGGGCGCATTTTTCCTGTTCGACCCCATCGATGACGGCGGCCACCGAATACCCTATCCCGGTGGTTCCGGCCGGATCGATAAAGAAAGAGGCTCCCGTGATGGGTTCCGTATTGATTTTTGTCGATTCCCGGTACAGGTTGTAAGAGGCATCCAGGTATTCATCCCCGAGAATCCTCCAGCTCAGGTAAACCCCGCCGCTAACCTTCACAGCCATGAGGCCACGGTCCAGATCCTCGATCTGCCGCTGTGCCTGGCATGTCCAAATGGCCATCCATATTGCCCAGGCCATGGCGAGGCTTTTCCGTGCAATCCTTTTTAATTCCATCCTGTCCTTTCTGGTTTGATTTATCTTATTGTTTAACGAATTTCCTGATCCACAACTTATTTCCTGTATCCAGCTTCAGTATGTACCATCCAGGTTCCAGTATCCCGGTTTCCAGGTACAGGCCGGATGTGTTCCACATTTGCCGGTTCAAGACGATCCGGCCGGTGATGTTTTCGATGCTAAGATACAATTCCGCGTGGGACTCTGAGAATTCAATGTTCAATTTCCCCTGCGTCGGATTCGGATAAACGCTAAGGTCCGGTCCAAAAGCCGGGGTTCTTCCACCCGATGACAGCCGGACCGCCAGTGTCCCGCCCGTGGTCCATTCCGACGTGTCCCATTCCAGCCCTTCACCTGGACTGGCTGGAAGGATACCGGGCAGGCTGCCGGAAATTATTTCGGCATCAACGAGGTGAAATACGTCGCCTGCGGCAAATGTCACGGAACCGGAGTTAACGAAATAAAGGGTTCCGTCCATGGTAAGGTTTCCGCTGACCTGCAGCATAGCGTGTTTTTTATTCAGGGGATTGATGTCGAAAACGAGAAAGCTTCCAGGCTTCATGGCAAGGGATGAATCGACCGTGAATATGGCTTCTTCGGATGGTCCCGGCATGAGGAATCCGCCGGGTTCCACCGTTACGGGACCGGCCACCGTTCCCTTTCCGCCAAGGGTGGCATTGGCGAGCACCCGGACGGGCCCGGTGCCGGTCCCGCTCCCCCCTGTATTGTTGATCCAGAGGGTACCGGATTCGACCAGGGTGCCTCCCGAATGGGTATTGCTGCCCGTGAGGGTCCACGACCCGGTCCTGGTCTTGATAATGGCGGCACTTGCACCCGAGTTCTTGAACTGGTCGTTACAGATGATCCCGTCGAAGGTTGCATCCGTGCTGGACTCCCCTATTTTCCAGGTTATCAGGGATGCACCCTCCCCTCCGGCGCCCAGCCTGGAAAGTGCGGTACCGGTGAGGCTTCCGATCTCAATGGTCGGATTGGCCGTATAGCGGTAGAGGGCGGTCACCCGGTCGCTCAGGTGAAGATGGGCTATGGGAAGACCTGCAGTGTTCCCGATCAGGAAAAAGGCCTCGTCGGATGATGCAACCGCATTGATCCGGCCGGTAAATGCCGACCAGTCGCCCTGGAATTCGGACCGGATGAAAGGAATGGAAAGATTCAGGGTCCCCGAACCAGTAAGGCTGCCCATCAGGGTGCAACGGGAATCCAGGTGAAGCCAGCCGCTGGATCCTCCCGGTACGGCCAGGTCCCATTCGCATCCCACCGTGTATGAATTGCGGTCATCGACCATGCTCAGTGTCGCATCCTGTAGGATCAGGACCCCGGGTCCCGGTCCATACAGGTTCGCCTCCTCGGTGCCGAGGTGGATCCTGCCTTCTTTCACCAGGGTGCCCCCCTGGTGCTGGTTCGGAGAACTCCAGGTAAGTGTGCCGGGACCGGTCTTCACCAGCTGTCCCGTACCCGAAATAACGCCCTGCATCCTCAGTTCCCCGGCTACCAGGTCCAGGGTGCCGTTGCCACTGCCGATATAGATCCCCCGATCGCTGGACGAGGTACCGTTTAGGCGCAGGGTGCCCCCGTCAAGTAGCAGTCCCACTCCCGGTCCGCCTCCGGTGCCCAGTGGACCGTCCTGCCCGGTATTTGTCAGCCCGTTTATCTCGATGACTCCTTCCTGGATACGGGTGGTGCCCGAATAATCGTTCAGGGTTTGAATGTTGAGTTTACCCGTCCCGTTCTTGATAAGGTCTCCTGCTCCTGTGACCTTCCCGCTTCCGGAGAACTTATAATCCAATTCTGATTCGACGATCACACGCCCGGGATAAAGGTCTCCGACCAGGTTTACATTGGGGGGGCCATCATCCGTAAACCAAACCGTGTCGCAGGGTACGAACCAGTCCGGTGTCCCCTGGTTCAGCCAGTTAAAGCTGGTCACGAGGTCCCAGTCGTTGGGGTCCCCGCCCTGCCATACAAGCCTGCCCGGGTCCCTGGTCTGAAGGAAGCGGATGCAGATGGCACCCCCGGTATCGAACAGCTCCCATGGAATACCAGGCAGCCCGGTGACCGAAAATTCTTCCAGGCCACCCGTGAAGCTTCCCGTGTAGGTGATCAGTGTATAAGTTCCGCGCTGCAAACTGTCATTGAGTTGGGTAATACTCAGGGCCTGATGGCCTTCGAGCACCAGGTCACCTGCAATGCGGATGAGGTCGTTCGGGAGGGCCTGCCCAAGTGAATCACCGGAGAGATCGACCTGCCAGGTGACGTTGTTCATGGCTTTCAGAGTGCCGGTAACATTAAGCGTATCGCCCAGGCCGGGTTCCCCGGCGATCAGTTCCGAGCCGGGTTCAAAGCAGATGCCGGCCTTAAAATGCCCGCTTCCGCCTGCGGATGCAAATTTCTTGACGTTCACGGGACCTTGAAGGGAACCGTTCAGGATAAGGGTGCCGTTCCATACGGAGGTGTATCCCGTGAAACTGTTATCGTTGCGGATATGAAGGGTTCCGGATCCGGATTTTAAAAGGCCGGCTGATCCGGTGATGCTCCCGGGTCCCAGGAAGGTGTAGTCGGTCGGGGCAAAGACCGTAACGGAGGATGGTTCTACAATCCCGGGTATGTTCACCGTATCCGTTGCCCCGGCAAGGATATCGAACAGAACCGGGTCCCCGTTCAGGAAAACCGATGCGGCTCCGCTTTTCGTAAGCCAGGAGGCGCTGGTATTGACATCCCAGGCCCCCCCGTTCCATACCAGCCTGTCACCCGTCAGGGGAGGAGGGGGAATGGAATCCATGCCAGCCCCCAGGAAGAACCCGGGATGGGGAGGCTGGTTGTAGGCATTGTTCTGCCAGGCGATGGCCAGGCGGTACTGCGGATCGTGCATGAGGGTGTAGATCCGGTGTGTAGTAGGATAGGGACTGGAATAGATCCTGAGGTATTTATTATCAGTTGTCCTCCAGATCACCTCTTCGCGCCAATCCCCCAGCATGTCCGCGCTGAGACAGGGATTCCCCTTGGTGTAGTTCGTTGTATAAGTGCCGTTGGCCTGCAGGAGAGTTACATCGTCGCTGCCGTTGTATTTGCTGATGGTACCGATCCCCACCCCGGCTTCGGTTCCGAGCCAGAGATGGTCGAGGAGTTCCCTCAGAAGGTCGCCGTCCCACCAGACCATGAAATTCACCGGGATGTTGGTCGGACCCAGGATATTGCCCCTGCAGCTGTAGATAGGGCATTCCGTGGCTCCCCAGAATTCGTAGCCAGGGTGGTTTGCCGTAATGTCGCCGGCGCAGGCCCTGCCCATATCGCGGTTCCCGAAGTACTGCACCAGGATCTCACCCGTGGCTGCATCCCGGTAAGTGCCTCCGTAGTGAGGTCCGCTCTCGTGGGCGGACCAGACCTCGAGACCAGGCCTGTCGGGATCCATGTCCGACACATGCATGGCGTCTCCATGCCCCAGTCCCGTGCCGTATAACCCTGTTCCGTCGTTGTCGACCGTCATGGAACCGTAAACGATTTCGTCACGGCCGTCACCGTCCACATCCGCCACGCTGAGGTTATGGTTCCCCTGTCCACGGAAGCCCTCGGGCCATTCCTCGGAATCGAAACGCCAGCGTTCCGATAATTTACCGTCCCGGTAGTCCAGCGCCACCATCTTGGTGCGGTGGTAAATGCCGCGGCACATGACCAGGGTCGGTGTCTTGCCATCGGCATAGATAACGGCCAGCATAACGGCATCGGCACGATGCGCCAGCTGGGTAAGGCTCATACCCGGGAGTCCCCACTGGGAAAGTGGGTCCCTGGCGATATAGTTGATCCGGTCCATTTCCTTGCCGGTAATCCCTTCATAAACAGAGAGGAATTCCGGTCCCTGGGTGATATCGTCTTCGACGGCAGAGTAACGGTAATTGGTGATGAAGTCCCCGTCCGTATCGCCAATCCCGGCTCCGGTGCCGTCGATGGTTCCTTCGGAGGTTTTGGTGACGACTTCGGCCTTCCCGTCGCCGTCCAGGTCATAAACGATGAAATTCACCTGCTGGGGACCCAGGCGGTTGGGACCGTAATCGATGGTCCATATATGCGTGCCGTCCAGGTGATAGGCCTCGAGCAGGTGGGTATAGGCCGGATCCTCCGACATGTCCGGGGAGATCCGCTTGACCACGATCTCGTAATCCCCGTCGCCGTCCAGGTCACCCACCGAGGCGTCGTTCAGTTCGTAAGCGCCCGGGATACCCCGTACGGGAAGATTATAATAGTGTTGCCCCCAGGGCAGGATGGTATCGGAAGCTTCCTGCTCGACACCGTTGATGATTGCACGCATGTAATAGGCCGATTCCGTCGTGCCGGATGTGTCGATAAAATTGCCTGCACCGGTGATGGGTTCCGTGTTCAGTTTACCTCCGTCCCGGTAGAGATTGAAGCCGGCCCCGTTCCATTCCGTCCCGAGGATTCTCCAGCTTACCAGGATTCCGCTTCCGGTCCTGACGGCCAGGAGTCCCCTGTCAAGTTTCTCCATCTGCCGCTGTGCAGACATCATGAACGGTAGATGCAGAAGGAACATCATGCCAGCCAGTGCAATCGCCCGGAAATATCCTGATTTTTTTCTCCGCATACCCCTCCCTGTGTTCTTCCCCGATAGGATATTTGTGAGATAAACGAGGCTTGAGGTTAAATATTTTAAAAAAAGGTATCCCGCGTTCGTCGCGGGATACCTTTGAAAGTGCTTATTAAAGCTGTGTGCTGTTTACTTGATGATCATCTTGACCGTACGGGCTCCATTTTCCGTACTGATCCTGACGAAGTAGATGCCTTTCTGGCCGAGATCGATCTTCTGCGGCCCGTTTACATCTATGAATTCCTTCACCAGGACCGAGCGTCCCGTAATATCCGAAACCTTTATATCGAAGGTCTGGTAATCACCCGCATCGATAAAGAAGGCATTCGTAGCTGGGTTCGGATAAAGCAATATGGTCCGCATCAGGTTCTCCTCAACAGCGGTCGGATCCTTGGTCACCACGACGGTCACTTCATTGCTGTTGATCGTCTTGGACCCGAAGGTACTGGCGCAGACCACGTAGTAGGTGCCCTCGGTCAGGAAGAGCGGGGTATAGCTGGTGCCGCTCTGGGGCGGTACTACCGGGGTATAGCCCGATCCGGAGGTGGCGCTTGATTTCCACTCCCTCGAGTCGGCAGCCACCGATTCGGTTACCGTAAGGGCTGTACCTGCCACACCTTCATAAAGATCCTGCTGGTCCGTTGGCGCAATGCTCACGCTGACGACCCGGATCATTACCTCGCTTGACTCCTCGGTCCCGTCTCCGACACACCTGACATAGTAATCACCTGCCGCGGCAAAGGAACCGCTGAAGGTACTTGCGGTCTGTGCCGGGTCAAAGGCCGAATAGGAACCGCCGGAGGTGGTCGCATACTGCCAAGCGTAGGTGGTGATGTCATCGTCGTTGATGCAGGAGAGCTCGGCCACGGATTCTCCGACCTCGACCAGTTGGTCGGTAAGTGGAGTAATCTCAAATATAAGGAGGCTCTTCGCCGTAATCTGGGTCACGGAGTCGTCATTATCCAGAACCACAGGGTATGTAACAACAAGTTCTTCCATTTCCGATGTAATAATCTGGTTCTTGTCCATATGGATCTCGGCTTCCCCCCGGAAGTCATCTGGCACCTGAAACATACCGTTTTCGCTAATGAAAATTACACTTTTTGTGGTATCAGTGGCCCAGCGATCGGCAAACGGCTGATTCTCACTAATGAATTTCCCATCCCCTATGATGTCAATGTAGGATCCGTTAACTCCGTTCTTCGCACCATTTATGAAGTTGTCCCTGAGT
>CAZVLG010000467.1:0-1883 GCA_964627835.1 uncultured Bacteroides sp.
AGACCAGGGGATGCAGCTGGATGGCCTTGCCTTCGATGAGTTTCGGCTGGAAGGCCTGGATCCCGAGACGGTGCAGGGTGGGTGCACGGTTAAGCAGCACCGGGTGCCCCTTAAGCACGTTTTCAAGGATATCCCAGACAACCGGATCTTTCCGGTCAACGATCTTCTTGGCAGACTTAACGGTTTTGACGATACCCCGTTCGATCAGTTTGCGGATGATGAACGGTTTATAAAGTTCGGCGGCCATATCCTTGGGCAGGCCGCATTCATGCAGTTTTAGTTCGGGTCCCACAACAATCACCGAACGGGCCGAATAATCCACCCGCTTACCGAGCAGGTTCTGGCGGAACCTTCCCTGCTTTCCTTTCAGGCTGTCGCTGAGAGATTTCAGGGGACGGTTGGCTTCGGTTTTTACCGCGTTGGCCTTGCGTGAGTTATCAAAGAGCGAATCGACGGCTTCCTGCAGCATCCTCTTTTCGTTCCGGAGGATCACTTCCGGGGCCTTTATCTCGATCAGCCTTTTCAGGCGGTTGTTACGGATAATGACACGGCGGTACAGGTCATTCAGGTCGGAAGTGGCAAACCTTCCACCGTCAAGCGGCACCAGTGGCCTGAGTTCCGGCGGGATCACGGGTACGACCTTTACGATCATCCATTCGGGTTTGTTTATTCCCTTGGAGGCCCGGAATGCTTCCACTACCTGAAGCCGTTTGAGTGCTTCGTTCTTGCGCTGTTGTGAAGTTTCCGTCCCGGCCTTGTGGCGAAGGTCATAGGACAGGCTGTCCAGGTCAAGACGCTGGAGCAGGCTGTAAAGCGCCTCGGCGCCCATATCGGCAATGAACTTGTCCGGGTGGTCATCGTCCAGCAAATGGTTTTCCTTTGGAAGGCTGTCCAGGATTTCCAGGTATTCCTCCTCGGTCAGGAAGTCAAGGTACTGAACCCCGTCTGCCTGCTTGAGGCCCGGATTGATCACAACATATCTTTCGTAGTATATGATAGAATCCAGCTTCTTGGTCGGCAGTCCAAGGAGGTAACCGATCTTGTTCGGCAGGGATTTGAAATACCAGATATGGGCTACCGGCACCACGAGCGAAATATGGCCCATCCGTTCGCGGCGGACCTTCTTTTCGGTGACTTCAACACCGCAGCGGTCACAGACGATTCCCTTGTAGCGGATACGTTTGTACTTACCGCAGTGGCATTCGTAATCTTTTACGGGACCGAAGATCCGCTCACAGAACAGTCCGTCACGTTCGGGTTTGTATGTCCTGTAGTTTATGGTCTCGGGTTTCAGGACCTCGCCGCTGGAGCGTTCCAGTATCTCCTCAGGAGAGGCAAGTCCGATGGTAACTTTGGTAAAATCAATTCTAACCTTTGGATCTCTTTTAAGGGACATATGATAATGGTTTTATTTTAATTATAAGAGGTTAACACTTAAACCAAGTCCTCGCAGCTCATGCAGGAGAACATTCAGGGATTCCGGTATACCCGCCATGGGCATGGGTTCCCCCTTTACGATGGCTTCGTAGGCCTTGGCCCTGCCGATCACATCGTCCGACTTTACAGTCAGGAGTTCCTGGAGGATATTGGCGGCTCCGAAGGCTTCCAGGGCCCAGACCTCCATTTCTCCGAACCGTTGTCCGCCGAATTGCGCCTTCCCTCCCAGGGGTTGCTGTGTAATGAGGGAATAGGGACCGATGGAGCGGGCATGCATTTTATCATCGACCATGTGTCCGAGTTTCAGCATGTAGATCACACCCACCGTGGCAGGCTGATCAAAGCGTTCACCGGTACCACCGTCGTAGAGGTAGGTTTTCCCATACTGGGGAACGCCTGCCTGTTTGGTATAGCTGTTGATCTGGTCGATGTTGGCACCGTCAAAG
>CAZVLG010000468.1:0-5285 GCA_964627835.1 uncultured Bacteroides sp.
TTTGAACCCACGACCTGCTCATTACGAGTGAGCTGCTCTACCGCTGAGCTAAGGAGGCTGATCGGGGACAAAAATACTAATTTTTCATTAATGCTTTCACCCGCTGGTACAGTGGTGGGTGGGAATAATGAAAGAACACATACACCGGGTGCGGGGTCAGGTTGCTCAGGTTTTTCCCCGACAATCCCTTCAATGCACTGACCAGGGCTTCCGGCTTGTACATTTCCCCCGCATAACGGTCTGCCTGGTATTCGTTTTTACGTGAGAGAACATTCCCCCCGATGCTGAGGAGCATGGACAGGGGACTGTACAATACCCCGAATGCGATGAGCCCGATGTGAAAACTGGGCTCCGAAGCACCCAGGGCTTCGGAAAGCACGGGACTGCCGACAAACAGGGAAAGGATGAAAAGGACCACTCCCGTCTGCAGGACCGAAAGGATCACTCCCAGGAGTGTATGCTTTTTCTTGTAATGCCCGATCTCGTGTGCCAGTACGCTCACGATCTCGTCGGTATCCAGGTCCTTGATCAGGGTATCGTACAATACGATCCGTTTTTTCGATCCCAGTCCGCTGAAATAGGCATTCGCCTTGGTCGATCGCCTGGAACCGTCGATCACGTATATATTGCGCAGGTTGAACCCTGCCCTGTTGCTGAACTGTGTAATGGCATCCCGCAATTCACCCTCTTCAAGCGGAGTTTGCTTATTGAAAAGGGGGACGATCAGGGTCGAGTAAAACATGTACATGAATATGGTGAACCCGGACACAAGGATCCAGGCATATATCCAGAAATTCTTCCCGGTCAGGGTATAAAACCAGATCACCGCCGCCAGGATCCCCCCTCCCAGGATGGCCCCGAGCATCCAGGATTTCAGTTTATCCGTTATAAATGTCTTTACCGTAGTTTTATTGAAGCCGAAACGTTCTTCGATGACAAAGGTATCCCATATCGCAAAGGGGGTATTCAACAGATCGGAGGCAAACATCAAAAGCCCGAAAAACAGCAGGGCGATCAGGATGGGATGCTCCGTCAGCCTGCGCACGAGATTATCGGCAAAGGCAAAACCATCCAGGAAAAACATGGCCATGACCAGCAGGAAACTGAAGGCACCCGTCAGAATGGCGAAGCGGTAGTTCACCCTCTTGTATTTCATGGATTTCGCATACTCCTCCTTATCGTATACATCTTCCAGTTCTTCCGGTATTGGATCCCCGTATTTCCGGGCATTGAGGTACTCCAGTATCCTGGAAAAGATATAATTGAACACCAGGATTGCAATGATGATAATAAAAAGGGTCTCGGGATTCATGCGGTTTAAATTGGAACTCACAAAAGTAATATTATTCTGCCGATGGAAGCTGCCTCTGCAATTTTTTACGGTCTTCGTAACGTTCTTTCAACAGGTCGATATAATCCCTGGTCAGGGTCGTCTGCCGGATTGAGAAGGATTTTATGGCCCAGTCCAGCGCCGGCACCATCAGGTCCTCCGTTTCACAGACAAGGGCCATATTGAAACAGGCCCTGGCGGCGATCCTTTCATCCTCCGCGTATGCAAGTTTTTCCCAGATCTCCGCTGCCCCTTTCCAGTCCCCTTCCCCGGCCATCTTCCCGGCATCTCTCATCTCCCTGCCTCCTGAAACATGATAGTAACGTACAACTTCCATCCAGCCTGGACTGATCCTGGTCCCGTACCGGGTTCCCACCTCAAATGCAGCCGCTCGTATGCCGTCTGCAGTCAGGGGCAAACCATCGAGGGAAGCCTGGAAATCCTCGTTATATGCATACCAGTCAGAAGTTTTCCGCAGAACATATTCATCGATAACGGTGTCCCGGGTCAGATCATAGATCCTCCAGACCGTTGTGGAAAAGATGCCAAGGTAGGCTTCGTATCTGGACTCGTCCAGGTTATATCCCACTCTAATGCTGTCATCGATGCCATAGAATTCAAGGCTTATAACAGCATCTGCAGGATAAATGGTTTTCAGTTTCTCAAGCTGGATGTCTTTCAGGGGCTTCAGTATCCCGCTTGTATCATAACGCCGGGAGCGGATTACCCTGATCGTATCCAGATCAAAGAGTGGTGATTCCATCATGGATTGCCGCAGGCCCTGAAAAATCCAGTTATTCAGGATGGTATCCAGGATATAATACTCCTGGTCGCTCCAGCCCGAAGTATCTGTCCTCAGCAGATGGGGTGCCACGGAGCGGTTCATAAAGGCAAGCTGCTGAATATTCAGGGGAAGCGTGATCTCTGCCGGATCCAGGACCTGTATGTCGATCTCCGCCATCGGCATACAGCCGGTAACCAGGAAGAGTAGTAAAAAGAATGGGCGCCTGCTTCTTATGCTCGTCATAGATCACACTAAAAGGCTTCGCAACCTTTATTTCGTGTCGCTAAGTTTGCATGGCCCCGCAAACATTGATGACCTGTCCGCTGACATAGGAAGACAGATCGGAGGCCAGGAAGATGCATGCATTTGCTACATCTTCGGGAGTGCCGCCCCTGCGGAGCGGGATGGTCTTGATCCAGGTTTCCTTAACCTCATCGGGGAGTTTATCGGTCATCTCGGTAATGATGAACCCCGGTGCCAGGGCATTGCAGCGTATGTTCCTGGAGCCGACTTCTTTGGCGATGGACTTTGTAAATCCTATAATGCCTGCTTTGGATGCCGAATAGTTCGCCTGTCCCGCGTTCCCTGCCACCCCTACCACGGAGCTGATGTTGATGATGGAGCCGGATTTTGCCTTCAGCATGACCGGTTGAACCGTCTTGGTGAAATTGAAAACGGATTTCAGGTTCACATTGATAACCGCATCCCATTGCTCTTCTGTCATCCGCATTAAAAGGGTGTCTTTCGTGATGCCTGCATTGTTAACCAGGACGTCGATGGTGCCGAACTCCACTACGATCTCCCCAACCACCTTTTCGGTTTCTGCATATATGGCGGCGTTGCTGGCATAACCCTTCCCTTTCACCCCAAGTCCGGCAAGTTCGGCTTCAAGTGACCTTGTATTGTCATCGATGGCAAGGTCCGTAAAAGCGATGCTGGCGCCTTCCCGGGCAAGTCCCAGGGCAATCTCCCTGCCGATTCCCCGGTTCGCACCGGTCACCAATGCAACTTTTCCTTCAAGTAATTTCATTCTTAATTATTTTATTGTTTTGATTTTCCCTGATTCCAGACAAGCTTTTCCACCAGCGACCCTGGATTTCAGGATCTCCAGGAACCCCTTACTTCCCCAGTGCCTCCTTCATTTTCAGACCGATATCCGCCGGCGACTCCACCACGTGGATCCCGCATTCACCCATGATCTTCATTTTTGCGGCGGCCGTATCGTCCTTCCCTCCGATAATGGCGCCGGCATGTCCCATCCGGCGTCCCTTGGGAGCGGTTTGTCCCGCAATAAACCCGACCACCGGTTTGCTGCCGTGCTCCTTTACCCAGTTGGCTGCATCCGCCTCCATGCTGCCGCCGATCTCCCCGATCATGATGATCCCTTCGGTCTCATCGTCCGCCATAAGCAGTTTGATGGCATCCAGGGTGGTTGTCCCGATGATCGGGTCACCACCTATCCCGATGCATGTGGACTGACCCATTCCCAGCTTGGTCACCTGGTCCACCGCCTCATAGGTAAGCGTCCCGCTGCGCGATACGATCCCGACGGTTCCTTTTTTATGGATGAACCCGGGCATGATCCCCACCTTGCATTCTTCCGGGGTAATCACTCCGGGACAATTGGGTCCTACCATGCGGCAGTCCTTGTCCGACAAATACTCCTGCACCTGCACCATGTCCTGGGTGGGTATGCCTTCCGTAATGGTTACGATCACCCTGATTCCCGCATCGGCGGCCTCCATGACCGCATCGGCGGCAAAGGCCGGTGGAACGAAAATGACGGATACGTCCGCGCCGGTTGCCCGCACGGCTTCTTCGACCGTATTGAAAACGGGGCGGTCCAGGTGAGTGCTTCCTCCCTTCCCGGGGGTTACCCCGCCTACCACATTGGTTCCGTAATCAATCATTTGAGTGGCATGGAACGTGCCTTCACTGCCTGTAAATCCCTGTACGATAACTTTGGAGTTTTTATTGACAAGTACGCTCATGGAATTCTGTTTTGAGATTTTAACAAGACTCAAAAGTAATGAATTATTCACTAACTTCGTTTTCATGCCAGGGGAAACTGTCCGCCGCCAATGATCGATGATGCAACCATATGCGCAATAGCCACGCCAAGGGGCAATGGGGCCATTTCCGTGCTCCGGCTTTCGGGAAAAAAGGCCTATGATATCGCCGCGAAGCTTGTACGTTTCCCTTCCGGGGAAAAAAATCTGGAGAAACTCCCGGCGAACAGCATCCATTACGCCAGTATCGTCTCGGGGGAAGAGCTCATCGACGAGGTGCTCATCAGCCTTTTCCGGGCACCCCACTCCTATACCGGTGAGGACCTGATCGAAATATCCTGTCACGGGGCCCTGTATATCCAGCAGAAATTACTTGAACTGCTGGTACATGCAGGCGCAAGGCTTGCCGCACCGGGCGAATTCACCATGCGGGCCTTCCTGAACGGGAAAATGGACCTTTCGCAGGCCGAGGCCGTGGCCGACCTGATTGCCAGCAGTACGGCCGCATCCCACAGGCTCGCCATTGACCAGATGAGGGGCGGTTTCTCCTCCGAACTGGCGAAGCTGAGGGAGCAATTGCTGAATTTCATCTCCCTGGTCGAACTGGAACTGGATTTCAGCGAGGAGGATGTCGAATTCGCCGACCGTAAGGACCTGCAGGAGCTGGTCGGCAGGATATCCGAAGTGATCCATAAGCTTGTCCATTCCTTCCGGCTGGGCAACGTCATCAAGAAAGGCGTCCCCGTGGCCATCACCGGCAAGACCAATGTGGGCAAGTCGACCCTGCTGAACGCCCTACTGCACGAGGACAGGGCCATCGTATCCGAAATTGCAGGCACCACAAGAGATGTGATCGAGGATGTGATTGCCATGGACGGGGTTTCCTTTCGTTTCATCGATACCGCGGGACTCAGAAAAACTTCCGACACCATTGAGAACATAGGGATCGAGAAGACATTTGAAAAGATCGGGCAGGCATACATCGTACTATACATGATCGATGCTACCGAAAAGATATCCGAGATTGACCGGCTCATCGGGAAAATCAAAAAGCGCATGGAGGGAGGCGAGCGGGAACTGGTCATCCTCCTTAACAAGATCGATTTTCTCAGTGACAAACAGCTCGCAGCCCTGTCGGACCGGAAAAAATTCAAAAACCTGG
>CAZVLG010000469.1:0-14649 GCA_964627835.1 uncultured Bacteroides sp.
CGGTTCATCAGGCGGTGAGCATCCATCTCTTCGAGTGTGATGGGTGTGAATTTCTCGATGGCCTCAATGATCTTCCCGGATTCGCTTTCCATGACCGTAAAGATAATTGATTTACCCTAACATTATGGCAAATCCAGTCCCTGATTAATTTATAATTTATATCTTGTAGTAGCGGAATAATCATATTGCTTCGGTACTTCCCAATTTATTGCACTTGTCTTAATTGCAGTTTAAACAACCTTAAACCTAACACTTATGCGGACAACATTTCTGATCTTAAGTCTGGCAGTAGTTTGCCAAATAAATGGGTCTGGGCAGGCGAAAACGAATGTTTCAGCAGGCGAGGTAAACGGTGCATGGACTGCAGCCCAATCGCCGTACCATATTCTTGGTGACATTACCATTCCCAGCGGGGATTCCCTCGTGATCGAACCGGGGGTACAGGTGATATTCAAGGGGCATTATAAACTGGACGTCAAGGGGACACTGCTGGCCCTCGGCACTCCTTCAGACAGCATTGTCTTCACCAGGCTGGATACCGCCGGGCTGTATCAGAAGGATGATACAGCAGGCGGCTGGAACGGAATCCGCTTTGATAACCGGTTCTTCAACATGGAAAACAGGGATGTTTCCATGTTGAAATACTGCCAGCTAAGTCATGCCAAGGCAGTTACAACTGATTATTGGGACGGTGGAGGCATCTATATCTATAATTTTTCCAAGCTGCACATCGAGGATTGCAGCATCACTGGCTGCATCGCTGCGAGGTTTGGAGGGGGATTGTACTACGACGGTATTGAGAATCCCGTGTTGAAAAACAATTACATTGCCTGGAATTCGGCCGATTCCATGGGGGGAGGGATCTACCTGGGCGGGGATGCCTCTACCTACATTTATGGCAATAAGATCGTTTACAACCATGCCTCCTACTCCGGCGGAGGGATGCACTGCGAGTGGTCGAGCGCAAAAATCATCAACAATGTCATCGCCGACAACCATGCAACCATAGGGGGAGGTATAACGATCAGCAGCGGCGGACGCGACGAGGTCTTCGGGAACATCATCGTAAACAATAAGGCGGATTACCAGGGAGGCGGCATAATGTCAAGGTGGGGTTCCAGCAAGGATATCCTGAACAATACCATTGCATTCAACGAGTCCCAGCAGGGGCCGGGCATACATTTCAGCAACGATTACATTAGCACTTTCGGCAATAATATCCTCTGGGGGAATTACGGCTTCACCCACCCCGGGCAGATGTATATCGAATCAAACACAGCGGCTCCAAAGATCATCAGTTGCATTATCGAAGACGGTTTTGCGGGTGTTTACATTAAGCCCGGGGTCACCTTTTACGGATCCTTCGAAAACAATATGGACCTGGATCCCCAGTTTGTCACGGAAAGCGATACCAGCGGAACCAGTTTTGACTGGACCCAGGCGGACTTTCAGATACTGCCGGGATCCCCCGCCATAAACAAGGGGGTGAACGGATTTGCACAGGCCTATCTGGGGGGCAAGGATTATTTCGGGGCGGTGCGGGTGTTGCACGGCAACATCGACATCGGTGCCAGTGAAGCGCATATCCAGGCGATCAGCGTCTCCGGAACCCAGCCGGACAATAGCTACTGGATGGCTGACACGGTATATGTCGGGGGGGACGTCTTCATACCCGATGAATATACCCTGACCATAGCTGCAGGGACGCGTGTGGTATTTGAAGGATATCACGAACTTACCAACCAGGGGACGGTCATCGCCAGGGGAACCACTTCGAATCCGATCGTTTTCACATCCCTTAACACCCTGGGCTTTCATGACCGCACAAACCTTGACGGGGCATGGAAGGGAATTGGCATGGACAATTCATGGAACGGTGCCAATGCAGCCATGAGCGACAACGACACCAGCGTTTTCGAGCACTGCATTGTTGAATATGCAAAGAATTTCAACAGCGGCTGGGATAACCTTTTTGGCGGAGGCATTCAGATACGAGGCTTCTCGAACCTTGTCATCCGGGATTGCATCATCCGGAATAACATGGCTTTCAACGGCGGCGGGATTGCCATGGACAATTATTCCGGTCCCCTGATCATCGGGAATAAGATTTACAATAATGTTGCCACCAACCAGGGAGGAGGCATGTATATAAATCAGAACTGCTTCCCGGTTTTGACAGGCAACCTGATTTCCAATAATGTGTCGGACGGCAGCGGCACCTTTTACCCCAGTTCAGGAGGAGTATTCCTGCAGATGTCAGATGTCGTTTTCCAGAACAACATTGTCTGCAACAATGAATCGGGAACGGATGGGGGCGGCATGCTGATTCGTGGCGGAGCCTCTCAATTTTCAAACAATGTCATTGCCTTTAATCAAAGTCTGAATTCCGGGGCAGGATTGTCGATCGGGCCAAACGAAACAACATTCTATAATACCATTATCTGGGGCAATTCCTCTGTCAATAGCACGATTGATCAGGTTTTTGGCTGGGGTGACCTTGACTTCAGCTATTGCAACGTCCAGGATGGCATGTCCGATGTTGGATTCGGCGATGGATCGACCAAAGTTGCCAACCTGGAGGCCATATCCGGCCATGAACCCGGGTTTGTGGATCCGAGTGGCGGTTCGGGAACAGCATACGACGGCACCCTCGCGGACTGGAGCATTACGGATTTTTCCCCGCTGATCAATGCGGGTCTAGCGGATCTCCCGGATTTTGACCTGTTACCGACCGATTTTGCCGGCAATCCAAGGGTAAACGACGGGCAGGTGGATATCGGGGCCTATGAGAATACGGCGCATCCCCTGGGCTTTATTACCCAGCCGGACAATATCATTGCCTGCGAAGGGGATTCCGTATCATTCTCTGTGAAGGTCAGCGGGCCGGCAACATACCAATGGCTGAAAGGAGAAGATGAAATCACGGGTGAAACGGGTTCCGTTCTTTCCATAGGCACGGTGTATGCGGCGGACGAAGACATTTACTCCTGCATTGCATCCAACGGGTATGGCTTGGTTTCAAGCAACCGCGTCAGCATGACTGTACGTACGGCTCCTGAGGTATTATACCAGACCGGCAGCCACTGGCTGATTGAGAACGATGCCACCCAGGTTGAGGTAATACCGAGCGGGTCTGTCCCCATGATATTCCAGTGGTACAAGGACTTCAGCGAGATACAGGGTGCGGACAAGATGCGCCTGAGGTTCCCGGATGTTCAAAGTTCCGATGAAGGATCTTATTACTGTACGATTGAAAATGCCTGCGGACTGACCTCCACCGATACCATGCAATTGTATCTCGCACCACAGATATGCATGGTAACGATCGATACGGTTACGGGCAAGAACCTTGTCATCTGGGAGAAAAATACCATTGCACCATTGGCCTCTTATTATGTATACAGGGAAAGCGTGGTCAGGGGTCAATACGAATTGCTCGCCGAAGTGCCTGCCGATGAGCTTAGTGTATATACCGATACCGCGGCAAATCCGGTTGAGCAGCCATACATTTATAAGATTACGGCCCTTAATATCGAAGGGGAGGAATCCAGTCTCGAGCTCTGCAAGCCGCACAAGACCATACACCTGCTGACCAGTTTCAATACGGAAAGCAGCACGGCCCAGCTGGACTGGGATGAATATTACGGGTTTGACTATGGAACCTACTTTATTTACCGTAGCGATACCCAGAGTGGTTTCAGCAAGGTCAAGGACATTTCGTCAAGTTTCCGGACCTGGCTCGATACGGAAGCTTTGCCGAATACAGTGTATTATTACAGGGTATCGGTCGCGAGGGGAGAGGAATGCAATCCCACCGGAACCGGTGCAAAAGCCGGCACGGGTCCCTACAGCCACTCCCTGTCAAACCTGGATGACAACAAACTGAAGACAACCGACATATATGATGTATCCGGGCATGGGCGCTTGATGGTCTATCCCAATCCCTCTTCCGGGGATGTCATGCTCAGGCTCCCTGGTTCCATGAATGTGAAATACCGCCTTTATATCCGGGATCTCTCGGGCAAGGTGCTCCGGTTGATCGAAGATATATCGGGAGACGGATACTTGATCGAGCGTGGCGATTTGAGCGCGGGGTACTATGAGGTCGAACTGGCCGGCGATGGCAGGATATTCAGGACCAAAATGATTCTCAATTAGTGTCTCAGCATGAAAAAGTATCGCTGCACCATCTGCGGTTATGTTTACGATCCCGTTGAAGGCGACCCGGATGGCGGGATCCCGCCAGGAACACGGTTTGAAGATATCCCGGATGACTGGGAATGCCCTGTATGCGGGGTGAGCAAATCGGAATTTGTGAAAGACGACTGGTGAGCCTGAATCCTTATGCTGACGGTATCTGTTTAAGCACTTCCAGCAAAAGTTTCCAGAAACGTTCGGTACTGTTCAGATGAATCCGTTCTGTTGGCGTATGTGCCCCCCTGATGGTGGGGCCGATTGATAGCATGTCGAGCCCTGGATACTTCTCCAGGATCAATCCGCATTCGAGTCCGGCATGAATGGCCCTTACAACAGGCTCCTGCCCGAAAAGCTCGCGATAGGCAAGCATCGTTATATTCAATATTTCGGAATCCGGGTTGGGGGTCCAGCCAGGATAACCATCGGAATGCTCGATAATCGCTCCTCCATATTCCAGGCAGCGCCCGACCCTGTCGGCAATTTCTTTTTTGGCAGCGTCCACGGAGCTTCTCTGGCTGGTTGTTACAACGATCGTTCCCGCATCCCTGAATTTCACCGAGGCAAGGTTGGTTGAAGTCTCAACAATTCCCTCGAGGGTCCGGCTCCAGCTAATGACCCCATGCGGGCAGCAATCGATGGCTTCAAGGAGTTTCATCTGCTGCTCTTCAGGTAAGACATATCCGGGCGATCCTGTTTTCACAAGCTCCAGCTTCATATTCGGTTCATGTTCCAGTAATTCCTTTTCCATGGCTTGGATAAACCGCTCGAAAGATTCCTCCAGCAAGGAAGTCATCCGGTCCGGAACGCTGAAGGAAGCATAGGCATCCCTGGGTATGGCATTTCGCATATTTCCCCCTTTAAAACTTGCCAGCCGCAATCCATAGTTCCTGCTTGCTTCCAGAAGAAACCGGTTCAATACTTTGATTGAGTTGCCCGGACTTATATGAATTTCATCTCCCGAATGCCCTCCTTTGAGTCCTTCCACCAAAACCTGGAACCCAATCGATGAAGGTTCGGGCTTTTCCGGTTTAAACCGGAATATTCCGATGGTATCCAGTCCGCCGGCACAACCAATGAACAATTCACCTTCATCCTCTGAATCCAGGTTGATCAGGATCCGGCCTTCCAGAAAATCGGGTTTTAGATTCTTGGCCCCGGTCATGCCCGATTCCTCATCCACCGTAAACAAGCATTCCAGCGGCCCGTGAACCATGCCGGGGCTTTCCAGGATGGCCATCTGGGCTGCAACCCCTATGCCATCATCCGCCCCCAGGGTTGTCCCGCTGGCACGTATCCACTCCCCGTCCCGGACAGGAATGATTGGATCCCGTTTAAAATCATGGCTGGAAGAGGGGTCCTTTTCCCCGACCATATCAAGATGGCTTTGCAGGATCACCGGCTTGCGATCTTTCATGCCTGTCGTGGCCGGCTTTCGGATGAGCACATTCCCCATGTCATCCTTCTTGGCCTGAAGATTGTTTTTTTCAGCGAATCTTAGCAGATATTCGATGATCCGTTCTTCGGATTTGGACGGTCTGGGGATTTTGCTGATTTCTTTAAAAAGCTCCCATACTCTGTAAATACTCTTGTTGTCCGATGGTGTCATGAAAATGGTCCTGGCCGGAAATGTTTTACAAAATAAATGATTAAAAACACATGCAGGGCAAAAAGGGAATGTTTTTTTTAATCTAATTTTGGGACTTCATTAATCGATAAGTTGTAATCGCAAATATGGAAAAACACAAAATAGTTGCCATGCCTGGCGACGGGATAGGACGGAATGTTCTCGAAGAAGCCATCCGGATCCTGGATGCTGCCGGTTTTGAGGCAGAGTACATCGAGGCGGATATCGGATGGGAATTCTGGAGGAAGGAAGGCAATCCGCTGCCGGACCGGACAATTAAATTGCTGGAGGAATATAAAATCGGACTTTTCGGGGCGATCACCTCCAAACCAAAGGAGGAAGCAGCTTCTGAACTGGATCCTGCGCTTCAGAATAGGGGACTGGTATATTCGAGCCCAATCGTGGGATTGCGCCAGCACTTCAACCTGGATGTATGCATAAGGCCCTGTCGCAGCTATCCCGGGAACCCCCTGAATTTTATCAGGAGGGGAGCGGGGGGTGCGATTGAGGAACCCCTTGTGGATGTGGTTATTTTCCGCCAGAATACGGAGGGGCTTTATGGAGGTGTTGAGTGGACCGACCCGCCGGACAAGGTTTATGAAGCCCTGCTGAGCCATCCAAAATTCATCCGTAATTTTTCTCATATTCCCAAAGCGGAAATCTCGGTCTCTACCCGGATCTTCAGTCATGGGGCAACCTCAAGGATACTCCGGGCGGCCTTTGAGTATGCGAAAAAATACAAGTACAGATCGGTTACCGTTTGTGAAAAACCCAATGTGATCCGGGAGACCTCCGGGCTCATGTTCAGGCTGGCCAAAGAAATCCAGAAAAATGAATACCCGGAAATTGAATTGTGGAATACCAATATCGATGCCCAGATGATGTGGTTGACAAAAAATCCTGAGAACTATGGAGTGATAGTTGCCGGGAATATGTTCGGAGACATCGTTTCGGATGGTTTTGCCGGGTTGATCGGGGGACTCGGTTTCGCCTGCAGTGCCAATATCGGGGAAGAAGTCGCCGTTTTTGAACCAACCCACGGTTCCGCACCCAAGTACGCTTCCTATAAAACTTCCATCGTGAACCCGATCGCAATGGTCGAATCAGCCTGTATGATGCTTGACCATATTTCCGAGTTCGAAACCTCATCAAGGATCCGCCAAGCCATTGGCAGGGTAGTTAAAGAAGGAAAGGTCCTCACCTACGATATGCTGAAACTTCCAGGCAGGGAAGACGTCCTGAAGCAGGGTGCAGTTTCAACCCGTAGAATGGCCGACGCAATTATTGAATCGCTTTAGTCCATTGTTATCGTATATTTACGGATGGAACGAGGAACAACCCCAATACCATAATACGACTGCCGGATGAAAGATAAAGTATACGAGCTATGGCCGGAACTGGAATGGATCGAGGACCCAACGCTCCGGGAAAAAACTGCAAACACCTGGGAACTGGCCCTTACAAAAAGCGAACTGAGCCCGGAAGACCTGCATAACATACCCTTCACACTGCTGGTGCCGGATCTGAAAGTATCCTTCATGGACCACAAACGCTGTGTCGTACATATTGCCCGTGACAGCGGTTTGCATATCAGGACCCATCTCGGGGACGGCCTTTCCGTAAACATGGATGTTCTCATTGCCGGAGCCATCCTGGCCGATGTCGGGAAACTCCTGGAATACGAGAAAAAGGATGGCAGGATCGTCCAGGGAAACTACGGAAAATATCTCCGGCATCCTTTTTCCGGTGTCAGTCTGGCCGAAGCCTGCGGGGTTCCTCCCGAGGTCTGCCATATCATAGCTGCGCATGCGGGAGAGGGGGATCTCGTCAAGCGATCCGTAGAGGCCTATATCGTGCATCATGCAGACTTTATGACCTTCCTGCCATTTAAGAACAGGCTGGAGATCTAAAATTTTTATCTGACCATTAATTTTCTTTACTTTATGCCTACCCTAACCGGCAGGTGTTAATTATGCTGAGCTTTGATCAGATACTTGTCTTTGTTGTACTTCTGTTTATACTTATATCCCTCTACCGGGAAATCCTTGGACCGGCCTTTACCTTCCTGGTAGGTGTAATTGCCCTTGGAATTTTCGGTGTGCTCACCCCCTCCGAGATCATCAAAGGATTCGGGAATGAGCAGATAGCCGTGATCCTTCTGCTGCTCTTGCTGGGGGATGTTATCCGGAGAACAGCCGTGGTGGAGTTTATTTTTGACCGACTGTTCAAATCGGCCCGGTCATACAGGGGATTTCTCAGCAGGATGACCCTGCTGATTTCGGGGTTTTCCGCCTTCCTGAACAATACGCCACTGGTGGCAGTAATGATACCCTATGTACACTCCTGGTGCAAACGCAATGACATATCCCCGTCAAAATTCCTAATCCCCCTTTCCTATGCAGCCATCCTGGGTGGTTGTGCAACGCTTATCGGGACTTCAACCAACCTGATCGTGAACGGGCTGGTTGTCGACCAGACGATCATCCCTGGACTGGAGCCCCTTAAAATTTTCGACTTTATGGCCGTGGGTCTTCCTATGATTGTTATAGGCTGGCTTTACCTGATGTTTTTCGGTGACAAACTGCTGCCTTCCCGCCCGGATACCATGACACAGTTTTCACTTGGTAGGCGGGAATACCTTTTCGAAGCCAAGGTGAGGGACAAGTCGCCGTTGATCGGCCAGACGATCGAGGAAGCGGGACTGAGGCATAAACCAGGTTTCTACATCGTCGAGATCTGGAGAAGGGGTTACAAGATTACCGTATTCGGTTCCGATTTTCTGCTCGACAAAGGAGATATCCTGGTCTTTACCGGCGAAACAGAAGCCATTGTTGACATGATCAAATCCAGTTCCGGCCTGGTTATTCCCGAAGTGGGCATGCTTACCCATAAAGCCCGCGCTGAAGTTGTGGAGGTCGTTGTATCACAAAACTCCACCATCGCCTACAAAACCGTGCGCGAAGCCAATTTCAGGAGCAAGTATGATGCCGCCATTGTTTCGGTCCACCGCAACGGGGAACTGATCAAGGGAAAGATCGGAGAAGTCATCCTCAAATCGGGAGACGTCCTCCTCCTCTTTACGGGTGAAAACTTTGTGGAACGCACCGTCGCCACCAGGGATTTTTATTTTATCTCCAAGGTACGGGAAATGGTCAAACTGGAATGGTACAAGGCCGCCACCCTGCTTGGGGGACTGATCATTGCAGTCGTGCTGGCAGCCCTGAACTTCTTCCCCCTGTTCCTCAGCCTCCTGATCATCCTGGTACTTTCACTTGCCATGAGAATCACGCAGCCAAGGGAATTGCCCAGGGCCATCGATTACAACCTTGCCCTTATCATTGTCCTTTCCCTGGCGCTGGGTACCGCGATGGTAAAAACCGGTACAGCTGACCTGGTTGCAAATGGTGTGATCCGGCTTTTTGCTCCACTGGATAAGATCGGTATCCTTGCGGGCATTTACCTGATCACAACCATTCTGGCTGCCTATATCACAAGTAAGGCCGCAGCAGCCATCATCTTTCCCATTGCTCTCCAAACAGCCGTTAACCTGCAACTTGATCCAATGCCATTCATACTGGTGACCGCCTATGCCTCCGCCGCAAATTTCATGACCCCGGTTGGGTTCCAGACCAATCTTATGGTCTATGGGCCCGGGGGGTATTCCTTCAATGATTTCTTCAAGGTCGGGGCACCCTTGACCCTCCTTTACATGATTGTTACCATTACCATTTTATCCCTGATCTATTTTTAGAATCGACCTTATGAGCCAATCCCCGGAGAACTTGCTTTTGACCAGTCTTAAAGCCGCACTTGCGGCGGGACATGAAATTCTGGAGGTGTATCGCAAACCGAAGTATAAAAAGGAGATCAAAGCCGACTTCTCGCCGGTAACCGAAGCCGACCGCACTGCCCATGACGTAATCCTGGAAATTTTAAGTGTCACCGGTTTTCCTGTGTTATCCGAGGAAGGTCGGGTAATTGCCTACACGGAAAGGAAACAGTGGCCGGTTTTCTGGCTGGTTGATCCGCTTGACGGGACCAAGGAATTCATTCGGAAAAACGGTGAGTTTACCGTTAATATCGCCCTGATAAAGGCCGGAAAGCCGGTGCTCGGGGTTTTATATGCACCCCTGCCTGATCTTATGTATTTTTCTGATGAAACCTCGGGAGCCTTCAGAGTGGAAAGGTTCTCAGAAAAATGGAGGGAAGGCTGTACGCTGGAGGAACTTGTTGAAGCGGCAGAAGGGCTTCCCCTTGAGAACGGTGAAAAACCCTTCCGGGTAGTCGCCAGCAGGTCTCACAGGAACAGAAAAACCAATCGTTATATCAA
Organism: uncultured Bacteroides sp.; assembly: GCA_964627835.1. GTDB lineage: Bacteria > Bacteroidota > Bacteroidia > Bacteroidales > SM23-62 > SM23-62. The sequence goes on from CAZVLG010000469.1 coordinate 10,152, forward strand.
GAAACTAAAGAAAATTCATCCGGGACTCGAAATTGTTTCCCGGGGATCCGCACTTAAATTCTGCCTTGTTGCAGAAGGATCAGCAGATGTTTACCCCCGTTTTGGTCCCACATGGGAATGGGATACGGGAGCCGGTCATGCAATAGCCGAGGCTGCAGGTTGCCGGGTATGCCTCCATGAGGGGGATATGCCCCTCAGCTATAATAAACAGCAGCTTCTCAATCCCTGGTTTATAGTCGAACGCGCCGAAAAAGCCGTTAAAATACCCTGATCCCGCGATCTCCATTCGAATTGGCCCAGGCCCGGAGCATTCCGCTGGTGTTGAATTCCATGGCCATATTGCCGTACCGGTCGACACAGATCACACCGCCCTTGCCCCCGGCGGGTTTTAGTTTGTTGTGAACCACCTCCTTTGCAGCTTCCTCGATCGTGAGGCCCCTGTACTGCATCAGGGCGGAAATATCGTGCCCGACGGTATAGCGCATAAAATACTCGCCGTGTCCGGTGCCTGATACGGCGCAGCTATTGTTATTGGCATAGTTCCCAGCGCCAATGATGGGGGAGTCCCCGATCCTCCCGAATTTCTTATTGGTCATGCCCCCCGTTGAAGTTCCTGCCGCAAGGTTCCCATCCATGTCCAGCGCCACGCAACCTACGGTTCCATATTTCTCAACCTCTTCTTGTTCCAGCAGTTTCTGCAGGTCGTTCCATCTTTTTTCTGTCCAGAAATACCCCGAATCGACTATTTCGACCCCGTGGGCAGCTGCAAAATCGGAGGCCCCGGCCCCCATCAGGAGGACATGAGGAGATTTATCCATAACGATGCGGGCTGCACGGATGGGGTTTTTTATGTCGCCTACCCCGGTTACGCCACCGGCATTCAGCGTTTTACCATCCATAATGCTCGCATCCAGTTCATTTTTGCCTTCGTGGTTGAATACGGCACCTTTGCCCGCATTGAACAGCGGGGAATCCTCCAGTATCCGGATGACCTCTTCCACAGCGTCCAGGCTGCTGCCGCCCGAAGACAGGATCTCTGTGCCCCTGTCCAGGGCTTCAGAGAGTTTTGCCTGGAGGGCTGCTGCTTTTTCAGCTGAGATGTAATCCGGGTGGATATTCCCGGCGCCTCCATGGATTACGATGGAATAATCAAGTCTTTCCTGTCCATGTGTATTGACAGAGAACAGAATGTACATGATGAGGATCAGGAATTTTTTCATGGCGGTCTGTATTAGTATCCGAAAGATACTAAAAAGCCTGCCTGCAAGGGAACTGTCCCACCCAAAAATCAGCGGCCTTCTTTTTTCTTGAGAGGATATTGGAAAAGCCGCCTTAGCGTTTTTTGCGAAGCAAAATATGCAGCGGCGTTCTAATATCCTCGAAAAGTAAAACAAAAAGAAGGGCCGCCCCATTTTGTCATGAGGCGGCCCTTCCGCTAATTAAGAGTATCCCTTAATCATCCAGCTTGACATTCCCGTATTTCGTTATAATCTTGACTTCGGCAGTGGGATTGGGATCTGGGCCAACGGTTCCGTATACCTTCATCGATGTGTTTTCCTGTATCCTGCTCACTTTGCCGCCGGTATCGTGATAATAGATCTTACCGTACCCGGCATCACCATCGATATTATATGAGGCATTTTCATCCAGGCCGATCTTGTAGGTTCCGTACTTGGTGTCGATGCTGATCCCTTCAAAACCGGCCGGCATATGCCCGATCGTAACATTCGTATACTTTGTATCTGCTTCGAGTTTTTTGCTTAACTCGTCTGCCTTGATATTCGAATAGCTTGTATTCACTACAAGGTTTGAAAGCTTGCCGAAACTGTACCCGTCGTATTTGCCCTCGATGACCACCGAACTGACATCCTCGATGCTGAGTTTCATATAGGAGGTGTACCCGACAAAAGCTTTGGCCTTTTCAATATCCAGGCTGGAATATTTTATGTTGGCCTTCAGCCAGTTGCATTCCGAAATGCTGCTGCCGCTTGCATAGGCAAGATTTAGTGTATTCAGCGGTTTATCATTTCCCCTGCTGAGTTTATTAACCGTCAGCTTGCCGTACTTAACTTCAATGTTTGCATGCCCGTCAACTTCATCAATGCTCACCTGGCCGTATTTATTGTAAAGGTCAAGGTTCACCTTTTTTGGCATCATAACGGTATAGTTTATCTCAAAATCATTGCCGTTGTTCCAGTTGTTTGACCGGCTGAATTTTTCATCGATCCGGGTTTCGGCTTTAACCGTATTATCTCCGGAGGTGAAGACGACATCGATGTATTCAAGCATTTTTTCCGCCCGGTCCTGACTTGAATGTTCAACCGTAACAATGACATCAATTTTGATCCTGGGATTGTCCCAGTTCTGCACATCAATGTTCCCATACTTGTTCAGTAAAGAAAGCACCGTTTTCTCATTCGCATCAAATTCTTCATGGAATTCCTTGCTCAGTTCTGCGGCACATGCCCATATTCCTGTTATTCCAAGGAATACTCCAATCAATAAAACAGATTTAAATTTCAGTATTTTCATGACTCTTTAATGTTGAATTTATTTTATTTACGTTCTCTAGTTGCTGAATGATCTGGCCCATGACTTCCAGTTTCGTCTGGTAATGGGAGATCATGGCAGAAAGAACCCGCTCATCGGAAGGGTTGGTTTGAAGATCCTTCAGCAGGGACTGGAAGAGCTGGTCCATTTCCTTCAGTTCATTTAACAATATTTTCTTTCCCTCGGGATCTGAAATGTCCAGGCTGTTGATTTCCGTGTATTTTTTCTTAATAAGCGATGTGTAATAGAACTGTGCATCCTGGTATTCACCCGGGATTATTTCCTCAAGCGGTTGTTGCCTGCTGATGTAATAGCGCTGCGCCTGTTCATAGATCAGGACGCTTGATACGGCAACCAGCAGGAGAATGGCTGCGATCTTGACCCAATAGGGGATCCGTGCATAAACCGAGGCATGTTCCGGGTACAGCTTTTTCCTGAACCTGTCCATGTGTCCCCCGGAAGGCTCGAAAGCATCGAACTGCTCCCGTCTGTCTCGTATATTTTGTTCCAGTCTATTCATTACTTTTTAAAATCTCCACCAGCTTCTGTCTTGCTCTTGTATATTGAGACCTGGATGTTGAACTTGAAATATTCAGGATCTGTCCGATTTCTTCATGGTCATACCCTTCCAGCAGGTAGAGCGAAAGCACGATCCTGAAACCGTCCGGCAGGCTCATTATGGCAATCCGTATCTTATCAACATCGACGTTGATCTCTTCCGGCAGATCGTCATTGCTGATTTCACCCGCAGATTTATCATCCAGTGTTTCAAAGTACATTCTATTTTTCTTGATACTGTCAAGCGATTGGTTTATGACGATTTTCTTCAACCAGGCGCCAAAACTAACCTTCCCGCTGTACGAATCAATCTTTTCAAAGGCCGACAAAAAGGATTCCTGCATGATGTCCTCCGCTTCCATGGGATCTTTCACGATCCTCAGGCTCGTGTTGTACATGGCCCTGTAGTATAAGCCGTAGATCCTGAACTGGGCCTCACGGTCACCCTCCCTGCAACGATCGATCAGATCCTGATAAATATTGGGATAAGCGGGATTCTTCGCCATCCAATTCGAGTTAAAGACGATTTAAATAAACGTGTGCTGCAAATTACAAAAAATAATGCAGGCCGCGGATGACAAATCCCGGTAGAAAAAGGCGGCAAAAGGGTCTCAGAACATCAGGATCATTCCTGAAATGACTTCCCCGGATTCATAATCGAGTTCTGAACCGAACATGCTATGAGGAATCATGTTCACCAGGAAAAACACGATGGAGGCAAGGATGACAAGTTTTGGCCGGTCCCTCCGGATGTTCATGGCAACGGCCAGAATCCAGAAAATCATGGCTACCAGGACCTTGTTGTCGGTCAGATCCTGCCCGAAGGGAAATCCTGTCCAGACTGCTCCAAAGGCATATTTCTGGATGATGGGTCCCAGGATAAATCCGCCCGCGAAAAGGCATGCCACCGTAAGGATTGAATACAGCTTATACCTGCTCAGCCGGAAGATGGCGTACAATCCGGCGACCAGTGATATCAGTTCTGCAAGGAATATGAGCAGGATATGGGGTATCAATACCCCGGCAGGGACGGCCCCCTTGAACCGGACCACCTCCGGTGTGTCATTAAGAGGGTAGGAGACCCCATCCTTGCTTAGGACCACACGGTACTCCAGCTTGCCGGCCGGAGGCTGGTGGGGCAGGAACCCGACCAGGTCCGGATCCTGGCGCAGCATTTTAAGGGTGTCATAGGGCTCCTGTATTTTGAACTTTTTGTAAATGATCTGCCCTTCGATATCCGGATTCTTCACTTCAACGCGGATTTCACGGTCGCCGTCTCCTCCATGGCTGCGTGGCAGGCTGGACTCAATGGTCTGGCCGCTGATTTCAACGCTGTACCTGTCCGGGTATGTGGGACCGGTTTTCCGCTGGTATATGACTGTGGCAATGG
>CAZVLG010000470.1:0-15429 GCA_964627835.1 uncultured Bacteroides sp.
GGTAACTCCGGATGCAAATTGGAACGGTGTTTTAACAGTGCCTGTATGTGTTACCGACCAGACTGCAAGCTCTGACACTCTTGATATGTCAATTACTGTTAACCTGGTTAATTATGCTCCGGTACTAAGTAGTGTAACAAACCAAATAACAAATGAAGACACACCAATTACAATTAAAATGAGCATGGTAAGTGCGTCTGACAATGATGGGGATAATTTAAGTATTGTTATTCTGACAGGTGGTGGCTTATATTCAGTAACAGATTCAACGTTAAGCCCTGATGCAGATTATAACGGAAATTTTACAGTACCTGTATATGTTACCGACCAGCATGAAAACAGTAACATTCTTTATATGCCGATTACTGTTAACCCGGTTAATGATTCACCGGGACTGAGCAGTGTAACTAATCAAACAACAGATAAGAATATACCAATTACACTTGACATAAGCATGGTATCTGCTTCTGACGTTGATGCAGATCTGTTAAGTATTATTATTTTGAACGGTAATAATTATTCAGTATCAGGTTCAATGGTAACACCAGATACAAATTTTAGCGGAGCTTTAACAGTGCCTGTATGTGTTACTGACCTGATTGCAAACTCTGACACTCTTGATATGTCAATTACTGTTAATTATGTTAATTATGCTCCGATACTAAACAGTGTAACTGACCAGACAACAGATGTAAACACAGCAATTACACTTGGCATGAGCATGGTAAGTGCTTATGACATTGATGAAGATGATTTAAGTATTGGTGTTATGGCCGGCAGCAATTATTCAGTAAGCGATTCAACGGTAACTCCAGATGCAGATTTTACCGGAATTTTATCAGTGCCGGTGTATGTTACTGACCAGACAGCAAACAGTTATACTCTTTATATGATAATTACTGTAGGCTCAACAGGCTTAGATGATATAAATAACAGCAGTATTACTATTTATCCAAATCCTGTAATAAACACTATTAATGTCGATTATGACCAGGAATTTTCAATGGAGGTTTATAATGCTCTGGGAGAAAAAATATTAATATCAAAGCATGCAGAAACAAATGTATCACACTTACCGGCAGGTATATATGTAATTTTTATAAAGGATAACGAGAACAAATTAATTCAACTAAAAAAGGTAGTGAAAAAATAGTGTAGGTTATTTAGTCGATCCTTAAGAAACTATTACCATGTTGATAATCAGATATATAAAGTTAATAATCTTGATTAAAATATAGTCTCAAATTGCAAGGTTTTTAGCAAATTGAATAAAAATCTTGCAAATTATGCTAGGTAAATCACCCGACCAAAATCAAATGAACCTCTTCAGAGGAACACTTAAAGAGTTTATTAATCCGCAGCATCCAATGGTTATTCTGGCCGATAAGATACCCTGGGAAGAATTAGAAAAAGAATTCTCTGGTTATTACTCTGACACCGGTCAGCCATCCAAACCGGTACGTTTGATGGCCGGTCTGCTTATCCTCAAACAGATGTACGATCTGGGTGATGAGACCATCATGTATGACTGGGTGAGGGATCCTTATTTCCAGTACTTCTGTGGAGAATCGGAATTTCAATGAACTTATGATATTTTGCCTTGCTTAGAAGGCGCGCCCCACTAGTGGGGCCTGAAATGTAAACGATGTTGTGATACAGTTTCTTTGCTTAGTGTAAATGATCTTATGATATTTTGCTCAGCTTAAAAAGTGTCAACGATGTTATGATATTCAACAAATAAGTATTACATAATTTAGTTAAAAAATTACATCATTCACACATTATAATAATAACATTTTTAATGATTTATAGCATATTGAAAGGGTGATTCGATTAATCTGAAAAATTAAAATGGTATCATACTAACCAATGTTATGTCATGTATTCAGTACATGACATAATTTGGTTTCGTCCTGAACCGAGCCTGCGAGCTCATCGAAGGTAAAGGAAAGTTTATTTTAACCCAATGGCTGTGCCTCCGCTGAAGCTTCAGCGACACGCGGAAAACCTTGGGGTAAAAATGACTTAAATTAAGTTGTCCTTAAAGGACGGTAAAAGCCTTCATTATTCTAATTACCAATGCGTTGCATTGGATTGAATCGGGTTGAATTAAATAAAGCTTTCAGCCTTTTAAATATATTAGTAAAAAATATCTTCATTTTTGTCATGTACTAAGTTATTGTGTATAAAGGATGGTCAGAAGAGCCTACCGGTGAATACGAAGGCAATACGGGGCCAAACTGGGAGGAATTCAAAGAAATCAGCTTTTAGTAAACATTCATGTTCATCCTCGCATCTCTGGCGCTCGCTGCGCCGGAGTATGCTAATTGACGGCGGATCCCTGATTCTTCGGCCTTCTCCCCGGTATTGCCCCGTGCAAGGGAGGGCATAAGCCCCAACCGGTCTTGATTATCAGTATGAATTGTATTATTTTAGACGACCCTAATTAACGAAAGAAACGAAAAATGAGTCCCCAGGATCCATCCAATTCAAGATTTACCTTTGGCAAGGCCAGTCTGATGCCCCAGGAAGAGAGGTTGGAAGTAAGCAAGAGCAAAAAACAGCTTACAATCGGAATTCCCAAGGAATTGCAGAAATACGAAAGCCGTGTAGCCCTGACCCCTGAAGCGGTTGACCAGCTGGTTGACGCCGGGCATGAAGTGAGAATTGAAAACGGAGCCGGAACCCCGGCCAATTATTCGGATACGGATTACAGCGAACTGGGGGGATATATTGTTGACAACAGGGAGGAGGTTTATAATTCGGATATCATTCTCAAAATTGCTCCCATGGCCCTGGAGGAAATAGACCTGCTCGGCGAGCGCCATATGGTAATCTCCTCGCTTCACCTGAACAGCCAGACGAAGGAATTCATCCAGAAGTTGATCCAGAAGAAGGCGACGGCCATCGCTTTTGAGAACATCAAGGACGAACACAACTGTTATCCGGTAGTCCGTTCCATGAGCACCATCGCGGGGAACACGTCCATCCTTATTGCTGCCGAATACCTTAGTAATTTCAGGGGGGGCAAGGGTGTCATGCTTGGCGGGATCCCCGGCATTACCCCGGCCGAGGTGGTTATCCTGGGTGCAGGAACCGCCGCTGAATCTGCCGTCCGGGCGGCTCTGGGACTGGGGGCCCAGGTAAAGGTATTCGACAGTTCCGTTCACCGCCTGCGAAGGTTGCAGAACAATATCGGTGAGCGTATCTATACCTCCGTATTCCACCGCCAGGTTATGGAACGCACCCTCCGCTCGGCCGATGTCGTTATCGGGGCCATGTACCTTATTGAGCAGGGTCCCAGGTACATCATCACCGAAGATATGGTGAAAGAAATGAAAAAGGGCGCCGTCATTGTGGATATCAGCATTGACCAGGGCGGATGCATCGAAACTTCCGAATGCAGAACCCAGGTTGACCCGGTTTTCACCAAGCACGGGGTAATCCACTACTGTGTTCCCAATCTTCCTTCCAGGGTTGCACGCACCGCGTCCATTGCCATCAGCAATGTATTTGCCCCCCTGCTTTTGCGGATGGGTGAGGCCGGGGGACTGAAACAGTTCCTGAGAGACGATGCCGGCGTCAGGAACGGTGTTTATATTTACAACGGCATACTTACGAATAATTTCATTGGCAAGCATTTCGATATTCCCTCCAAGGACATTGACCTGTTGATGGCCGCATTTTAAACAGAACGGGCATGAGGAAGACCCTTGTTGTGTTGTCGCTTGTGGTAGTGCTTTGCTTTTCCTGCAAGGAAAAAGATGAAGGTCCCCGGTACAGCGGAGAGATCCTGCTCAGTTCCGAGATCCTGCAATCCGGACAGGATTATATTTTTTACGGATTTTCTTTTGAGACCGGGAAGATCTCAACCTATTCCCTGACCAGCAGTGTAATGCCTGACCTGGCTCTTATTCATGTTGAGCTCGAAGATTCGGTTAATGTTGACCTTATGAGTTCGAATGAGCAGGATGCATTCTATAAGAACGGGATCTTTTCCACGGCCGGGGAAGCGGAGGCTTATTTCAATAATTATACAGAAGTAATCGCAACCAGCTTCCAGCCAATTGCCTATTATATCAAGAAAAACCAGGTCTGGACGGTACAAACCGACAGCAAACGATTCGCCAAGATCTGGATCAAAGACATCAGCGTACTTACCGGGAGCCAGTCGGATTACGCGGAAGTAAGGATGCAGTTCCAGTACCAGCCCGACGGCAGCCGGACTTTTGAATGCGGCTGCAACTGATCCTTTGCCGCTCTCTCCGCTTAGCCCGGATCCCGGATAAGCGGGACAGGCGAACCCCCGGGACATATCGCCAGGAATAATGCCGGCCTTGCCGGGCAGGGTTCCCGATAAAACATTCAGGTCGGTTTACCGGGCGTACCATCCTGCAGGTTCCCGCAAATTCCTGCCGGAAATACTTTCCCGGGCATTAAAAATTAGCCCGGACCTGCAATCCCCCCGTATGGATCACCGCCTGCTTCTCGGATACCCTTCCGGCGTACTCCAGGTTCAGCTCGATCCCCCCGGTAATGCTCCGCTGGAAAAGTACGGTCCAGGTGCCGTTATGTCCGGGCAGGAGGCCCTGCAGCATTTCGTATGCAACCGGAGAATTGGGATCATCGTTATAGTAGAGGTGAATGTAATTGACACAGCAGGTGAGGATGCCTTTATTCAGGACGCTGTAACGCAGTTCGGTTCCCAGCTTGTGTTCCTCCGAATGCTGAACATCCAGGCTGTTTGTCTGGGTTCTGAACCCGTATTCGGCAACCAGGCGGAACTTTATACTCAGTTGTGACTGCAGGCTGAGTGCGTTGGTGATAAAATCAATATCGTAGTCGCGGCTGGTCAGGAACTGGGATGAATAAGTCTTCTCACCCATGTCCGTCTGGTTAATCAGGGAGATATTATCCCCCAGGCTCAACCTTCCGCGAAAACCATGGCTGATCATGGTCCGGGTGTCAAACCCGTTCGAGAGCAGGCTACGGTTCAGGTTTTTCTGGTAGATATAATCGGCCCCGAATACCTGGCCGGTTTTGTTGAAGGACAGATTATTGCGGATGGAGGTCGAGAGGGTAAGCAGGTCCGGGTCGTTCAGGTTCATCTGAAAGGGATTCAGGTTTTTCAGGAGATCCTTCGAGGTGTTTTTCCTGTTTATGCGGAAAGCAAACTGGTTGGAAAACAATGAAATACCCTTGTAAAGTCCACCGCGATCCTTCCATATCCTTGCCGGATTCAGGCTGAGGGTCTGGTTGAACTGGTTGGTATAAACGGTCATAAAATCGCTTGACGGGAAGAAGACCCGGAGAAATCTTGCTTCATCCCTGAACTGGGCCACCTCAAATTCATCCAGTTCTTTCAGTCCGTTCCGGTTATAATCGATCCACTGGTACACTCCCTGTCCGGGGGCCACTTCGAGGTAGTAATACTCACGGCTCGTTTCGAGTCCCGAACCAACCTCGTAAAAGGTGCTTGTGGATATGGCCCCTTGAGCCAGCTGCATGCCATGTTCGATCCTTCCGGTCATGTTTCTTTCCGGCTGGTAACTGCTCAGGATTGTATCTGCCACGGAGAGTTCGCGGTAGGTCAGGGTGGATTGAAGGCGGTTGTTGGGGTTTTTCAGGAAGGCTGCTCCCAGGCTCAGATCCTGTCCCATATTCGTATACACCAGCCGGTTATTGCCCGGCAGATAATCTTTCCGGTTGCGGTACGAGACGAATCCCCTGTTCAGGATGCTGTCCGGCTGGGTCAGAAAGACCTCCCATTCCTGGTAGGCAAAACTATTCTGCAACAGGCTGTCGGTCGATTTTCCTGTCCAGCGGTTCTGTTCCCCTTCTTCGCGCAGCCCAAAAACAATATAGGAAAAATGCCTGGACAGGGAGACCCGATGGCGAAGGAACCGGGCGCTGGAAAAGGGATCGTCGGAATTCAGCATGCTCCCGTCCATATCCAGTTCAAAACCCCGGAATGCAAGGATCCCGGAAAGGGAATTACGGAATCCCTCAACCTCGTTGTTGCGGTTCAGGAATTCAGAATTCAGGCTCAGGTAACCCGTCTTTTTTTCATAGAAATGGAAACCAAGACTGGCAAAGTCTTCCTGCATGTCCGGGGAGATGTCAACGAGGTTCCAGTCCCGCTCAAATTCCACGCTTCGAAATCTTTCCACGGGATTGAATTTCCGGCTGATATGGCGGTACCCTGCCAATCCCCGGAGCCGGATCCGGGAAGTATCCGCCCGGAGCATGTCCTGTTCGATCCCCAGGTTCAGGGCATATCCGAGGTTTTCATCGCCGTCCAGGTCCGAAAAGCTGTTCAGATCGTTATTGGTCATGGCGACTTCAAACGATGCCCTGGTCATGGATGAAAAGGACTGGGTTCCGCCAAAGCTTACAACCTGTTTCTTTTTTGGGGTGACCAGCAGCACCACCGGTTCATGGCTTCCCTGTCTCTCATTATTCAGGGGAGCCACCCAGCGGAACACCTTCCCGTTAAGCGCCGAATTGTAAGGCAGGTAATTCCCCCTGCCTTCCCCGACATAGCTGAAACGGAGCCGGTAGACAGCCTCTGGGGGATCGGCGGAATACACGTACACTCCGGGATAGGTGGTCCCGTTGACCAGGCTGTCTGTTTTTCGGTAGAGTATCTCGTCGGGATTGTATCCTACGCTGTCGATGCGGGGGACGACCGCGTTTTCGATCTGGTTGCCGATCCCGGAAAGGAACTCCTTTTCTTCTTCTGAAAGATCCTGCTGTAGGGTCTGGTTCCGGTCATCCTGTTCCGAAAAGACATTCAGGTAAAAGGATCCGTTTTCTGTACGAAAGACATTGCTCGTATAAACCAGGAACCTGGCATAGCTCTGCTCCGAGTATTCAAACTCAACGATGATCCGTTTGTCCTTCGTGATCGGCTGCCGGGGTGTGAAGGTAAGTTCTGCATTGTTGTAATCGATCGTATAATCCCGGTCTATTCCCCGGCTTAAGAGACGTCCGTCGATATAAACACGTTCCGATCCTGCCAGGACGACAATGAAGGGTTCAAGATCCGCACCCTTGAGCTTGTAGGGTCCCTGGTTCCCCTCGGTTCCCATGAATGAATTCCGGGTGAATTTACCTTTGGATATGGCCCCGCTGAGTATCGTACTGAAGTTATTCCTGCTGGTATTGCCGAGCCCGAAGTTCCCGCTGAAGCGTACTCCCTTTGCCCGTTTGTAGAAATCCGTAAACATCCCGGGCGAGCCCGTCAGCTCAAAATCACCGCCCGTAAGGGAGAGCTTATCGTTAAAGACTTCGATGTATACCTTGTCAAATTCCGAGATTTGCTGGGAATACCCTTCCGGCTGTATGGGGATGTTATTATCGGACAGTGCGGCGACGATATTCAGGTTATCGCTGAGTTTTCCCGTCAGCTGGAGGTTGAGGTTGGAATTAACCACCAAGTCCTGGCTGTTCCCGAAAGTAATGCCTCGGGAAAGGCTTCCCCGTTTATTGAGATCGGAATAGGAATAGTATCCTCCCCTTGGAATGTCTTCGGCACTGATGCGGAAAGGATCGGCGGCCTGCACGTCCGGCTTCGGTCCCAGGCCGGAGGGATCCTTGTGAGAATAGGGAAGGAAGATCCCGGTTGCCAGCACCCTGTATTTAACGCGGAATGTCCCGCTCAATTTCCCGGGGTCCACCAGTAATTTCCCCTCTGCAGGCAAGACCCGGTACAAGCTGTCCGGGACCAGATTATCCCCGGCGTCGAAAAGAAATAAGGAGCCGGGCATGATCGCCAGTGTATCCAGGCAGATCGTGTCGGTATGCACATCCAGCGTTCTGGTGCGCATTGTCGACAGGTCCTGGGCAGAGATTGCCAGGTCAAAGAACAGCAAGACGGCTATCAGGATCCTTCTCTCCAAAAGGCATTGTTTTAGTGGCCTTTTCAAATAGGCAATGCATTAATTATGAACTGAGAAACAGTTCAAAAATTGTACGGTGGAGTCGTTTAGATCCGTGTGCATGCAAGCAGGCAGGTATGTTTTTTATCATAGTAACTCTCGCCGGAAAGGCCTATTTTCGTTGAGGTAAAAGCTGAATCAAACAAGCATGGACAGAATTCTCATCATCGGTGCTGCCGGGCAGATCGGTTCGGAGCTCACCCAGGAACTGCGGAAAATTTACGGGAGCGATCATGTGTTCGCCACGGATATCAAAGAGGCAAGCAGGGACATTATGGAGAGCGGCCCCTTTCAATTGCTGGATGTGATGGATGATAAACGCCTGATCCATTTTGTGATCCGGCACAAGATCACCCAGATCTACCACCTGGCAGCCGTGCTTTCGGGAAATGCGGAGAAACTGCCGATACAGGCCTGGCATATCAATATGAACAGCCTGATGAACATCCTGGAGGTGGCTAAAATGGTCGATGAAGTCAGGAAGGTATTCTGGCCCAGTTCGATTGCAGTATTTGGACCGACCACACCCCGGATAAACACACCGCAGTTAACCATCATGGAACCAACGACCGTTTATGGTGTCAGCAAGCTGGCGGGTGAGCGCTGGTGTGAATATTACTGCAATAAATACAAGGTTGATGTCCGGAGCATACGTTTCCCTGGACTTATAAGCTTCAAAACTGAGCCAGGAGGAGGGACTACCGATTATGCCGTGGAGATCTATTATTCCGCCGTAAAGAACGGATCGTACAATTGTTTTCTTTCCGAGGACACCGCGCTCCCCTTTCTTTTCATGCCCGATGCCATCAAGGCCACCATTGACCTGATGGAGGCAGAGGCGGACAGGCTGACCGTCCACAGCGCCTACAACCTGGGGGGCATGAGCATCACCCCGGGCCAGATCCATGCGGAGATCGCAAAGCACATCCCGGAATTCAGGATCAGCTATTCACCGGATTTCCGCCAGACCATTGCCGAAACCTGGCCCCAGAGTGTTGACGACAGCATTTCTGCGCGCGATTGGGGATGCGACTATAAGTACGATCTGGAAAGCATGACCGAGATCATGCTGGAAGAGATCGGTAAAAAACTGAACCTGGGGATCCTTCGGTGAAACTGCAGGTATCCGGCAGCCAGATACAGCAAAAACAAACGTCACATACGCATAAACCACTCAATCATGTACGGGAAAATAAAAGAACATCTGCAGCAGGAACTGGAATCCATAAAAGAAGCCGGGCTGTATAAAAATGAACGGATCATAACTTCGGCACAGGGTGCTGAAATAACTGTTTCAACCGGCGGGAAAGTACTGAATTTTTGCGCCAATAATTACCTTGGCCTGTCCAACCATCCCATTCTTGTAAGGGCTGCCAGAGAGGCTTTGGAGAGCCATGGGTACGGCATGTCTTCCGTCCGTTTCATCTGCGGCACCCAGGATCTCCACAAGGAGCTCGAAAAACAGATTGCGGATTTTTTCGGCACCGAGGATACCATTCTTTATGCTGCCTGTTTCGATGCCAACGGGGGCGTATTCGAACCCATCATGACGGCGGAAGATGCGATTATCTCCGATGCCCTGAACCATGCCTCCATTATTGACGGGGTACGGCTGTGCAAGGCGCAGCGCTACCGTTACAGGAATACCGATATGGATGACCTGGAAGAGCAGCTGAAGGCAGCACAGGCTCAGCGGTTCCGGATCATTGTCACGGACGGTGTATTCTCCATGGACGGGAACGTTGCCCCGATGGACCGTATCGTGGCCCTTGCCGAGAAATACGATGCCCTGGTGATGGTCGATGAATGCCATTCGGCAGGGGTGGTCGGGGAAACCGGACGCGGAGTGACCGAGCTTTTCGACATCAGGGGAAAAGTGGACATCATCACGGGCACCCTGGGGAAGGCGTTCGGAGGGGCGATCGGGGGATTTACCACCGGGCGGGCAGAGATCATCGATATGCTGAGACAGCGGTCCCGGCCTTACCTGTTTTCAAATTCCCTTCCCCCGTCCATCGTCGGCGCCGGGATTGCCATGTTCAGGATGATGGGCGAAACCAATGAATTGCAGGACAAGCTGCACTACAATACCGAATACTTTTATAAAAAAATGAGTGCGGCGGGATTTGACCTGAGACCCACCAAATCGGCCATTGTCCCGATTATGCTGTACGATGCAAAACTTTCGCAGGATTTTGCCGCCAGACTGCTGGATGAAGGAATTTACGTGATCGGATTTTATTATCCTGTGGTGCCCAAGGGCGAAGCCAGGATAAGGGTCCAGCTATCCGCAGCACACAACGATAAGCACCTGAACAAGGCAGTCGCGGGCTTCGTTAAGGTAGGCAAGGAACTGGGGGTATTGAAGTAGGGGAAAGGTCAATACACTTCTGCTCCTTTCGCAATACAACTCGGCGCGAGAAATCGCGCCTCAGACAGTATTGCTCATCCCGCAGAACGTATTGACCTTACCCCGCTAGGCACACTTGCTGGAACCACAGTTGGTGCAGATCAGGCATCCTTCCTGGTAGACCAGGTTGGAGGAGCCGCATTCCTGGCATTTTTGCTTTGTATGGGCCCTGGTTCCGTCGGGGATATACTTTTTAAGCGTGCGTTCGACCCCGGCCTTCCAGGTATTGATGGATTCGCTGTCAAGCCGGAGGGAAGACACCAGATTGACCACAGAGGGAATCGGCATGCCATGCCTCAGAACGCTGGAAATAAGTTTGGCATAGTTCCAGAACTCCGGGTTAAAGATATGGGAAAGTCCCCCGAGCGTATTTTTATACCCGTACTTATCTGTGTATTGGAAATCATATCGGCTGACGCCGTCTTCATTCTTGTTTTTAACAATGATTCCCCTGGTGATGCTCTTGGGAAGCGGGAACATCTCTTCGTCCTCGATACCGGTAAAGATCTCATACGGCGCGCCATCCTTCAGTCCCACAAAAGCGATCCACTTTTCATCGTTATTATTGAAACGGAGGATCTCTGCCTTAAGTTCTTTGGGTCTTTTGAATTTATGTACATCGTCCTTCGAGTCATCCTTGATCAGCACACCGGCCCGGGAACCATCGCGGTAAACGGTACAACCCTTGCATCCGCTGTTCCAGGCGGTGATATACAATTCACTAACCAGTTCTTGAGAGACATCTGAGGGCAGATTGATGGTCACCGAAATGGAATGATCGACCCATTTCTGGATCTCTCCCTGCATTTTCACCTTGCTGACCCAGTCCACGTCATTCGAGGTTGCCCTGTAATAGGGCGATTTCTCAACGATTTCGTTTACTTCCTTATCATTCATCTGCTTTACCTGCCTGGGATCGTAGCCGTTCACTTCAAGCCAGGTCTCAAACTTATGATGGAATACATTGAACTCTTCCCAGCTGTCGCCTACCTCATCCACGAAGGAAATTTTTGACCCGGAATCGTTGGGATTAACCTTTCTTCTTCTTTTGTAAACCGGGAGGAAAACAGGCTCAATACCCGATGTTGTCTGGGTCATCAGGCTGGTGGTCCCGGTCGGTGCGATCGTAAGCAGGGAGATGTTCCTCCTGCCGTATTTGCTCATGTCCTCGTACAGGCCCGGATCCTCCTCTTTCAGGCGGTTGATGAAGGGGTTGTCCTTTTCGCGTTCGATGCTGAATATCGGGAAAGCCCCCCTTTCCCTGGCCATGCTCACACTGGAGCGATACGCCTCGAGCGCCACGGTTTTATGTACCTCGCTTGAAAAATCGATGGCGTTTTCGGATCCATACTGCAGGCCGAGCGATGCCAGCATATCGCCTTCCCCGGTAATTCCAACACCGGTGCGGCGCCCTTCCACCGCCTTTTGCTTGATCTTTTCCCAGAGCCTTTTTTCGACCCATTTCAGTTCCGGGTCTTCCGGGTCTGCCTTTATCTTTTCAAGAATGGCATCGACCTTCTCAAGTTCAAGGTCTATGATATCATCCATAATGCGCTGTGCGAGTCCCACATGCCTTCGAAACAGCTCAAAATTAAACTTTGCCTTGTCGGTGAAGGGATTTTCCACGTAACTGTAAAGATTGATCGCCAGCAGCCTGCAGCTATCGTAGGGGCAAAGGGGAATTTCTCCGCAGGGATTCGTTGACACGGTCTTGAACCCGATGTCTGCATAGCAGTCGGCTACGGATTCGCGTGTGATGGTATCCCAGAAAAGCACTCCCGGTTCTGCGGATTTCCATGCATTGTGGATGATCTTTTTCCAGAGTTTTTTAGCATCCGTTTCCTTCGAGTAGGCCGGGGCGTCAGAATCAACAGGATATTGTTGAATAAATGGTTTATCGCTTACAACGGCATCCATGAATTCGTCTGAGATCTTTACGCTCACATTGGCCCCGGTCACCTTGCCTTTTATCATTTTGGCATCGATGAATCCTTCCGCATCCGGGTGCTTTACGGAAATGCTCAGCATCAATGCTCCGCGGCGGCCATCCTGTGCCACCTCCCGGGTCGAATTGGAATACCTTTCCATGAACGGGACAATCCCGGTAGAGGTAAGGGCAGAATTCAGAACCGGACTGCCTTTGGGCCGGATATGGCTCAGGTCATGACCGACCCCGCCCCTGCGCTTCATAAGCTGTACCTGTTCCTGGTCGATCTTCATGATGCCGCCGTAGGAATCGGCATTGCCGTCATTGCCTATGACAAAACAATTGGAAAGGGAAGCAATCTGGAAATTATTCCCGATCCCGGTCATGGGAGATCCCTGTGGAACGATGTACCGGAAATCACGGATCAGCTCAAAAACCTCGTCTTCCGACAGGGGATTCGGGTATCTTTTTTCGATCCGTGCAACCTCCCGGGCAATGCGGCGGTGCATATCGTCGGGGGTTTTTTCATAGATCAGTCCCCTGCTGTCTTTCAGTGCATATTTATTGGCCCAGACGGTGGCGGCAAGGTCGTCTCCTTTGAAATATATTCTGGATGCTTCTACGGCTTCTTCAAATGAGTAGGTCTGGAGTCCTTTTTCGGCTTCATCTTTTTTCAGTACTTCCGCTTCCTTTTTTACATCAATATCTGTCTTCTTTTTCGAGGTCAACTCTTCCATGGAAGTTGTGAGATTTAGTCGATTAGTAATAAAAAATTAGCCGAGGACTACAAACAGAAAGTTGAAATTGCAATTTAAATATTGCATACTCGCTGAACAAGTTGAGCCCGTTCGTATTTTTCAACAAATGAAGATAGTTATTAACCTAGCCTTGTAAACATAAGGAAATCAGGCAAATACAAAGATGCCACAAATAAAGAATTTTAAGACCTTTATTTATTTTAACACCAACTTTACTTATAACACGGGGGGAACCGGGACCCTGAAAGGGACTGTTAATAGTTCAAAATTTTGTTAAAAAAAAATTATGGCTGACAAATTTTTGGCAGGTATTCTTTTGTAATTTCTGAACCGAAACCAGGGTGAAGAACTGGATTTTAGTTTTTCAAAAAAGGGTTAGAAAAAAGGACCATCCTGAACCATGTTCAGCGATGGTCTTTTTTAATGAAGAAGGCCGTCTCCGAAAAGAACTTGGAGACGGCCTTCCTGCAATCTGTCTGTTTCAGCTTATCAGAATATATACCGGATCCCAAGCTGGGCCTGCCACCTTGAGCTGTTCAGCCCGGAATCATCGATCAAGTAGAAATCACCCGTGGGTTTCTCGAACGTGAACTGTGGCGTGGTTCCGTTCGGTTTAAATCCCTCAAAAGCGATCAGTGTATACTGGTTGTTGGAGGTATAGTAGCGGCGCCCCCATTTCTTATTCAGCATGTTGGTGAAGTTCAGAATATCAAAGGAGATCTGTAGCGTATGGTTACGTCCGGCAGCTTCCATGAAGAAATCCTGGGTAAGTTTGATATCAAAGCCATGTTCAAAAGCCAGGCTTCCTGTAAATCCTTTAACGTAAGGCTTTTGAACCTTGCATAGAGCACAGATAAATAAGCCAAAAAACTTAATTCGGGCCAAATTCATTTTGTCCCCGAATATTTGTGATAACGTTGTGAATAAAATGGTATTTTTATTCTCAGCCTTGGTGTTCATGTATCGCTGAGTCATATTACTCGTAAGGTAGTGAATATCAGGGCTTTGAGCAATATATTTAGACGTTGGTTATCAATAAGTTATTAACATTATATCTCTGAATTTCAATTAGTTAAGAATAATTTGTCATGTACTAGGAAGCAGTATCAAATTTTTTTTGATTTCGTAATACTAAAGGGATGTTATTGCTTCGAACATGACAGAGTGAGAGCCAGCGTGAGAGTGAAGAAAAAAACAGAGTGGAGTTCATCGCTCTTCGCTCTCACTCTGTTTTTTATAGCGGATTCTTTTAAAATATCCAACTCCTTTATCAGCACAGATTAATTAATTCGGAATCCCTGCTTTGCATTAGAAGATGTAACGTGCTCCGATCTGCAGTCGCCAGCATTGAGTGTAACCCAGATCATAATTAGTAGAATATGTTTCTGTCAGGTAATTGCCATCGGCATCTGTAGCCATAGAAAAGCTTGGAACATTGTTTGCGTCCACGCCTTCATAATTCAAAATCCGACCATCGTTTGGATCATACTTGCCAATACCCCATTCGCTGTTGATCATATTACCGAAGTTCAAGATGTCGAGGGATAGCTGTAGAGTATGTTTGGTGTTACCTGTATTGATGCTGAAATCCTGTGCCACATGTAAATCAAAGGTATGCACCCAGGGAGCTCTTGCAGCATATGCTTCAGCATATTCACCCTGATGCTTGCTCAGGTAATTGTCCTGTTCCATAAATGCAAAGAAAGCATCTTCGTCAGCAGCACTTACAAACTGGATGTCGCCCCTGGCACTCGGTATGTATATCAGATCATTTCCATAACCATCGCCGTTCATATCATTTGTATACATAAAGCTATTGTACCAACCTGAATACCCGGAATAGAACAAATTAAAGGATGTTGCCATATGATCGTTAGCGTAAGGAATACTGTAAGAAACAAAAACAATGGCTTTGCTTGGAATAACATATTGCGAACGCTGAACCCAGGGAATATGCGGGCCATTCACCTGAATAGCGCCATTGTATGCAGAATATGCGGCGCTACCGGGCATACCCGAAACCTCATTTGACTCGGTCTGGGTATAAGCCGCCATTAAATTCAGATTTTTAACAGGCTCTGCGGTAATCGTAATATTCCCGATTGCCCCCCATCCTTCGCTGTTATTGGACAGTATGTATGCATTTCTTGATGTATACTCCAGGATACTATCAGCAGGATAAATATATCTGTCATCAGATCCGCTGAATCGCTCCCAGGTACCATCGGGTTGTTTCAGGTTGTAGTTTTCCAGCAGTACACCATTTATGTTCTTCGTGTAAATACCTTCCAATGTAACCGACATCGGGAATGAAACCGGAAGTTCATAATCTACAGCCAGTGAAGTTTTCCACACCTGAGGCATTTTAAAATCGGAGGCAATAGCATTAACCTC
>CAZVLG010000471.1:0-10226 GCA_964627835.1 uncultured Bacteroides sp.
CCCTTGCTGCCAATATCCGGCCAGTAAACCGGCTGGTAATTGTTCACGAAGATGGGGCGTTTGGCCAGGACCGCTTCCACAAATGCATTTCCAAAACCTTCGTAGGTACTGAAATAGGTACAGGCGCGGGCGCGCGCATAGGCATCCGAAAGGGAATACCCGCAATCATCACCCTGCCTGACAATTCCCTTGTTATAGAAGCAATGATAAGCGAACCGAACCCTTTCGCCCAGTTTCAGGTCATGGATCTGGTTCACCAGGTCATTATAATATTTACTGCCTTCATCGTCGGCGTAATTTCCGGTAATCACCAGCTTGATTTTTTCATCCTCGAGCTGATGTACCAGGTCAATGGCTGTTTCAATGCCTTTCCTGCCGACCACACGCGTGATCTGGAATAAAAGGATGTCGTTGTCCTTGTAGCCAAGGACCTTGTTAATGTTTTTATTATGTTCATTCTGGACTCCGTAGGGGATGTCAAAATCCATGACATTGGGTACGTTCACCGAATCCCTGTTGAATCGTTCCTTAAGGGTATTATGAGCGTGGGAGTTGATCACGGCATGAACATTATGAAGCCGCATCGGGAAATGGGATTCCACGTAATCGTTAATGGCCTGGTGCGGGGAAACATAACGGTCCCCTCTTTCCCAGGCAAAGTCATGATCATGAGTAATGGTGGGGATACCGGACTTTTTCACCGCATTTTTTATGGCCAGTCCCATTTCAAGGTGGGAAGGCAGACAGGAAGCATTTTCAGATATAATCAGCTCTATTTTGCTTTCCTTGATCCAATCCAGAATTTTTTTATAGATCACCTTGCTGTACAGATCGATATGATCGATCAGTTCAGCAGGGTTGGTTTCGGGATAAAAGAAGGCCTTTTTCTGGCTCCAGAAGCTTTCCGGTGAGAAAAAGGACATTTCGGGGACCAGGGTTTCATTGCGGCTGTCCATGGGTCTTTCTTCAAACTGGCCGGAAAGAATGAAGATTTCATGACCCATGCGCTGAATTACCTCGATCCATTTTTCAGTTTCAAGGGCAACTCCGTCAACGCCCCCGATACGGCCAATGATAATGCCAATTCTCATGATAATGGAATATGATGATGGTTATTTAAGTGCAAATGTCGATGAGCCGATTTTATAGCCGTCGGAATAAAGATTGAGATTATAATTGCCGGGAACCAGCTGTCCGTCATTCTGCCAATAAATGCACAGATCCACGTCCACGTTCTCATAACTTACTTCCCGGGTTGCCGTATAGACGATTTGTTCGCCTTCGAATTCAAAGAAATTAACCCCGGATGTGAGGATTACATCATCCGGACGGGCAATACGCATGTAAATGACCTTGGGTCCGGGCTCAAGAATGGGATTTTCCCTGAGCGTGAAACAGACCCGGAGCCGGATGACTTTATCGTACCGGTCGGTTTCGCGGCCTTTCTCGTTTCTAAGAGCAGATATGACAATATTTTTGGCACTCAGTACGGATGCAATCTCCACCTTGTTGGTCAGATCTTCCTTTACCTGTGTTAATTCCCGCCTTTCGGTCTCTGAACGCCGTAATTGCTGAAGAACCTCAAGGTTCTCGGCCCTGAGTTCCTGGTTGGCCATATTCAGCGAGTCAATCTGGACAACATAGGACCGGAGGACCTGACGAATGGTCTGGAGTTCTTTTTCGTACATCCGTATTTTATACACGTTGTTGGCATTGATCTTCAGGAGACGCTCAATCCGGTCCTGTTCGGCCTGTAATTTCAGGTTCATGGTGTCGTTCTCCGACTTCAGGGAATCATATTCGGAATAAATTTCCATTAATTCCGATTCAAGTTTTTCCCGCTGCCGGGTCAGTTCGGCCTTTTCAATTTCAGATTGCTTTTTCAGATCATTATAGGTGTATCCCAGGTATCCTATGGCGCATGCCAGTGCAATCACAAGTATAATAAGTAGAACAGGTGTTTTCCTTTTTGGCTTCTCCGGCAAATTCTCATATTTCTGATCCATAAGTGATTGACTGGTTTAAGTTTAAAGAACAAATGTACAAATCTTTAGCAATTATGAAGTGTTTATAATTCCATTAAAAAACGGGAATGTTTTGATATTTAATATTTTTAATCCATATATTTGCCGTTTGAACTAATTTTTTTGAAATGAACATTTACGCAGGAAATCTCAATTACAATCTTTCAGAAGAAGAACTTGAAAAGGTTTTTGCTGAATATGGAGAAGTAACTTCCGTTAAAATTATCCGGGACAAGTACACAGATCAGAGTAAAGGATTCGGATTCATTGAAATGTCCGATGATGCTGCTGCACAGAAGGCAATTGATGAACTCAACGGGACGGAAGTCAAAGGCAGGGAATTGCGCGTCAACCAGGCCAGGCCCCCGAGGGAACAGTAAGCAATAATCACTCACCTTCCGGAAATTAACCGAAGGTTATCCGGACCCCCTTTTACTGTTTGAAGAAAACACAAAAGGTAAAGCCAGCTCGGCATGGCATGGGTATGCTTTGCCTTGTAGCTGCGTTAAGTGCTCGTTTTTTTCAATTCCAGGATGCGGCCTTTCATTACATCGAAAATGAATATTCGATTGTAAGCAGACGGGAACTTCCAGACCATCAATTTGTTGTTCAGGTTGTACCCGGGACGGAAGGCGGGATCACGGACGGCCAAAATCAACCAGTATTCCTGTAAATTTTTCTTGCGGTACAAATCCAGCTTTTCTTCCTTTTGCTGTAAACAGGCCGATATATTTTCAAAAGAAAATGGGTCAGAACCGGGGACTTGCAGGTGCAGGCGTGTCAGTTCAAGACCAATCTTGTTTCGTGGGCCAAGGCTCAGTATGAAATCCGGCGATTCGGATGCATTCAGGATTCCCTTTGGGAAGTCTTCGTACAAATCCCGGAATAAATCAAGGATGAAAAGTTCTTCGGTCTTCTTGGTGTCCACCTGAGTTAATCAAAGGCGCAAGTTATGAAAATCGAGAGATATCAGAACAACCATCGGAACAGGGGACTGATCACCGATAATACAGGCAGTTCCATATAAAGCTGGTATCGCTTGCAGAATAAGCGGTACAGGGAAGGATATTGGCGGGTAAGCGGAATAAAAAGGCGGTCTTCTGAAATAAACCTGAGCAGGGCTTCCAGCATGGGGTCAAAAAATAAAAAAATAAACGCATAACTTCCCAGGAACCATATTAAAAGGATCCAGACCAGGAATTTAATCAGCATTCCATAGCTCAACAGGTAGGAAACCTTTGAACGGGTGCCCGTAATCATAAGCATGACGCCCGATGCAAGTCCCCCAAGGATAAGACCAATCGGAAGGCTAAGGCGGGCCAACGGATCCCGGGTCATGAAAATCATACAGGAAAGAAACACAGAGATTTTAAGCAGCGAGCCAAGGGCATGAATCAAAAAAGCCTTACGGCTTCTGGGTATCCGGATGGTTTTTATTTCCCTGTTTGTACCAACTTTTCTTCCGTAAAGGGCCCCGAAGGTTTGAACCTGCATGCTCCGGATCCGGAATATGAAGATTTTATAAGGATAGATCATCGCCCTGTGCCCGGGACAATAATAGCATTCTTCAGCGGTCTTTTTTGAAGATTCCTTCAGGACCTTACCAATATCGCTCAGATGGTAATAGTAAGAATCAATTCTCAAATAATTTTTCCAGTTATTCAGGATGAAAAAAACCAGGATCAGGGCCATCAGCCAGAACATTACATATCCGGTGGGATGTTCGGAGACTTCTTTACTTATGAGCGGAAGTGCAATAAATAATCCAATAAGCGGGAAGGCCAGGATGCGACCCAGGTAACGAAACGTCAGTATCAGGTCATGCCAGCCGCTTTTCTTGAATGCCTCCTGCTCCTGTTTGAACTTCTCAAATTTCATTTTGGCATAACGCCGGGCACTTTCCTGGGCTTCCCTGCGGGCCTGTTCCCACTGGGCACGCATAAATTCGGAATCGGTTTTTACACGATGAATATAATACGCGTGAAGATCCCGGTTCATGAGGATTTCATACGCTTCCGTTATTTCAATGAAGCGTTCATGTGCATCCGGTGAATCGCTAATGTCTGGGTGGTAAATCTTGGCCATTTTGCGATAGGCCTGCTTGATTTCCACGGGTCCGGCATCGTGATCAATTTCCAGGACCGTATAGTAATCTTTGTAGTCGGGCATCGACTTTAACTCTTTTTTATGATAAAGCTCCTGCTTCCCGGCCCATCGGTGTTTTTCGGGCGTATTTCTGAAAATGGTTCGGCCATAACTGCCCGGTTCCTGCCCTCAAGGTATGAAAAAATAGTTCAGGAATTAAAAATCTCGTACTTTTGGTCCTTTAATTCAGGCAAATATGAATGATCAGGAGACCTTGACCTTTCCCTCCATGTTTAATAAAATGGCTCAGGGACACGGCGACTCAAATGCATTGTCCTTCGTTGGTGAAAAACCACTCAGTTATAAGCAGGTAAAATCGCGCATTGATTCGGTGACCGGGTTTCTTGAATCACTGGGTGTTCAGCCCGGCGACAGGGTGGCGATATTGAGCACGAATATGCCGAACTGGGGAATTGCCTATTTTGCCATAAGTTTTATGGGGGCCGTTGTGGTACCGCTTCTGCCTGATTTCTTGCCGAATGAAATTAAGAACATTCTGGAACATTCCGGTACAAAAGCCATTTTCGTTTCTTCCAGCCTTCAGCAGAAACTCGATAACCTGAGTGTTGAAGGAATGCAATTTATTCTCCGGATAGAGGATTTTTCCTTTCTTGAAAATCCCCGGGAAATACCTGCGTACGATCCGCAGGCCACACCCTCAAAGGAATACGAAATAAAGGAAACCGATCTTGCGGCCATCATTTATACATCGGGAACCACCGGCTCATCGAAAGGAGTAATGCTGACACACCGGAATATTTGTTCAAACGTTGTGGCGTGCCGGTCTCTGCACCCTGTCGGAGAGAACGACCGCTTCCTATCCATATTGCCATTGTCCCATACCCTGGAAAACACCATCGGGTTTCTGGTACCCATCATGAACGGGGCCAGCGTATACTACCTCCGGAAGCCCCCGTCCCCATCCATACTCATGGAAGCCCTGAAGGAAATCAGGCCCACCGTCATGCTGTCCGTTCCCATGGTCATCGAAAAGGTCTATTTTCAGAAAATAAGGCCTGTCCTGCAGGGGAGCAAACCAATCCGAATATTGATGAGCATCCCATTCATACGGCGGATCCTCCACAGGTCTGCAGGCAGGAAACTGTATGAATCCTTTGGAGGGAAACTTGAGTTTTTCGGGATCGGTGGGGCGAAGGTCAATTCCCAGGTTGAACAATTCCTGATCGAGGCCGGATTTCCCTATGCTATCGGATATGGACTTACGGAAACTTCCCCACTGCTGGCAGGGGCCGTCCCGGGAAAAAACAGGCTTAACTCAACCGGCCCCGCAATAGAAGGGGTGGAGCTAAAAATACACGATCCCGATCCCGAAACCGGTGAAGGGGAGATCTGTGCCAGGGGACCGAATGTAATGCAGGGATATTACCGGGAACCGGAACTTACCCGGGAAGTAGTGACCGATGACGGATGGCTCCGGACCGGAGACTTGGGTTACTTTGACAAGGGCCAGAACCTCTTCATAAAAGGAAGGCTGAAAAACATGATCGTTGGTTCAAGCGGGGAGAATATCTATCCGGAAGAAATTGAGGTTGTAATCAATAATTTCAGGCATGTAGTTGAATCGCTGGTTATTGAGCAAAAGGGAAAACTGATTGCCCTGGTGCACATCAACATGGAAGAAATCGAACAGGCATACCAGCATCTGCGCGAAGAAGTAAACAGCTTTATGGAAGAAAAAGTCGATGAACTGCTCAAAGACATTAAAGCAGATGTAAATTCCAGGGTAAATAAATTTTCCCAGGTTCAATCAGTGGTCCTTCAGCCGTCACCTTTTCAAAAAACGGCCACACAAAAGATAAAGCGCTTCCTTTATTCCTGAAATATCCTTCATGCAGGACAGTACTTTACTGGCGGGATTCATTACGTCCATGGCGATCAGCCTGGTTGCTATACCCAGTATTGTAAAAGTGGCAAGAAGCAAGAAGCTTTACAGCACGGCCAGGGAAGGCGGACCGACGGGGATACCAACTCTTGGGGGACTGGCCATCTTTGCCGCCGTGATCGTTTCCCTGAACCTGTTTGCGGATCGATCCATACTGCCGGAACTGCATTATCTGACGGCAGGCGCAGTGATCCTGTTTTTTATCGGCCTTAAGGATGATATTCTGCTCATTGCCCCCTGGTGGAAATTACTGGGACAGGTTCTGGTTGCCCTGCTCATAACCGTTCCCTGTGGTTTACGAATCCATGCCCCTGGCGCCCAACTGGGCATCCACCTGGAAGGAGAAGCCTGGGAGATCCTGATTACCGTCCTGGCCATGGTCGTCGTGATCAACAGCATCAACCTGATCGATGGCATCGATGGTCTGGCGGCGGGGATCGGGATGCTTGCCTCCCTGATGTTCGGCATGGTGTTTTATCATTCAGGCCCGCAAGCCTGGGTGCTCCTGCCGGCTGCTTTATTCGGCGGACTGGCAGGATTTTCCTGGTATAATGTTTTCAGCCGCCGCAAGAAGATTCATATGGGGGATACCGGCTCCCTTCTTCTCGGGTTTCTCCTGGCACTGATGCTGATTCATTTTCTTAATCTTGAACAAACCGATATCCTGGCCTGGAAGATCCATACACCGCTGGCCTTTGCTGTGGCAGTCCTGATCGTTCCGCTTTTTGACACCCTTCGCATTGTTGTTGTCAGGATCCTGAAGGGACGTTCACCCCTGCGGCCGGATCGGCATCATATTCATTACCGGCTGGTTGATGCGGGACTTACGCATATCCAGGCCACCGGCCTGCTGCTGCTGGTTAACCTGGCCATGGTATTCATTGCTCTGGGTTTGCAGGGATTCGGGGAGATTCCTGTCCTGGTCCTGCTGATCACCCTGTCCACCCTGTTTTCCCTGATACCAGGCTGGTTGATCCGAAGAAGGAAATAATTTTGCCGCCATTGCCGGATGGGATTTTATTATATCCGGAACCGGATTCCTGATGGTACGATCTTTAGGATAAACCCGGGAGATTGCGAAAAGGCTTGTAAAACGGAACAATTGGGAAACTACTTGTTAAAGGAAGGATTACGGAGAAATATCCGGGCGGTCTCCTTGACGGATTGATCGATGGGTATAAACTCCAGATCCATGGCTTCACGGATCTTCCGGTTTGAAAACAGGGCTTTTCTCAGGCTCGATCTTGCCGCATCCCTGGTAATGCTCCTGCTCTTTCCCGTAAGGAGGCCGGCAATCCAGTCCAGCCTCCAGGCAATCGAAACAAGGAATGGTGTGGCATGGATCCGGGGAGGTTTTTTCCCAAGGGCTTCTGCTATCATTTCCAGGACCTTGCGATAGGAAAGATTTTCAGAACTCAGCGTATATCGTTCTCCTTGAATATCACCGTTCATCAGGAGGATCATGGCCCGGACAACGTCGCGGACATCCACATAGCCGGTGATCCCTTCGGTATAGAATGTAAGCCCTTTCCAGACTGCAGTGAAAAGATAGGAAGAACTCCGGTGCCAGTCCCCCGGACCAATAATGATCGAAGGATTCACGATCACGGCCTGGAGACCCTCAGCCACTCCCCTCCAGACTTCCATTTCTGATCTGAACTTGCTGATCGAATACTGAGAACGGTTTTTCGAATCCAGCCACAGCATATTTTCCGTGATCTCCTCTCCCGGTAAAGCATTTCCAAGAGCAGCCGTTGAGCTTACATAACAAAGCTTCCGGATGTTCTTTTCCAGGCAGGCATTCACCACGTTGGCGGTGCCCCCCACATTGTTATCCATGAGGGGAGCAGGTTTTCCCGGTTGAAATGAAACATTAGCGGCCGCATGATAAACGTATTCCACCCCGTCCATTGCTTCAAGCATGGAGTCAATATCGGTTATATCTGCCGGCACCCATTCAATTTTCCGGTATTGTGTTTCCGGGTTTTCCAGGTATAGCGAAAAGACATCCAGCACATGCCGGGTGTAGGAAAGCGGACGCTGAATGGCCCTGACCCGGTTCTCAGTCCGCGTAAGCTCCAGCAGGAGATGACTTCCTACCAATCCGGTTCCGCCTGTAACAAGGATCATTAAAGTTTTGGCATGCAGAGCCGGTTAAATTATAAAAAATCGGACACTGGGGACTGATTTTTCCTCATTTTTTGGATTAAGTACAGAGAAAACCGGAACCATGAAAACAAATGAGACCTATGATCGTTCCATCTCCCTGGCTGCCGGCCTTGGCCGATGTATGGAAGAATCCGGCGGCAACGGAGATTTTTCAAGCTTTCTGATGATCCGCCGGGAGCTGAACCATTTTCTCCTGAACCTGAATTACAGCAACCGGGCAGAAGGTATCGGGCAGCAGATCCATTACCTGTTCCTTGCCCTCCAACATCTTGACAATGTCGAAAAAGAGATCCGGATTTCAGGCGCAGACGAAGAACTGATCAGCCTTGGAAGGATCCACGATAAGATCAGAAGCCTGAAGATCCTGATCCTGAATTATATCCGGCACCTGACATCTGAAAACGAATGAAGCGGCAGAACCGCCTGTCCTGCTCAGGCATCCTGAAAATGGCCCGAACAGCCCCTAGGCCTTTTTGAGGGTAAATGAGAATGAGGAACCGACCCCTACCTCGCTTCTGACAGAGATGGATTGATTATGGGCCTCGATGATGTGTTTTACGATGGCCAGGCCGAGTCCCGTTCCGCCGCGGTCTCTCGAGCGGCTCTTGTCGGTACGGTAGAAACGCTCAAAGATCCTGGGGATTTTTTCTTCCTCAATGCCGATCCCGTTGTCACGGATCTCCACCAGCATGTTTTCACCCAGTTCCTGGATGCTGACGGTGGTCTTGCCCCCCTTGTTCCCGTAATAAATTGAATTGACGATAAGATTATTCAAAACTTCCGTTATGCGGCCTTTATCTCCGCTTACCATGATCGGTTTATCATAATTCTTGTTGAATGCCAGGTGGATATTGTATTTTCTGCGGTTGGCATCCTGAAGGTCAAAAACCTCCCTAACCAGCTCAACGATATCATAATCTTCATAATGAAGTTTAAGTTTGCCGGTTTCCAGTTTGGTGATGGACTCGAGATCCTCGATGATGGAAATCATACGGTTGATGCTTTTTTCGGTTCTTTCCAGGTATTCACGGTTTATCTCCGGGTCTTCAAGTCCCCCGTCAAGCAAGGTAAGAATATAGCCCTGGATATTGAAAATGGGGGTTTTTAATTCATGGGACACGTTCCCCAGAAACTCTTTCCTGTATTTTTCCAGCCGCCTCAGTTTCTTGATTTCCTTGGCACGGTTTTGCGTATAGTTGATGACCATGCTGTTTACTTCCTGGACGACGTCTTTTCCTTCAAGCTTTCTTCTTAATTCCTGTTTGGTTACAGGGATGTTCTCAAGGCTTTTATAGATCGGATTGAGTTTTTCAAGGATAAGATTGCTCACCGCGTAATATATCACCAGGTAGGAGATGCCAAAGCTGATGAGCAGGGATCCGAGAATGATAAGAAGGTTGTTTTCAATGGTCAGGTAAGTGGACAGGGCCACCAGCAAAACGCATATCAGGGAAAAAAGCAGCGAAATCAGGAATGCCAGCTGTTTCGGTGAAGTCGTTTTCATCTCTATTAAATTTTCCCGAGTTGTTTCAGGATCTTTGCGATGTATTTTCCGATGATATCGAATTCGATATTTACTACGGTTCCCGGCTTGATTTCATGAAAATTAGTGACTTCGTAGGTGTATGGAATAATGGCAACCTGGAAGGATTTTGCCTGTGAGTTTACCACGGTAAGGCTCACCCCGTTTACCGAAACGGAGCCTTTTTCAACCGTAAGATGTTCCTCGTGTAAGGGTGTGTATTCGAAGGTATAATACCAGCTTCCTTCCGATTCCCGGACTTCCGTACAAACCGCGGTCAGGTCCACATGTCCCTGTACCATATGCCCGTCGAGCCTTCCATCGGCCTTAACACTTCGCTCCAGGTTAACCTTCATGCCCGGCTGCAATCTGCCCAGGTTTGTCTTTAAGAGAGTTTCCTGGATGGCCGTGACGGTATATTCGTTTCCGGTCGATTTAACAACGGTGAGACATACGCCGTCAT
>CAZVLG010000472.1:0-8363 GCA_964627835.1 uncultured Bacteroides sp.
TATTGCCTACCTGATCGTGTTTTCACAGATCATTACCCCGGCCAAGTCGTTTTCAACCGGTTACTATAACATCCAGAAGGGAATGGCCGCCTTTGAACGGGTGGAGCAGATCCTTGATACCAGGGTTAAGATCAAGGATAAGGAGGATGCCTTGCCGGTGAAGGGGTTTGAGACTTGCATCGAATACAGGGATGTATCCTTTGCATACAATACCGAACCTGTGCTAAAAAAGATCAACCTCAGGATTGATAAGGGAAAGACACTGGCTATCGTGGGAAAGTCCGGCTCCGGGAAATCGACACTGGTGGACCTTCTCCCGAGGTTCATAGATCCGGTGGATGGATCCATTCAGATCAATGGAGAGGACATCAGGAATTACCAGATTGCCGATCTCAGGAACCTCATGGGAATCGTCAGCCAGCAATCCATTCTGTTCAATGATACCTTTTTCAACAACATCGCATTCGGGATGGATGCAGTACCTGAGGAAGAGGTGATCAATGCCGCCAAGATAGCAAATGCACATGATTTCATCATGGAGACCGAAATGGGATACGAGACCAATGTAGGGGATGCGGGCAGCAAACTGAGCGGAGGCCAGCGTCAGCGCATCAGCATTGCACGGGCGCTTTTAAAAAATCCCCCGATTTTGATCCTGGATGAAGCAACCTCTTCGCTCGATACGGAGTCTGAAAAGTATGTGCAGGAAGCGATTGAGAACCTGATGAAGAACCGGACCTCGATCGTGATCGCGCACCGTCTCTCAACGGTTAAGTATGCCGATGAAATCATCGTGATCGAAGAGGGCCGTATCGAGGAGCGCGGAACACATTCAGAATTGCTGAAGAGGAAGGGATTATATGCTAAATACCATATGCTCCAGATGTTTTGATAAAGGGTTTTCAAATTACATAAAAACTTTTTAACTTTAAATAAGCAAAACCTGGTCCCACGCTCAATTTTATGAACAACGATTTAATTATCTGGCGATTATGAAGGTTTGTGGATTTAGTTTTGTGCGTAATGCGGAGAAATTTTCCTACCCGGTTGTAGAATCGGTACAATCCATTCTGCCCCTTTGCGATAAGTTCCTCATGAATGTGGGGAATTCCGAGGATGGCACGCTGGACATGATCCGGTCCATCCGATCGGATAAGATAGAGATCATCGAGAGCACCTGGGACGAATCCACACGGCGGAACGGGGAAGTTCTTTCGCAGGAAACGAACAAGGCATTTGACCACTTACCGGATGACTGCGACTGGGCGTTTTATATACAGGCCGATGAAGTGGTGCATGAGAAGCATCACAAAGCCATCCGCGGTTCCATGGAGAGGTGGTTGGAAGACCCGGAGGTTGAAGGGCTGCTGTTCAATTACCTGCATTTTTACGGAAGCTACGATTACAATGCCGATTCAAGATCCTGGTACCGGAATGAGATCAGGATAATCAGGAACAACAAAGAGATCCGGTCCTATAAAGACGCACAGGGATTCCGGATCGGTGGCCGTAAATTAAAGGTGAAGCCTGCAGGGGCCAGCATTTACCATTACGGATGGGTCCGTCCCCCGGAAATTATGCAGGAAAAGCATGTCAGCTTCAACAAGCTGTACCACAGCGACCAATGGGTTGACCGCAAGGTAAACCACACCAAACTCTTTGATTATTCCTCCGTTGAATCTATCAAACCCTTCAAGGGAACCCACCCGAAGGTTATGGGGGAAAGGATCGGGAAGGTTAACTGGGAGGTAGAATTCGACGAAAATAAGAAAAGCTTCAAGGCTACCGACCGGATCCTTTACTGGATCGAAAAGAGAACGGGGAAGAGGCTTTTCGAGTACCAGAATTACAGGCTCATATAATCCGGCCTGTTGGCTCCACTTACTTCATAGATCCGGGTAGTAAAGCTGGTTCCGGTGCTGGCCGGATGTTCTTTCCGGGTAAAGATTCAGTAAAATAACCAGTAGGAGGAAGAGACCGTACCTATTCAACTGCCAGGCAGGTTGCATACTCATCGCACCTTTTATAAGTAATGTTCAGGATGTGGTCCTTAATATCTTATGCCGACGATAACAATATCATCGACTTGTTCAAAATCCCCGCGCCATTCTTCGATGGTGGTATTCAGGATCTCTTTTTGTTCCTCCATATCCTTATCCTGCAAACTGATCAGTAATTCCTGCAAGGTTTTGGATTTGAATTTTTTCCCGTTGGGACCCCCGAACTGGTCGGCATACCCGTCGGAAAACATGTATATGCAGTCCCCCTTCCGGAGTTCGATGCCCTGTGTCGTGAATTCATTCATTTTATCATAAATGGCAATGGGCATCCGGTCAGCGCGCTGCTCGGTAAGTTCCCCGTTACGTATCAGCCAGAGGGGATTGTACGCGCCGGCAAACCACAGCAGGTTCTTTTCAGAATTGATCTTGCACAGGGCTATATCCATGCCGTCCCTTGTTTCGGAATCCACCTGGCGTTGTTTAAGTGAGCTTACGACGGATTCTCTGAGATGACTTAAAATACTTCCGGGGTCGGTGATGTTGTTCCGGTCCACGATCTCATTCAGGAAGGATATGCCCAGCATGCTCATAAATGCCCCCGGCACCCCGTGCCCGGTGCAGTCCGCCGCGACGACGATCACCTCGCCGTTCTTCTTCTTCGCCCAGTAAAAATCCCCGCTTACGATATCCCGTGGCTTAAAGAGTATAAACGAATCAGCGAAACTCTCTTTCAGGATATCGAACGAAGGCAGAAGTGCATTCTGTATTCTTTTGGCATACTTGATGCTGTCTGTGATATCCCTGTTCTTGGCTTCTATCACATCCTTCTGCTCGCTGATCTCGATGTTGGCAGCTTCAAGGTTCTTGTTCTTTTCCTCGATCACGGACTTTTGTTTCCTTATCTCCACGGTCCGTTCCTGGACTTTGATCTCAAGTTCACGGTTCTTGCGGACCAGCTGTCTTTCGCGGTATTTGATAAAACTGTAGATTCCTGCTGTCACCAACAGAATGATAATACCGTAGAACCACCAGGTCTGCCAGAACGGCGGACTGATCAAGACGGTGTATTTCAATGGAACCGATGAAATATGACTGGCATTGGTGGCAATAACGTTCAGAGTGTATTGTCCCGGTTTCAGTCCCGAATACGTAACGACATTATTCCTTGTGGGAGGGGAGAAGCTTTTCTCCAGTCCGTCAAGGAAAAATTCGTAGGTTATTTTTTCCGGGTTTGAATTGGAAATGCCAGCAAATGTAAAGGTGAGATGGTTGCTCGAGTAGGGCAGGTCCAGCCCAAAGGGTACCTGGTAGAAGGCTTGTATGCTGTCCGATTGTTCGCCCCAGTTGACATCCTGGTAGAACAGGTCGATGTCTGTAAGATGGAGCAGGGGGGGCGATGACCCCGGGTGTTCCAGTTGGGGACTGTAACGTGTGAGTCCCCCTACTGTTCCGAACCACACATTGCACTGCTTGTCGCAGAACGTGGCATTCAATTGATTCTCGAGTCCCTTGAAGCCGTCAGTGCGGTTATAATTCCGTACAGATTGGATATTTTTACCGCTATCCAGGGTTAACCGGTCGAATCCCTTATCAGTCGCAACCAGCAGGGTGCTGTCGTTCAGAAAGACCAGTGAATAAATATTGTTGGAGCTCAAAATCGTATTGTCCGCCGCCAGGGCTACGGGCATGCTGTCTGCTCCCATATCGAACCGGTACAGGCCCCCACCGAAGGTGCCAATCCAGATATTGCCTTCGCTGTCTTCGGCTAGGGTGTTCAGTTTTTTATAAAACAGTCCCTCTTCCTCATCGAAATCGCTCATGGTCCCCTCGTAGAATTTAGCCAGTCCCCCGAAGGTAGCCACCCAGATATTCCCTGCCCGGTCCTGAATAATATGCTGCACCTCGTTATTGATCAGTGGAATGTCCGATGATTCGGTTATGTTGAAGAAACCGGTCCCGTTAAAAATGCTGATCCCGCCCCTTGTACCGCACCAGAGCAGGTCCCTGACCTCATCCATTTCAAGGCAGTTAACATAATTATTGACCAGGCCATCCTTTTCGCTGAGGTAAACGAACCTTTTTCCGTTGAAATAAGCGATACCGTTTGACGGCGAGGCAATCCAGAAGGAACCGTCCAGGCCGATTTCCATATCGCTGATGGACCTGTCCCGGATGCCCACATTTTCGCCGTAATGAATAAAATCCGGATTGCTCAGGCCCGGATCCATGGCATTCAGTCCACCACCAAGCGTTGCAATCCAGAGATTTCCGTTCCTGTCCTGTTCAACGCTTGAGACGAGGTTATTGGATAGTCCTTCGTGCTCGGTGAAATGGGCGAAGTGATCTCCCCCGTACCTGCATATTCCATGGCCGAACGTGCTGAACCAAATATTCCCCTCAAAATCTTCCAGGATGTCAAAGACCTGGTTCCCTGGCATCCCCATGGTATCGGAAAAAACAGTCACCCCTGTTTCAGTAAGCTTGACCGCACCTTTTGAAGCGGTACCGAACCATAGATTTCCCCGCGTATCGGAAAGGATCGTCCAGATGGTTTCCTGCCCAAGATCAACTGTTTCGGACAGTTTTTTTATGGTGCCGGACTTTGTGATGCAGAAGGCGCCCTCATTATATGAACCTACCCACATATTGCCCTCCGGGTCCTCCTCCATGCAGGTAATTCTTCCTGAAGGGATATTGATGCCGGGCAGCAGATTCTCAATTCCGATGGTTTGCCCGTTTCGGGTAAGGATATTGATCCCTTTCCCGTACGTGCCTGCCCAGATCCTTCCCTGGCTGTCTTCATTCAGTGAAAGGATAAAATCCGAACTCAGTCCCTGATCCGGACCGAAGCTTTCGCTCAGGACCGTATCCTTTTCCACCCGTTGGATACGGATCAATCCGGAACTGCGTGTTCCTGCCCAGACATCCCCCTGCCCGTCTGCCATCAGGCAGGTAACGGGCTCTCCGGACAATCCGGGTATGTTTTCAAATCCCCTGAATACGAAACCATCGAACAGGTTCAGTCCCCCATCCGTTCCGACCCAGAGGTTCCCTTTGGCGTCTTCACAAATTGCCCGGACCGAATTGTTCAGCAATCCCTCCCTGGTCGTATAGGACCGGAAATCCTTTCCTTCGAAACGCAGGAGTCCCCCTCCCTGCGTACCCAGCCAGATGATCCCCCGTGAATCCTGGAAGAGGGTGAATATGGAAGAATTGGGCAATCCTTCCTGGATGGAGTATGCCGTGAAATTGTTTTGCTGTGCGAATAAGGAGACTTGGAGGAGGCAGAGAGACAGGAGGCAGTTAATGGTGAACCGGCGGACCATATCTCTCAGTCTATTTCATCTTTCCGGATAAATATAAACTGGCCTCCCTCGTCGCCCGTATTCTTGATCGGCTCGAATTTCGGGGATTGTTCCGAATTATTGATCACGGGGATCTTGATGGCCCCGTACAGCTGGCTGGCATCGTAGAATTTCCGGTCATTCGTCTGCAGGGCCTTCAGTAAATAATATGCGAATACGGAATGCCCTTCCCGTCCCCCGTCCATAACAGGTTCGATGCCGCCCGAGGTGATGGCGCTCCTTGACATGCGGTTGTGGACCGTATTGTAATACCGCTCGGAATCCTCGAAGGGGATGCTGACCGTCTTGCCCCGGAAAATGTCGCCGCTGAAACAGGCATCGGAGATCAGCAGGGTGTGCTTGGAATTGATGCCGCTCAGATAGGTCTGGATATCCGTATTGGAAATATAATTCGATACGGAGGAGGAAGAGGCATCTGCCGGGACCCAGAATCCCTTATCCAGGTTCCGGACGTACTCCCCGTGCCCCGAATAATAGATCAGGACATTGTCGTTTTCCTGTACCGCTTTCATCAGCCATTCGAAGGCTTTGATAATATTTTCCCGGTTTGCCTCCTCATCGTACAGTGTCTTGACATGATCGACCTTATAGGTTGATTCAAGCGTTTCCTTGATGGTCCGGGCATCCCCTACGGCATTGTTGAGGGGCTGCCATGCTCCTGAGTAGTTGTCAATGCCGATGATCAGGGCATAATATTCCCCGATGACCATTTCCTGTTCCTCCAGGGCAACGTTCAGTCCCGCGAGCGGGTCCGCCGATCCCCTTGTCTTCTTGGGATCCTTGGAAAGGTTCATGCTTTTGAAATTACTCTCACCTGTTTGTGAAAACAGTGCGCCTGCGATGAAAACAAAGGTGAGCAACAGGGATACAGCTTTTGTTTTCATGTCATTAATTATTAAAAGGTTAAAACATATCCAAAATTCATCCCGCCATACGGGTTGGGTGTAACGGTAAACCGGTTCCTCCGGAAGGCCTCCGAATTGTCCGGTGCACGATTGTTCGAGAATCCCTTGACCGTCACCCAGATGATGTCGCTGACCCATACGGCCGCCCCCAGTCCGGTGAAAACATAGAATTGGCGGTTGGCCGAATTGGCTTTATTGTACAGGTTGTCGAAATCCTCCCGTTCCGTGGAAGCCAGGTAATCATCGTAATACTTGTCGGACCGGGTTTTCTGGTATACCCCGTAGCCCACCAGTCCATACGCAAGGATGGTCTTGTACCAGGGTTTGATCACGGCGGTTTTGGTGTTGGTCACGAACACATCCCCCAGTCCCGGCACGGGGACGGACAGCAGGGCGTATGCGGGTCCGCCGGGCTCCTCCGTGATGGAAGAGATGTTCACGATGGCCTTGACCCTCCCGAGCTCATCCACATCCTCGAAAATGTCCCAGACGATCCGCTTGTTCTTCCCCCCCCGTATGCCGGCGCCGACATCCCCGGTGGTCGTCCTGGGGTAGTAATAGAAGTCCTCGTCGTCGACGAAAGCCACTTCGATCTCGAAGCGCTCGACCGGGGAAGCATTGACAAGGTCGTAGTGGATAAGGACTTTGGTCCCTTCCCGTTCGACCGCCTCGAAGGACACGTTGGCGATCCTGGCCTTGCTTTCCTGGCAATAGCTCGTGAGACTTGTTAAAAGAAATGAGATGCAAAGGAAATAAAATGCTGATTTCCAATACATAGGAACAGGTGTTTTTTTGGCTTATATCAAAGTTACGGAAAAAAATCATCAAAAATAACATCTGTCATAAGGTATAATCCGGTTGATTGTTGTAAATTTAATTTACCAGGCATTGATAATCATTGTGTTAGCTTAAGACTTCGCATCGGAGATGGTTTAATTGTACCGGGACTTATGGTACACCTTGATTTGTATAGACCAATCTCGATATGGGAAATTCCAAAATCCTAGTCATTGTTTTTTTTTACATTTTCTTTACGGATGTTGAAAAGCCACATCCTATTATTGATCGAATTTTCAATAATATTTTTTAAAAGAATTGTTATGAAAAACCTTAGATCTCATTCATCAGATTTCATCGTAACTGCTTTCATCCTGATAACGACTTCATTCTGTCTGCCATTGGGAGCGGTGGAGATCAGTACAGACATTGGTGATTACCCTTCCCTCACGGTCATCCCTGCCAATCCGGATGTTGATCCGATCATACTTCCAGGAGGGAATGTGGGTTCAGCATACAGTTCATTCTCTTTCGTAGCAACTGGTGCTGCTGGGGGGCTTAGCTGGTCAGGATCCGGCCTCCCACCAGGAATGAGCGTTCACCCCATAAGCGGAATATTTTCAGGGACACCTACTGCAGGCTGTGTTTATACATTTACCATCACTGTGGATGATGACGGGGATGGACAGGATTCTCAGGATTTTCAGATTACAATCAATCCGGTGCCCGTTTCACCGAGCTTAAACACAAGAACCCCGGACATGGATGCCGTATGTGCAGGAACGAATGTGTCGGCAACGATAAATCCCGGCAGCGGGGGCACCGGCTGCAGCGATACCTATGAGTACCGTTTTGACGGGGGTACCTGGACTTCGTATACATCAGGGGCCAATCTCTCCACGACAGGACATAATTCTGTGGAAATCCAGGTCAAGCGCGACGGCTGTACGGGATGCCCGGGTACCGGGTTTACCACGATTGCATCCTGGACGGTTTATTCACAGCCTTCCGCACCCACCCTGAACACAAGAACCCCGGACATGGATGCCGTATGTGCAGGAACGAATGTGTCGGCAACAATAAATCCCGGCAGCGGGGGAACCGGCTGCAGCGATACCTATGAGTACCGCTACGACGGCGGCAGCTGGAGTGCTTATACATCAGGGGCCAATCTCTCCACAACGGGACATGCTTCCGTGGATATCCAGGTCAAGCGGGACGGCTGTACGGGATGCCCGGGCACCGGGTTTACCACGATTGCATCCTGGACCGTGCATGCACAGCCTTCCGCACCCACCCTGAACACGAGGACCCCG
>CAZVLG010000473.1:0-5953 GCA_964627835.1 uncultured Bacteroides sp.
GAAAAGATCCACAACAAGATGATGTGGAGGGCCATTGATACGGCCAGGCTTTCTTTTAAAAATTGCCGGGTTCCCGCCGACAACCTGCTGGGTGAACCGGGCCAGGGATCAAAGATCATGCTCAAGACCCTTGACGGCGGGAGGTTGTCGATCGCTGCCATGGGACTCGGACTGGCACAGGGGGCTTTCGAACAGGCCCTTGCCTATGCAGCAAAAAGGGAACAATTCGGAAGGCCCATATCTAAATTCCAGGCCATCAGCTTCAAACTCGCAGAAATGGATGTGAAGATTGAAACCGCCAGGAACACCCTGTACAGGGCCTGCTGGCTCAAGGACCAGGGGAAACCATTCGGGAGGGAGGCTGCCATCTCCAAGCTTTATTGCTCCGAGATTGCAAAGGAAGTCGCCGACCAGGCCCTGCAGGTCCACGGCGGCTACGGCCTTATAAAAGGTACTCCCATAGAGCGTTTTTACCGTGACCAGCGCCTCCTTCAGATCGGGGAGGGGACATCCGAGATCCTGAAGCTGGTGATTTCACGAAAACTGGGGCTTTAGAGAAGCCCGTTCCATATGGAAAAAAGGAAAAAGGACCATATCGATCTTGCCCTTAATTCCCAGACCCCTCCGGACAGCCTGGACCGGAAGTTTAATTATGAGCCATTGCTGAGTGCCCACCCTTCAGGGGAAGCAGAAGAATTTGATTTTCTGGGGAAAAAGCTCAGGACCCCACTCTGGGTGAGCAGCATGACCGGGGGCACCCGGATGGCAGGCATCATCAACCGGAACCTTGCGCAGGCCTGCCGGGAATTTGGCATGGGAATGGGACTCGGATCCTGCCGGATCATTATGGATGATGAAACCTATTTCGAAGATTTTAATATACGTCCCCTCATCGGAGACGATCTTCCCTTCTATGCAAACCTGGGTGCAGCCCAGGTCGAGGCACTTATCTCAGACGGGCAGGCCAGCAGGATACGGGACCTTCTGGATAAATTGCAGGCGGACGGACTGGTGGTCCATGTTAATCCCATCCAGGAATTCTGCCAGCCTGAAGGCGACCGGTTCGGTCAGGCCCCGATCGATACGATCCGGAATCTGCTTGAACTGGCCGATTACCCGGTCATTGTCAAGGAGGTGGGACAGGGGATGGGACCTGAAAGTCTCAGGGCCCTGCTGAAAATGCCCCTTGCAGCGATCGAATTTGCCGCTTATGGAGGAACGAATTTTTCCCTTGTTGAACTGCAGCGGGCGGAACCTGCTGTCCTCGGTTTTTACAGGCCCCTGGCGCATGTGGGTCACGATGCGGAAGAAATGGTGGAGACCGTAAACCATTTGCTGGAAACCGAAAAAGAAATACATTGCAGGCAGTTGATCATTTCAGGCGGCATTCAATCCTTCCTGCAGGGATACTACCTCATTTCCAGGTCGAAATTACCGGCGATCTATGGGCAGGCCAGCGGATTCCTGCGTCATGCAAGGGGGGACTACCAGATGCTTCGCGAATACATCAGCCATCAGGCCAGGGGTCTGCAAATGGCCCGTGCCTACCTTACCTTAAAGGAAGATTGAAGATGGAAGGAAGGGAACCGGTTTCGGGATTTTCCAGATTATCAAGAGACGAGAAAATTGCCCTTGCCGGAAAACTGAGCTCCAATCCGGAACATTTTGCACGGGAGTTGAGCCGCTTCTGGCACCATGACCCCGAGGTTCAATCCATTCTTGAAGAATTCAGTGAAAATACGGTAAGCAATTTCATTTTGCCCTATGGACTTGCCCCGAATTTCCGGATAAACGGGCAGTTTTATATCCTTCCCATGGTCATCGAAGAAAGCTCGGTAGTTGCCGCTGCTTCCCGGGCGGCAAAATTCTGGTATGGCCGGGGCGGATTCAGGACAGAAGTGATATCCACCCATAAATTGGGTCATGTCTACTTCAAGTGGAAGGCAAATCCCGGGCTTCTTCTTGAGAATGAGAAAGAGATCGAAACATTTCTCATTGAAAACAGCAGTCATATCACGGAAAACATGGTGCAAAGGGGAGGAGGCATACGGTCGATCTCGATCCGGAACCTCCAGCCATCCATGCCGGCCCATTACAAGCTTGAAGCCGTATTCGAAACCGCCGACTCCATGGGGGCAAACTTCATCAACACCTGCCTGGAATCGTTTGCCTCCTTGCTGCCGGATTTTTTCCGGGGAAAGGGTATCCTTATCGACGAACATGACCTCGAGATAACCATGGCCATACTTTCCAATTATACTCCGGAATGCCTTGTTTCCTGCCGGGTGGAATGTCCGATCCGGGACCTGGCCGGGATGGGCGGGGGACTCGATCCCATTTCGTTTGCAGAGAAATTCAGGGATGCCGTGGATATAGCAAACAACGATACTTTCCGGGCCGTGACGCATAACAAGGGGATTTACAACGGGGTGGATGCGGTTGTCATTGCAACCGGGAATGATTACCGGGCCGTGGAAGCGGCCGGTCATGCCTTTGCTGCTTCCGGGGGAAGATACACATCCCTGACCGGGATTGAGCTGAGCGGCGGGGAGTTCAGGTATGAGCTGCGATTGCCTATGGCAATTGGTACGGTCGGGGGACTCACAGGGTCCCACCCGCTGGCAAGGCTTTCCATGGACCTCCTCGGTTTTCCGGATGCGAAGCAGCTGATGCAGATCGCGGCTTCCGGGGGACTGGCGAATAATTTTGCAGCCATCTGGTCGCTGATCACATCAGGCATCCAGCGCGGACATATGAAAATGCACCTGGCCAATATCCTGAGTTCACTCGGGGCTTCCCAGGAGGAAAAAGATGCGGCAAATGAGCATTTCCAGGATAAAACGGTCTCTTACCGGGGGGCCCAGGATTTCCTCGAAGCATTCAGGCATGGGAAAGTTTAGCACGATTCGGAAAAAGCCACAGGATTGAAATCAGCCGGCATATGCCTGCACGGATTGGGAGAACCGGGCACAATCATTTGATATCGGAAAATGAGCAAGGAAACCTTTCAAAGCTACCATTCCAACGGTAAATTGCTGATCACCGGCGAATACCTGGTGCTGCAGGGTGCCCTTTCCCTGGCTGTGCCGACGGCCGCCGGGCAATATCTTCATCTTAAACCCGGGCAACCGGACGGGCTTCTTGACTGGAGCACCCAGGTGCTCTCCAGGCCATGGTTCCATTGCCTGATTGACCCTGAAAGCATGGACATTATGGAATCGGACCGGCGGGACATTGCCCTCAAACTGCTGGCCATCCTGAAAGCAGCCAGCGAACTGAAGA
Organism: uncultured Bacteroides sp.; assembly: GCA_964627835.1. Taxonomy (GTDB): domain Bacteria; phylum Bacteroidota; class Bacteroidia; order Bacteroidales; family SM23-62; genus SM23-62. The sequence continues at coordinate 3,283 of CAZVLG010000473.1, forward strand.
AGCAGACGGACTGGCTGAAAGGAGCAAGGGTTCTGACGGAGATCGAATTTGATATTGATTGGGGACTCGGAAGCAGTTCTTCGCTGATCTCGAATATTGCCTGGTGGGCCGGTATTGATCCCTTTCTTTTGTTCAGGAAGGTCTCGCAGGGCTCCGGCTATGATGTTGCCTGCGCCCGGTCGGATCGCCCCATTCTATACAGAACCGGCATGCCGGATCCTGAAGTGACCCAGATCGATTTCTTCCCGGATTTTGCAGACCAACTGGCCTTTGTATATCTCGGTAGGAAACAGGACAGTGAAAAAAGTGTGAAAAATTTTCTGGACCATGCCCTTGTCAGGGAAAAAGACCTTGCCCGAATTTCCGAAATTTCCAGTCTGGCTTGCCGGGCCCCTGACCTGGAGGAGTACGAAAAACTCCTGGATGAACATGAACGCATCCTCTCGGCTATCCTGGACAAACCAACCGTAAAGGAATCCCTGTTCAGGGATTACCCGGGGATGGTAAAATCGCTGGGCGCCTGGGGAGGCGATTTTGTGCACATCAGCCTGAGATCAGACCTGGATACGGCAAGGGATTATTTTTCAGGGAAGGGGATTGATGTCCTGATCCCTTTTAACGAAATGCTGAAGAGTTCCCGGGATAAGCATTAACTTTATGACCTGTTTTTAAAAACACATTCGTTTTTTCCATGGACCTGAACCGGTTCATAATTTCATGATATGGCAAGCGTCCTGCACAAGCAATACATCGATGAATCTCTGAAGCACCTGCCTGCCGGGATTGGATCGCTCGAATCAGGCTGGAGCAGTCCCTCGAACATCGCCCTGGTAAAATACTGGGGCAAGGCATCCGGGCAGATACCCAGGAATCCATCCCTCAGTTTCAGTCTTGAGAAAGCCCGGACGGAGATGAAAATGCTTATTAAACCAGGACAAGGGAAGGATTTCTCACTGGATTACCTTTTCGAGGCTGAGCGGAACCAGCTTTTCGGAGACAGGATCAGGCAATACCTCATATCCCTATTCCCCTATTTTCCGTTCCTGGAAGATTGCTCCGTAGAAATAAGGAGCCATAATACTTTTCCCCATTCATCAGGCATTGCATCGTCTGCTTCCAGCATGAGCGCCCTTGCCCTCTGTATCTGTTCGATTGAAGAAAAAATACATGGAGGGGAACGCGGAGATTCATTCTTTCAAAAGGCATCCTATATGTCCCGCCTGGGCTCCGGCAGTGCCTCAAGGTCCGTTTACGGCGGATTTGCAAGCTGGGGAGTAATTAGCGGAGATCCCGGATCATCCGATGAATTCGCCACACCCCTGGATTTGGAGCCTGGCGAGGCCTTTCGCGCACTGCATGATTCCGTTCTGATCGTCAGTCCCCGAAAAAAAAAGGTTTCAAGCAGCCAGGGCCACGCCCTGATGGAGACCCATCCCTTTGCCGGGAAGCGCTATGAGCAGTCCCGCGCCAACTTTGGAGCATTTATTAAAGCACTTACCGGCAACGATGTCGAAACTTTCATGCGGGTCACGGAAAATGAGGCACTTACCCTGCACGGGCTGATGCTGAGTTCGGATCCCGGTTTTATGCTGCTGGAGCCGGCAAGCCTTGAGATCCTGTCCAGGATCAGAAAATTCCGGGAGGACACAGGGATTTTTCTGACTTTTACCATTGATGCGGGACCCAATGTCCATCTGATTTATCCGGACACGGCCAGGGAGCAGGTTAAACAATTCATTGAGGACCAGTTACTTGCACTATGTCAAGAGGGTAGCTGGATCGATGACCGGATGGGCCATGGACCAGAGGAACTGTAATATTAGACCGGCATGTACAGAACATTCCATGGTAAGGTACTGTTGTTCGGGGAATACAGCATTATAACGGGCTCGAAGGCCCTGGTCACCCCTTTGAAACAATTTTCCGGCAGTTTCGAACGGGCCCCTGGCATTTCGACCATGGAAGCGGAAATTTCAAACCGGGATCTTCGTATCTTTCTGGATTACCTGACCGGACAGCAGAAAAAGGGCATCATGCCCCGTGTTATTGATACCGGGCGGATGAAAAGTGAGATTGACAGGGGATTGTATTTCCGGTCGTCCATCCCCAGGAATTATGGCGCCGGAAGTTCTGCTGCGCTGGTGGCTGCTGTATATGATGCTTTCAGTCTCGACAAAGCCGGTGGTGGACCTGAAGGATTTGGGGACCTGTCCGGGCTCAGGCAAATATTCGCACAGATGGAATCCCATTTTCATGGCACAAGCTCAGGCATCGATCCGGTTTGCTGTTATACAGGAAAATTCCTCATAAAGGACGGTGATATGCTCCGTAGCGTTCACATCAGTTTGAAGGAAGGTAATGAACTTCGCAGCGCAACCATCCTTTTGAAGGAAGGTGATGAACTCCCCGGCGCAATTATCAGTGTGAAGGATGGGAATAAACTCCCCGGCACACCCATCGGATCCGTTCCGGAAGAACGGAAAATGTTCCTGCTGGATACGGGCATTAAAGGGGAGACAGGTCCCCTGGTAAATGCATTCAAACGCAGGCTGCTGGAGGACCCGGGTTTCGCCGGGTATGTTGAGCGGGATCTTACCGGGATGGTTGACGATTGCATACAGGGTCTGATCGATGGACCGCCTGGCAAATTCTCAACTTCATTCAGAATGCT
>CAZVLG010000474.1:0-1599 GCA_964627835.1 uncultured Bacteroides sp.
GTGGTGCCGCAGCATCCGCCGATAATATTTACGAACCTGTTATCGGTAAAATCTTTAAGGTATCCTGCCATTTCCTCCGGTCCCTGGTCATATTCCCCGAACTGGTTTGGGAGTCCCGCATTCGGATAAACACTCACAAAGTGATGCGTCTTGCCTGCCAGTTCTTCAAGGTAGGGCCTCATTTCGACGGCACCGAGGCTACAGTTCAGTCCCAGCGCAAGCACATCGAGGTGGCTGACCGAATGAATGAAAGCCTCGAGTGTTTGTCCCGAGAGGGTCCTGCCGCTGGCATCCGCAATGGTGCCGGAAATAATCACAGGCAGGGACCGTCCCAATTCCCTGAATAGTCCCTCAAGGGCAAAGATGGCGGCCTTTGCATTCAATGTGTCGAATATGGTCTCGATGGCAAGAATGTCACAGTTCCCATCTATGAGTCCCCTGGCCTGTTCCCGGTAAGCTTCCGCCAGTTCATCAAAGCTGACAGCGCGGAATCCGGGATTGTTCACATCCGGGGAGAGGGAAGCAGTCTTATTTGTAGGTCCCATGGAACCGGCAACGAACCTGGGGCGGGAGGGATCCTTCTCGGTAAATTTATCGGCCGCATTCCGTGCCAGTTTTGCAGCCGCGAGGTTTATTTCGTACACATAATTCTCCAGCTGGTAATCCGCCTGTGAAAACCGGTTGGCGTTGAAGGTGTTCGTTTCGATGATGTCTGCCCCGGCTTCCAGGTATTTTTCATGGATTTCCTGAATTACTTCTGGTTTGGTAATCGACAGCAGGTCATTATTGCCTTTCAGGTCATGCGGGAAATTGGCAAACCGGTTTCCCCTGAAGTCGGATTCCGTCAGGCCATAATCCTGGATCAGGGATCCCATGGCACCGTCCATCAGCAGCACCCTGTTTTCAAGTGCCATGTATACAGGATGTTTCCCGGGAGAGTCTACAAGGTGGGCACCCGGGCTCAGGTCAGGATTTTCGTTTGTCATATCAGTACTGATAAAGCGTTTAAATTATAATTCCCTCATCGGGCCAGGTATTAGCACCTTTTCCCGAATTCCGGGAAGGTTGCTAGAGGTTCCCAGAGCCTGGTCTCTCCCCTCTTCTGTATAACCCAAACACTCCAATATTTCTGGAGGGCGGAGTCAGCCGACAAAGTTAGTAATATTTAGAATCATTCCAAATCAGGTGGGATAGCAGGGATTTTTTCGTTCACCCGCCTATACACGAATCCCCAGGATGATGATGTCGTCCACCTGCTGGAAGCCTTTCATCCATTGTTGAAGGGTGTTGTAGATGATTTCCTTTTGTTTGGGCATGGGTTGCTTATGAACTTCGGTGAACATGAGCCTCATGGATTTCGAGAGGAATTTCTTGCCTTTTTCTCCCCCGAGCTGGTCCTGGAAACCGTCTGAAAAAATATAGAAGCAGTCCCCTGGCTCAACCTTGATATTCTGGTTCCTGAAACCCGATTCCTCCCCGACATGTATGCCGATCGGCATCCGGTCGGCCTTGTATTCGGTAAGTTCCCCGTTGCGGATCAGGTACAGGGGGTTGTAGGCACCTGCATACTGAAGTGTCATTTTCGATTTATCCAGGACA
>CAZVLG010000475.1:0-10268 GCA_964627835.1 uncultured Bacteroides sp.
CTTTTGCTGCACCGGATCCTTCCGGGGCAGCCGGTTGATCAGCAGGTGGATGTACAGGCGGAATCCTTCCGCCCCGAAGCGCTGCTTAAGTTCTTCAGCACCCTCCTCATGCCTAAGTTTCTTCATACGGATCTGTAATGATTCCGGAAGGTCTGTCAGCTTGCAGAATATCCCCAGGTTCTTCGACAGGTCGGTAAGGCGTTCCCGGACCAGTTGCAGGGCCTGGATCCTGAGGGTCTGGAGCGTGTGAAGGGTCACCTCGGAGGTTACCAGGGGATGCCCGTCGCGGTCACCCCCCACCCAGTTCCCGAAAGAGAACCCCGGCCAGCTTTCCGGATCTCCCACCAGCGACATATCGAACCCGGCATCCTTCCAGGCCTGCAGGAACCGCATATCGTGCTTTTCAAGAAGTTCCGGGAACACGTTGCGGAAATAATGCAATACATTGGTCAATTCCGAATAGACATCGGGTTTCCTGACATGAATGTCGGAAATATGCCAGAGGCGGTTAATGATGGTCTTGATCTCCTGGCGGATGGCATCCAGCTCGGACGCCGTATACATGGAATTCTCAAGCTTCAGGAACTGGACATAGAGTTCCCGGTAATGGTCTAGCACCACGGGCCGCTTCGCTTCGGTGGGATGGGCGGTAAGCACTGGCTCAACCCGGATCTGCCTCAGCCGTTCGGCGATCTTTGAATCCGGGATGCCCGTCTCCCGCATCTGTTTGAAGCATTGTCCCCAGAGCCCGTTCACACTGCTCAATGATTCCAGGGACTCCTTCTGCCTGCGCATCTGCATGGCCCCGTTCACCTCGACAATGTTCAGCAGCTGGAAACACAGGGAAAACAGATGGTACAGCTTATCGGAAGGTTTCTCCGGGGCCAGGGGCACCCGGTCGTTGATCCATGGAAGCCATGGAACCAGATCCGTTTCACCGTTCTCTTCCAGGACCTCTTTCAGGCAGAGGATCAGGTACTCCAGGTCCTCATACGGCTTACCAAGGATGTCCTGCAGGTTCTTGAGTTCGTTCATGGCAAGGGCAAAATAAGACCTTTTCGAGGAACCGCGCAAAAAAAAGACATGGATTATTTGTCCATGCCTTTGAATTCCCCGGAGGGAACCTATATAACATTCACCCTGAATAACTCAGGGATCGGATTTTACTGTTTTCCGGCTCAGGAAAACATGCCTCCCCTGCTCATGGGCGCATCTCTTTTCCAAGCAGGATCTGGTCGATCTGCTGGCGGAACATCTGCTTGGTTTCTTCGGGTGTGCGTGCGATCCCGGATGTCATGGTCGGGCGGCCTTCCATGGGACAGAAAAGGAAGGAAGGAATTCCCTGGATGCCGAATACGGCGGCCAGTTCCTGTTCCTTGTCCGTGTCGATTTTGTAGATGTTTATCTTTCCATGGTATTCCTTTGCCAGCTCTTCCAGTATGGGAGAAGTTATGCGGCAGGGAGCACACCAGTCGGCATAGAAATCGATGAGGCAGGGCTTGTCCCCTTCAAATACCCACTCTTCCGTATTCTTTTCGTAATTGAAGACCTTGGCCAGGAAATCGGCCTTTGTGAGTTTGATGGCGCCGTGTGATTCAACATTGGATGCATTGCCTGCCGAACCGGCCGTTTCCGAAACAGGGCCTTCGGTTGCGGATGCTTCTGCAACGGAGTATTCATCGGTGGATCCTTTTTTGGGACTGCTGGAGCAGGATCCGATTAACAATACCAAGGCCGTTGCGACGATCAGATAATGTTTTTTCATGATTGATATTTGTGTGATGATAAAATAATGTTTCGTTTGTATCCTGCTGGATTTTTACTCCGGTTATATTGATGTTTAATTCACCGGTCATTGCGAATTCTCATCATTCTCCGCTGCGGGCTCAGGACTTGTTTTACCTATGGAAGGCGACGCGAGAAGGCCTATGAGCGCACCAAAAAACGTACTGGTATGCCAGTTGGCCGTCAGGGGACAGGTACCGCTGGTGCACCCAATGAACCGCCAGTATGCAAACCCGAGTGCGGCTCCAATCAAAGCAAACAGTGCTTTTTTCCAGTACCTGTTGAAAATCCTTTCCATTTGAAAATATTCTTTAATGACAAAGATAGGTCAAATATTATACCAATTATCTATATAGGTATATATTAATAGATATTTTGCAATCTTTATCCCCTTAAGGCAACGCGCTTGTGCCAGATTGGCAGAAGTTAGATTGAGTTCCGGGCGTCTTCCCGGAAAGGATGGATCCCGGCAGGGGACCTGCAAGTGGTCACTCCTCCTCAACCAGCCGGTAGGCCACCACCATCTGCTTGTAGAAGGTCGGGACCAGCAGCAGGTTCTGTTCCGGGATGTAAGTGATATCCGCAGCGCCGATTTCCTCTGCCCTGGTATCCAGCAGCAGGGATTTGCTCCCGTCGGGACAGACCAGGAACACTTCCCCTGCCCAGTCCGAGACCAGGATATGCCCGGGCAGGTTTGCCGGGGCTATTCCATCCCCGAAGTTGATGCTGTCTGTGATCACGGTGATTTCCTTTGTTTCCAGGTCAATGGCGGCAAGATCCTGGCTACCCATGGAAGCCAGCAACAGCCTGTCCCCGTCAAACAAGAGTCCGTTCGGTCCCGATAATCCCTCGCCAAGCCAGTTGCTTACCTCGCCGCCCGAGATCATAAGAATGCTGTTGTTATCCGAGTCAGTTACATACACCTTGCCCTGCTCGTCGATCGCAATGTCGTTGAGCATTTTCGCCCCCTCGACAAGGATTCGTTCCACGATCTCCCCGGCGCTTATATCGATGATGATCACCTCATCGACGTCGCTGACGTACAGTCTGCCGTCGTAGATGCCCATTCCCTTTGGAGAGCTCATCTCCTCCACCCATCGCAGGTCAAGGATCTCCCCTTCCGTACTTACCCTGGATATGAACCCGTTCCCGTCCTTCATCCTTGGTTCGTAATTCAGGTTCGAGACATAGAGTACGTCGTTGACCGCATCGTAAATGACCGATTCGGGGACGAGCAGAAGGGTGTCGGTCCGCCAGGCCTCCTCAAGTTGATATTGTTTCATGGTTCCGGCTTCATCATCGCCGGCAGGTTTCTTTTTGGTTCCGCAGGATGCGAGCCCCATTGAAAATACAAGTGCTGCGATTAGTATGTTTTTCATAGTGAATTATTTTAGGTTTCAGTTTGAAATCCGTTTAATCGCTCGATTCATATATCAATGCCGGGATTCATTCGAACTCCTTTGGCACCCCGCAGATCATTTTGAACGGCTTGTCGAGGGAAAGGTTCCGGTACTGGTGCTTCTCATCCGGGTTGACCAGGGCAAAGTCACCCTTTTTCAGGAACTGCTCCTCCCCTGCCTCGTTGACCAGGGCTCCTTCGCCTTCGATGATGTAGTTCATATGCTCGTAAGGATGCTGGTGGTAAGGTGTATATCCGCCCGGTTCAACAGTAAAAACCCTGTATGAATAAACAGGCACTCCGTCCTGGCTGGAGAGAGGCATTTGTTTCCAGGCTTTGTGAGCTCCTTCCATTCGTACCTCGTTCATCTTAACATTGTCAAGTGCAATAATTTTCATGTTGATAAACTTTTGTGCAGGAATAAAATTAAAAAATTCTACGATGCCTGTCGCATAGTTCGGAAGATAATGCATTATAAATTACAATACGTCCCCCGCCTCCGCCTGCAGGCCCTCATTCGACCCATCGGACGATCAGATTGGCTATCAGTCCCGCGATCGGCGGGAAGATGATCACGCTCAGCAGCTGTATGATGGTAAAGCGCCATCCCATGATGCCGACGGTCAGCGGCAGGCGGGAGACTGCGATAAGCGACCATGAGGTAAGATACGCCACCATGGTCCCGATCCCTGCGCCTGCTTTCAGGAGTCCCGCGGCAATGGGAAGGCAGACATATGGACCGCCCGGGGTGATCGCGCCGGCAAGGGTTCCGAACAGGATCCCCCGGAGGCCCGATTCTTCGCCCACCCATCGGGCAACGGCTTCTCTCGGTATAAGGGTCTGGACCAGTCCCGCAACAATAAATGCAAAAATCAGCAGGGGGATGATCTGCCAGGTCATGTTCCAGGCAGATTTGAGTCCCGCGACATTCTTTCCCTCCCCCTGCAGGGATGCGACGATAAACAGGGCCAGGGCGATCAGGAACATGATCACCGTCGGCCAGAAAATATTTGAGCCCATGATCTTCTTCATTGGTTTATTTTGTATTCGGCGGTATTTCGTTTCAGGATTTTCTATGATCTAAATATCGCTTTATTTCTTTTTAACCGGCATTTAATATTAAATTTTCATTGGTGTATATCCCTTATTATTTTTTATTCAGCGGCAATTCGACTCCGAAATTCCTGCGTGAGTTTTCCCATTTCAGCAGGATGCCGAAATTGTTGAAAAAGAAATCCGGTGCAAAAGACACAAACAGCCCGTAATGTGTATTGGTGAATCCCAACTCTTTTGTAAGAAGGGACCTAAGGGAAGAAAACGCGTCGTAAAAATAATAATTTACGGAAAGGATGAATCCAACGAGTATGCGGATTCCCCACCGGGCATAGGGGGAATCGTGTAAAGCCTTTCGGAGTTGTTCCATTTTGAAAACCTGCAATTTCAAATATAGTTTTTTCTGCCGTTATTCCAGCAGGGGACTTCAAGCCCTGGGTAATTCCTATGATACAGAGTTATCTGAATCGTTGACTTTATAAAGACGATGTCGTATCTTACGATTGAAACCAATAAACCTCCCATCATGAAAAGATCAATCCCCTTCCTTATCAGCGGTTTCTTCTTCCTGCTCCTGCCCTATCTGGCCCATGCAACGAGCATGGAGGCCAAGGATACCATCCGGACCACTACAACATGGTCCGTAGATACCGTCAGGGTAACCGACAACATTGTGATCCTGGACGACATAACCCTGATTATTGCCGCCGGCACGCGGGTGGAGTTCCAGGGCCCCTATTACATTTATGTTCAGGGAACCATCATCGCGGACGGAACGGAAACGGATACCATCGTGTTCACCCCGGTAAATACGATTGGATTCACCGATTATGCTTCCAGGGAAGGATGCTGGGACGGTATCCTGTTCTACAATGGTACGGGGGCCGAGGGACCGGATGGTGCGATGATTGACAACGACACCTCCCGTTTCGACCACTGCCGCCTGGAGTTCACGAAATCGCACCCTTCGGAGGGATATGCCTGGAGTGCCATTGAGGTCGGTGCATTTTCAAGGCTGGTCATCACCCACTGCGAAATCAGGCATAACTACAGCCACTGGCGGGGCGGAGCTATACGGGCCACCGCAGGCAGCGATATCGTGATCACGGACAATTACATACACCATAACCTGGCCGAGGAAAGGGGCGGGGGAATCTATTCGCAGAATTCCACGCCCATCATCACGGGGAATACCATCACCCATAACGCAACCCTTTCAAAGAACCCCAATCACGGGAAAGGGGGAGGAATAGGAGTCGACGGCTACAACCCGGTCATCCGTAACAACACCATCAGTTACAACACGGCCATTTACGGTCCCGGGATATACCTTTCCAACGGCTTCTCCCTGATCCAGTCCAATACCATCAGCCACAATACAGGTTATAACGATCCGCCCGATGTCAGGAGCATCGGCGGCGGAATTTACATGGACGCGACCTCGTCTCCCCTGATCATCAGCAACAAGGTTGCGAACAATAAAATTGACGAGGGAGGCGGGATCTATGCCTACAACAGCAGTCCCGAGATCGTCAACAACCTGATCGTCAACAATACCGGCGACAGCGCCGGTGGAGCCTTCTATGGTTGGGATTCCAAGGCCACCCTTCTGAACAATACCATGGCGCATAACACCTCTCCCAACGGGCCTGCCATGGAACTGACCAACACCGAGGTTCGCTGCGTCAACAACATACTGTGGAACAACGGCAGCAACGATATTCACCTGCAGGATACCTATGTGGAACTGTATGTGGTGAATTCCGTTATTGACGGTGGAAAACCGAGTATTACCGGGGTCGGAAGCTACCAGATCATTTCAATGATTAAAAAGGACCCGGAATTCGAATATTCCTCGGGAGATGTGGGATGGGAGTACGAGGGACTCGGAGGGGAATGGACCGTTCCGGCCGGGTCCCCGTGTGTAAATGCAGGCATAGAAAATACCTCAGCATTTAAGCTCCCCCAAAAGGACCTGCAGGGGAATGACAGGATCAACCATCAGGTCATCGATATAGGTGCATACGAAGTGCTGGTGCCCTTTATCACATTCTCGGACACCATCAAATCCGATACGACCTGGATCGCTGACACCGTGAAGATCACCGGGAATGTTGTGGTTAACGACGACGTGACCCTGACCGTTCTGCCGGGTACCGTAGTCGAGTTCCAGGACACCTTCCACCTGAAGGTCAACGGAACCCTGCTTGCCGAGGGCATGCCGAAAAAGATCATCCAGTTCACGGCTGATGAAGACACTAGCTATTTCTACCGGTCTGACACATCGGCTGGCGGATGGCAGGGCATTATCTTCGACAACAGTTACGACGGCATGAACAATGCGATGAAGGACAATGCCGCCTCCGTCCTCAAGTACTGCCAGTTAAGTTATGCCAAGTCCCCCCCGCCGTATGACCGGGCCGGGGCCATCGTGATCCAGTACTACGACAATGTACAGATCAGCAATTGCGATTTCAACAACAACCGGAGTTACTACGGAACAGCAGGTATCATCCTGGTAAAGAGCGATGTGAACATCCATAGCTGTGTTTTCAGGAACAACAGGTCTGAGGATGAAGGCTCCGCCATCTGGGCCCAGGATTGCGAGTTCAGCATCACGGACTCCTGGTTCAACGATAATTCCAGCGGCGGAAGCGGAGGGTCCATACGACTATACACTTCCATTGTAACCGTCGACAACTGCCAGTTCAAGCGCAATGAATCGGGCTGGCGAGGGGGTGCATTCTGTTGCGTCCAGACCGAGACCATGATACGCAACTGTCTGTTTGCCAACAACCGTTCCGGCAACCAGGGCGGGGCCATTTATGCGGGGTGGGAGACCATCAACCTTGTAAATAATGTGATCGTGAACAACACAGCCAATAATGCCGGGGGAGGCGTTTATTGCCTGTATTCAGATGATCTTCTCAGCATCAACAACACGGTCGCCTATAATTATGCCAAAAACGGGGGCGGAATTTACACGGCCTTTACCAATCACCGTTCCATCAACGATCTGCTGTATGGCAACGACGTAGAGTTCGACGGAAGGCAGTACGGGGTATATTCCGTTACCGCCTCCCTCGATTTCAGGAACGGCCTGTTTGAAGGAGGCACGGATGCCTTCGGATTCTGGATCGGCCAGGAACTGACCGGTTCCTTCACGGACCTGATCGACACCATCCCCGATTTCTTCAAGCCCTCCGACGGCGCTGGAAGTGATTACGATGCCGATGACAGCGACTGGAGGCTCTTCCCGACCTCTCCCTGCATCAACAGCGGGACCACCGAGGGCGACGACGGCAAGATCCCCTCTACGGATTTTGCCTATAATACCCGCATATACGGTACGGAAATTGACATAGGCGCTTACGAAAACCAGTACGGCCTGCCGGTCATAACCCGGAACCCGAAAAACCAGATCCTCTGCGAGGGTGACAGCCTCATGTTCCGTGTGAGGACCGAATTCAAGTCCACCTTCCAGTGGCAGAAGGACGGGGAGGACATTCCCGGGGCGACATCGGAGAATTTCAGGATCCCGTCCATCTCCGTGCAGGATGACGGGAACTATCAGTGCATGGTTTCCAACGCCTTCGGGACAGTGCCGAGCAGTTCGGCCTACCTGGCCGCCAGGGCGGCCCCGGAATTCCTTCGCCAGCCCGAGAACACCTGGGCGGTCGAAGGGGAAAAGACCATCATCAGCTCCCAGGGCGTGGGCACGCCTTCCCTGAGGTTCCAGTGGTTCAAGGGCAATTCGCTCATGGAGCCCAATGTGTACCCGGACCTCTGGATCTTCAATACGGGGACCAGCGACGAGGCCCTTTACCACTGCGAACTGAGCAATGCCTGCGGGACGGTCAGCACCGACACCGTGCAGCTCTTCCTGGCGCCCCAGATCTGCATGGTGACGGTGGACAGCAACACGAGCGACAACCTGGTCATCTGGGAGAAGAATTCCACCGCACCCATCGAGTCCTACAACGTGTACCGGGAAAGCGTTGTGAAGGGTGAATTCGAGGTGATCGGGAACGTTGCCGCCGGGGATCTCAGCGTGTATGTCGACACTTCGGCCGATCCCGTTTCACAGGCGTACATCTACAAGATCACGGCCCTTGACGAGGACAACAACGAGTCGGACATCAACCTGTGCAAACCGCACAAGACCCTTCACCTGCTTTCGAGCCAGAATTCCGAGTATTTTAAAATACAGTGCGACTGGGATCCCTATTACGGATTTGATTACGGGACCTATTACATTTACCGGGGGACCAGGGACGATGCCGGGAACGTGATCGTACCGCTTACGGAGGTTCATCAGATCTCGAGCAGTTTCCATACCTGGATCGACACCGGGTCGGAACCAGAGGTCAATTATTTCTACCGCATTGTCATCGACCGAGGTGACCTCTGCAGTCCCACAGGAAACACCAAGGCGGGCACCGGGCCCTACTCCCATTCCCTGTCGAACCTGGATGACAATAAGATGAAGGCCACCCGTGTAGAAGATGTGGTCATGGGGGGACTGAAGATCTATCCCAATCCATTCACCGAGCGGACCAGGATCGAGTTCCCGAACCCGGACCTGTCCGAATACCGGGTGACCATAAGAGACCTTTCAGGCAAGGTGGTCAGAATGGAAAGGACCAGCGGCAACCAGTTCATCATCGAGCGCGGGAACCTTGCAGCAGGGCTGTACTCCGTTGAACTGGCCGGCCAGAAGATCTACCGCGACCGCATCGTCATCAGGTAAACGACAGCATGAGCGAATGTAACACTTAAAACTACCGCAGGAAAGAAGGCCGGTTCGATACCCATCGGGCCGGCTTTCTTTTTAGGTTTTTGGGGGCATTGAAACGCCGCTGCAAAATTTCGGCGTAGTACCGGAGGAATTGTCAGACAAGGCATCACGCTAGCTATGTAGCGCCGGTCTGACATTTCGGAGGTACCGAAATTTTAGAAGGCGTCTTGTTCAATGCCCCTAAAAACCAATTGGGGCGGGCAGGTTGGGATTATCGGCAGTTACTTTCCCTGGTAGGGGACGCCCGATTTTATCCATTCTGTGGCCGGTTCCCCTTTGAGATGATGGTCAAGGTACTGCTTGAACCTGATGGTGTAGTCCAGTTTGTTGGCGTACTGCTTCAGGTGATGGGATTCGCCGTTGTACTGAAGAAATACGCAGTCTTTCCCGAGCCTTCGCATGGCCAGGTAAAGCTCGATGCCCTGGTACCAGGGAACGGCCTCGTCCTGGTCACCGAACTCGATCAGCAGGGGGGTATTGATGCGGTCGGCGTAAAATACAGGAGAGTTCTCGATGTAGCGGTCCCTCGCCTCCCAGAGGCTGGCTCCGATCCGGCTCTGCGACTGCTCGTACTGGAACTGCCGCGCAAGTCCCGTCCCCCACCTTATCCCGCTGTACGCGGAGGTCATGTTGGCCACCGGGGCTCCGGCAATGGCACAGGCGAAGATATCGGTCTGGGTGATTACAAAGGCCGTCTGGTAACCGCTCCAGGAATGGCCGTGCAGGCAGATGGCATCCGGGTCGGCAACGCCTATATCGATGATTTTCTGCACCCCGGAAACCAGGCATTCCGTGGCCGAATAGCCCGGGTTCCCGACCTCGAAGCGGATATCGGGCAGGAAGACCGCATAGCCGTTGCTTGCATAGTAGGGGTAGCAGGGGCGGTGGTTGATCACCACCTCGTTGAATTCATACAGGCGGTCGGTGAAGAATCGGTAATAATATACCAGGACCGGGTACTTTTCACCGGGCTTGTAATTACCCGGTTTGATCAGGATCCCCTGGAGCGGAACGCCTTTACCGGTTTTCCATTCCACCAGTTCTGCCTCGCCCCATACAAATTCTTTGATCTGTGGATTGACGTCCGACAGCCTTCGGGGCTTCTTGAACTCCATCCCGGCAACCCATAGATCAGGGAATTCCGTGTAGGACTCCCGGGAAAAAAGTATCCTGCCGGCATCCTTTGCTTTTCCCAGGAGGGTGTACCTGGCGGGTTCCTCGGCCAGCCTGCTT
>CAZVLG010000476.1:0-14631 GCA_964627835.1 uncultured Bacteroides sp.
CAAGCCTTTTCGATATTCCCCTCGATCCCACGAAAGAGCTCAGGGAACTCAGACTCGAAACCCTGGCCAACGATGTTGTCATCGGTTTGATGGGAATAACCCTGATACGTATCGAATAAACCATGTAAATCATTAATACAAGGAGGATATATGATCTCTTTACTGAAACAAACCGGTATCGCTGTCCTGCTTTTGCTGGTCGTCTCCTGCCAGCAGGACGAGATTATTAACCGCGAATCACTCGTGCGCAGGCACCAGGTAATAAACACGGAGATGGACACCCTGGGGTCCCTGACCCTTGGCAACGGGGGATTTGCCTTTACCGTAGATATCACGGGACTGCAGACCTTCCCGGAAGAATACAGCAGGGGAATCCCCCTTGGGACCCAGAGCGACTGGGGATGGCACCGTTTCCCGAATCAAAACCAATACGATGTGTCGGAGACCATGTCCCTTTACCCTGTCGGCGGGAGGGACGTTGCCTATTCCGTACAACTGAGGGAACCTGCCCGCAGCAGGGAGGCCGTTGAATATTTCAGGGTCAATCCCCATCGCCTGCATCTTGGTGTTTTGGGTTTCGCTTTCATGGATGAAAACGGGAATGCCGCGGATCCGGACGCCATTGAACCCGAGTCCCAGGTACTTGATCTGTGGGAAGGCGAGATCAGGAGTTCGTTCAAGTTTTTCGGCGAACCGGTTGAGGTTGTCACGGTTTGCCACCCGGAAATGGACCTGATCGCTTTCCATGTCCGGTCGGAGCTGCTCGCATCAGGACGCATGAAGGTGCGGCTCAGCTTTGCTTATCCAAGCGGCCAGCATTCCGATATGGCCTGCCGCTGGGACCTGCCGGAAAAACACCATAGCCTCTTGCAGGACGCAACCTCTGAAGGTGCATCCATTAAACGCATCCTGGACGATACCGAATACCACGTAAAGCTGGCCTGGACATCGGGTGCCCGGATCTCAGAATCCGGAAAACATGTTTTCGAACTGCATTCGGACTCAACCAGCATGGATGTTTCCGTGCTGTTCGCACCCGGGGGTGCCTCCACCGACCTGCCGGAATTTGAAGAAACCCGCCGCCTGAGCAATGATGCCTGGAAGGAATTCTGGCTGTTCGGGGGAGCGGTGGATTTTTCAGGGAGCACGGATCCCAGGGCACATGAACTTGAGCGGAGGGTGGTGCTTTCCCAGTATCTGACCCGTGCGCAATGCGCGGGAGAAAATCCCCCCCAGGAAACGGGACTGACCTATAACAGCTGGTACGGCAAGTTCCACCTGGAAATGGCCTGGTGGCACCTGGTGCATTTTTCCTTATGGGGCCGGACCGAAATACTGGAAAAATCACTTGCCTGGTATTCCGGGGCAGCGGAAGAAGCCGGAAAAACTGCCCGCAGGCAGGGTTACGAAGGCGTCCGCTGGCAAAAAATGACCGATCCATCCGGGGCCGACAGTCCCTCGTCCGTCGGCTCTTTCCTGATCTGGCAGCAACCTCATTACATTTATTTTGCCGAATTGTGCTACCGGGATTCGCCCACCCGGGAAACCCTCGAAAAATACAGGGACCTGGTTTTTGCCACGGCGGACTTCATGGCTTCCTATGCCTTGTACAACCAGGCAAAGGACCGGTATGAACTGGGACCCGTACTGATCCCGGCCCAGGAATGTTTCGATGCCCGTACGACCTTCAACCCTCCCTTTGAACTGTCTTATTGGTACTGGGGACTGCACACAGCCATTCAGTGGGCCGAACGCCTGGAGTCCGAAGTTCCTGCCGGGTGGCAGGAGGTCCTTAATAAGTTATCCCCGCTCTACGCTCAGGATGGCCTCTATGTCCCGGCAGAAAGTGTCCCCCTCGCCTACATCGAGGGAACCCATATGCATGACCATCCGGCCGTGCTCGGAGCATACGGCGCCCTGCCCGGGAATTCCCTCCTTGACACGGCCATCATGCGGAAAACCTTTGATTTTGTATGGGAGAACTGGCAATGGGAAGATACCTGGGGCTGGGATTTCCCGCTCACCGCTATGACGGCCGTCCGCCTCGGGCAGCCCGGTAAAGCCATCGATGCCCTGTTCATGCAGCCAAAGACCAACACCTATCTGCCAAACGGGCACAACTTCCAGGACGGAAGACTCAGGCTTTACCTGCCGGGGAACGGGGGACTCCTGACGGCGGTTGCCATGATGTGTGCGGGTTACGATGGCTGCACCGTTCCCAATCCGGGAATACCAAAAGACGGCACATGGAAGGTAAGATGGGAGGGTTTGCTCCCCATGCCCTGAGGTTTCCTGGATTCACCCATCCGCTTTAAACACCCGGATCCATAATTTTCCAAATAAAACCGCGTTTTTAGTTGTATCATATATTAATAATCCCGAGAAACATATTCGCATATGAAGACCCTTCTTAAAAGCCACTTCACCCCGATAGTAATAATCTGCCTGATGAGCCTTTCCGCCGGTCGACTCTCCGGGCAAAGCAGCACCCCGGAAGTCCTGGATACCGGGACGCTTGAGGAACAGCTCGATTACCTGGAAGAAAGGACGAGGATTTACAATGACTTCCGGGCCATCCGGGAAGACATGTTCCAGAAGATAAAATCCAATTCCCTGGATTCCCTGGAAGCTGCGAAAAATAACATCCAATTGCTGGAAGGCCGGCTCACCGAAAGCCATGCCCTGATCGAAACCCAGCAGGCCGATCTTCAGGAGGCGAACAAGCAGCTTGAACAGGCCATTAAAAACAGGGACAGGATGATTTTCATCGGGATACCCATGCAAAAGGCCCTTTACAATTCGATCGTGTGGATGATCATAGCAGCCCTGGCCACCCTCTCGGTGATCCTTTTCCTTTCAACCAGACGAAGCGTATCAAGCACCCGGCGCTACCGAAGGGATCTTGAAGAAACAAAGGAAGAATTTGAGGCTTATCGTAAGCAGTCCCGCGAAAGACAGGAACAGCTTGTTGTTAAGCACCACCAGGAAATCCGGAAACTAAAAGGGAAATGAATTAGTTCCGGAGGAAATAAATTCGTTCCGGAGGAAATAAATTTGTTCCGGAGGAAATAAATTCGTTCCGGAGGAAATAAATTCGTTCCGGAGGAAATAAATTCGTTCCGGAGGAAATAAATTAGTTCCGGAGGAAATGAATTAGTTCCGGAGGAAATAAATTCGTTCCGGAGGAAATAAACTAGTTCCGGAGGAAATAACCTGCCTGTTGGATATCCGGATATAATTCAGGTACTTTGAAAAAACTTCATTGTATGGGGAAAATCCTTGTTCTGTATTACAGCCTGGAGGGCCATACCCGTAAAATGGCGGAGCTTGTTGCCGAGGGGCGCCGGGACCTGCATCCGCTCGTCAGCCTATACAAGAGAAACCCATGAATTTCCAGTCATGTTTTCAGCAAACTGACCGTATGTTTGAAAACGAGCTATTCTGTATTGGCCTGATTTTTCTATTTTTATCCTTTCATAAACCCATTCCATGAAAATCGCCATCACAGGGGCGAGCGGACATATTGGGACCAATCTGTGCCGCGCCCTGCTTGACCGGAAGCATGAACTGAAAGTCCTGGTTAATAAATACACCGATAGCCTTGACGGACTTCCCATCGAGCACGTCCAGGGAAATCTGATGGATCCCGGGGCTTTAAAGGAGCTGGTTGATGGAACGGAGGTCTTCATTCACCTTGCTGCAAGTATTTCCATTAACGGCGACAGGCAGGTCCTTGAGACCAACGTGGAGGGGACCCGGAATGTCTTGAACGCGGCCCGCCAATCCGGCGTTAAGCGCCTTGTCCATTTCAGTTCCATCCACGCCCTGGTCCACGATCCCCTGAACGAGGTGCTGGACGAGACCCGCCCTCTGGCTGTCCATGATAAGATTTTATACAACCGCTCCAAGGCCCTGGCAGAACAGGCTGTGCAGGAAGCTGTGGCTGGCGGACTCGATGCCGTCATTATCAATCCAACCTCTGTTATGGGTCCCAATGATTTTAAGCCCTCGTTGATCGGACAGGCCATCCTGCAGCTTTACAGCGGCAAGATACCCGCCCTGATTCCGGGTGGTTACGACTGGGTGGATGTAAGAGACGTGGTGGATGGAACGCTCGCCGCAATGGAAAAGGGACGGACCGGAGAGAGTTATCT
This sequence comes from uncultured Bacteroides sp., assembly GCA_964627835.1. Classification (GTDB taxonomy): domain Bacteria; phylum Bacteroidota; class Bacteroidia; order Bacteroidales; family SM23-62; genus SM23-62. The sequence goes on from CAZVLG010000476.1 coordinate 4,155, forward strand.
TCTTTCGGGCCATTACGTGAGCCTTGCCGATCTTTACCATATGCTTCGTGAATTAAAAGGGAACGGGAAAAATCTCCCGGTTCTTCCATACTGGCTTGCAAAAATCGGTGTGCCTTTTCTGAAATTATGGGCCCGGATGACAGGCAGCACACCGCTTTACACACGTGAATCCGTTGAAATCCTGAAAACCGCACATAAACGGATCAGCAGCGAGAAAGCCGGCAGAGAGCTCGGTTACCATCCAAGGACCTTCAGGGAAACTTTGCAGGATACCATTAACTGGTTCAGGGAGAACCATTATATTTGATCTTCAATGAGCACTGAGCATTACTACCTGTTGGTCTGGATCTGGATCGGATTTGCCCTTGTCATGCTCCCGCTTCTCCTGAACGTTACGGCTCCCTATGGAAGGCATGTCAGGAAGGGCTGGGGACCCATGATCCCAAACCGGCTGGGCTGGGTGATCATGGAACTTCCCGCGCTTGTGATGTTTGTTTCGTTTTTCCTCTTTGGCCCCAACCCGATGAGCATTCCCATGCTGATCTTCTTTTTGATTTACAGCATACATTATATCAACCGTTCCATCATTTTTCCCTTCCGCACCCATACCTCAAGCAAGCTTATGCCCTTCCTGATTGCCCTGCTCGCAATCTGTTTTAACCTTGTGAATGGATTCATCAACGGTTATTATTTCGGGACGGTGTCACCGGGCTATTCCCTCGACTGGCTCTACGACGCACGTTTTATCATTGGGATCCTTGTTTTCCTGACAGGCATGGTCATCAACCTGAACGCCGACAATACGCTCCTTGCACTGCGTAAGAATACACAAAACGGATATTCCATTCCCATGGGTGGATTGTTTCGATATGTATCCTGTCCGAATTTTTTTGGAGAGGTCCTGGAATGGACCGGTTTTGCGATCATGACCTGGAGCCCGGCCGCGCTTGCGTTTGCTGTCTGGACCATGGTCAACCTGGTTCCAAGGTCCCTGGACCATCACCGGTGGTACCGCAAGAGATTTGAAGATTACCCCCCTGATAGAAAGGCCATTATTCCCTTTATCTTGTGAAAGCCAAAACCTCAGGTGTACGCTCCCATCCTTGAAGGTTGTGGACCGTCCCCTTGTTTCACTTCGTGTGTACCTTGGATCCTCCGGTCAGGTTTGCATCGATATGCGGATCACCGCTGAGGTAAATCTGTCCCCCTCCACTGGCAGTCAGCTTCAGTTCTTTCTCGACATGTATCCAGGCGTCGGAACCGCCCGTCAGATTGATAATGGCCGCCTGTACAACAAAGTTTTCGGCACTCAGGTCCCCGCCGGATTTAACTTCTCCCGAGAATTTCTGGGCCGAGCCATTCAACAAGGCATCACCGCCTCCGCCTACAGTGACTGCGCAATCAACCACTTTGAGCTTCATGTTAAGGTCCCCTCCTCCGCTGACCAGAAGGCTCGCTTCAGAAACATTTTCCCCGGCATCTATGGAGACATCGCCACCCCCGGAAACAGTGACCTTGAGTTTATCGCAGTCCAGGTCCAGATCGAGGTCACCTCCACCCGATATGCTGACCACAACGCCTGCACCTGTGCTTGCTCCCGAGATACTGGCATCGCCACCTCCTGAAAGGTTCGCGTTTAAGGTCCCAAGCTCACCGTTAAATTCAATATCTCCCCCTCCGCTCAGTTCTGCCTTGAATTCCCTGATGTTGCCAGTCATATCCACATCCCCGCCTCCGCTCATGTTGCAGACGGTCCGGCTGGCCGTTAATTCAAAGTCCAGGTCCCCGCCACCACTTATGCTGATCGAAAGGTCCTCGGCATTGATCATGTTCAGGCTTTCGACATCTCCACCACCCGATACGCTTATTCGTTTCAGTTCCGATACGGTTACATGCGCCTCCATTCGGGTGCTTCTTTGAATGTTTGTGTTTTTCTTTACATAGATCTTCAGCACTTCGCCTTCCACCTCAGAAACGATGTATTCCTGCAGGTTTTCATCCGAGACGATCGTGAGTGCGGTCTGGGTTCCCTGTTTTACAGTGAGGTCAATGCCGCTGCTTACACTGACAGCGCTGAAGGATGCGACGTTCCGGTCCTGTTCAACGAGGTTCCCGTTTCCGTGGACCTGGGCAAATCCTGCCGATGCCGCCAGCACCAGTATGCACAGGATTGAAATGTTCTTTTTCAAAGGGCTTTGTTTCATGATTTCAGGTTTTAAGGAATTTTTGGTTTATTGATGCATTTTAATTCAAGATCAAGCCGGATGATTTCATTATAGCTTACCGGTAGTCTTAAAAGACGAGGTACATTCGGAATTGCTGCATTCATCATCCTGGTTTCTGTTATTCAACCGAGCCGGCCCAGTACCGAAAGGAGCAGGTGTATATCGTCTTCCTCAAGCAGGGCGATACGCTCCAGGATCCTGTTGTACAGGGCGGGATTGCGATCTATTTCCAGTTTCTTGAGAAGGCCTTTGGATCTCTCCATCATGGTCGGGAATGCATTGCTGTCCGGGACCATGGAACGCATTTCCTTTGTTACCGGGGCCAGACCGGCCAGTGTATAGGCATAGATCATCACCGACTGGGCCAGGTTGAGGGAGGGGTAGGGCTGTTTCAGGGGGATGGTGGAAGCAAGGTCGCACATCCGGATCTCATGGTTGCTCAGTCCCGATTCTTCCCGGCCAAAAACGATCCCGATGCCCCCCAGTCCCCTGCCCTTTGAACGTATGATCTCAGGCAGGCTGGCGCAGGGAAGGTATTCAACCCGTGCGTCCCTGGTTTTCGCGGTAGTGGCAATGCTCAGGTCAAGATCTGCCAGCGCCTCCTCAAGCCGGTGGAACAATCCTGCAGATTCAAGGATTTCCCCCGAGGCATGGGCCATCATCCTGGCTTCAGGTCCCAAATGATCACCCGGATTTACCAGCCTCAGGTCCTTAAATCCCATGGTCTTGATGGCCCGGGCAGAGGCACCGATATTTCCGGGCACAGCCGGCTCCACCAGAATAAAACTGACATTCATGCCACCTTAAATATACGCAAGCTCTTCATTTTTATCTATTTTTGATGTAACCCTATTTTATGATCAAAATAATTCAAGCGCCGACCATCATCGAAGCAGCAGGCAATATGCCGAAGAAGATCGAAGAGTTTTTTGGCAGGGTAAATTCCGGTACGACGGAAATCAGCATCGCCCGCATGAAAAGTCCCCCGGGATGGGCGGAACCGGGTCAGACCCCAGCATTCAATGAATACACTATAGTAACGAGTGGTATTCTGAAAGTTGAAACCAGGAAGGACATGTTTTTTTTGCACGCCGGACAGGCCATCATGGTGAGTAAGGGTGAGTGGGTCAGATACAGTTCACCCGAACCTGGAGGAGCCGAATACATCGCCGTATGCCTGCCGGCATTCTCTCCGGAAACCGTGAACCGGGACATGCCCGATCCATAGGGAATCTGTCTTCAGTTTTTCCGAAAAGAATTGTAATTTCATAAGGTTATTCAAGACTCAAAATGAAATACTCCGAGACAGACCTGATCTTGCGCATTGAAAACAGGATTCCCGCATACTTTGTAAGCCTCAACGGCCAGACCAAATTCTATACCCTGGCAAGCATGCTCCTGGAAAGCGCTGCTATTCACTCGGACCTGCATGGATTCGGTTACCACGACATGAAGCGTGAAAAGGTTTACTGGGTTCTCTCAAGGTTCCATGTCATCATGCATGCTTACCCCCAGATGAACGAACCGGTAATCATTGAGACCTGGCACAAGGGACCGAGCCGCTTGTTTTTTTTACGGGATTACCGCATGTTATCAGAGGACAACAGGCTGTTTGCAACGGCAACTACAGCCTGGCTGATCCTGGACGGGAACACGGGAAAACCTAAAAAAATGAATGGGACAGGTTACCTCAAGGGCTTTGATGTGGGCAGCCTGCATGCCATTGAGAGTGTGCCGGACAAGCTCCCGGGCATTGCAGAACCCGACAGGCAGGTATCGCTTATTGCACGTTACTCAGACCTGGACATTAACAATCATGTAAATGCAATTAAATATATCGAATGGATACAGGACTTCTACGATGAAAAGACCTATGCATCCGGGAACGTGCAGGAATTCCAGATCAATTACCGGGCAGAAACCAGGTTTGGCGACAATCTGGAGATCCGGATGCAAAAACCCTCACAGGAGGATCCCTTTGCTTATTTTGAGGGGATCCGGCTGCCTGACGAGAGTTCGGCTTTCCGGGCCCGGATTAAATTTGGACAGTTTGAATGACAATATAATCTCTTAACCCGTCAAATTATGAAAACTTTCCTCGCCTTCTTGTCCATATCCATGACGCTCCTGCTGATCAGTTGCGGCCAGCAGGCATCAGACGAAACTTCCGGGTACCCCGAAGCTGCCATTCAGCAGGAAATGATCCTGATCCCCGGCGGTTTCTTCATCATGGGAAAAACCCCATCGCCGGACGCAAAATATGTTGACGATCCGGCACACGAAGTGCGGATCGATTCCTTTTATCTTGACAAATACGAGGTCAGCAATGCCCAGTATTACGAGTTCTGCATGGAAACAGGACACTCCCTTCCGGAATTCTGGGGAATGGATGCTTTTTGCAGTGGACTTAAATTCCCGGATCATCCGGCAGTCGGGGTTGCCTGGGCCGATGCCGTCAAATATGCCAGCTGGGCAGGGAAAAGGCTGCCAACCGAAGCGGAATGGGAATATGCAGCACGCGGTCAAATGGTTCAGAAAAATTATCCGAATGGAGACGACCTGGATTCCACCCTGGCCAATTATTACGGCACATACGGGCACCCTCTCCCGGTCGGGTCCTTTCCGGCCAATGCATTTGGCCTTCATGACATGGCCGGCAATGTGGTGGAGTGGGTGCATGATTTTTATGACAAGGATTACTACCTGGATTCCCCTGGAGACAATCCCGTTGGTCCCATGTACGGTAAACGAAGGGTTATACGCGGCGGTGGATGGAGATCCGGGAAAGGTTGCAATTCATGCTGGTTCCGGCAAAGCCTGAGACCTTACTGGGTGGATATGAATGTGGGGTTTCGCTGCGCCAGGGACAAATGAGTTTGAAGCCGTGCTGTAATCACGGCAACAGATGCTTGAATATTAATTATTTATTACGGATATGAAATCAATAGTAATCGGCCTGCTGGGATGTTTTTTCGTTTTCCAGTTCGGTGCACTCAGATCGCAGGATGTTTCGCAGGAAGTATGGGATAATTCAACCCGTGCCCTGTATATCCTGGATATTGCGAAATATGTTGGGTACGACGATGCTATCCAGTCGCATGCCGATTTCAAGATCGCCGTGCTCGGGAAAGACAGCCAATTCGTTATGGATCTTTACGAAATGGCCAAAACAAGGCAGTTCATCCAGCAAAAGCCCATCAAGATCTTCCAGTACCCGGAACTGGATAATATTGAAAAATGCCACATCCTTTATGTCAACAAAGACCAGGGATTCAACATGAAATCGGTCCTGAACCGGACTAAGGGGAACAATACCCTGGTGATCGGGGAGGGGTATGATTTCAATGAAGGCATGCTTAATTTTGTCGTTTACGAGGGACAACCGAGATTCGAGGTGAATGAACAACGATTGAAGGAGGAGAAGCTGCAGGTTTCGGAAGCTTTCCTTTTTACGGCCGTTAAAACACGGGAGGATTGGGAAGAGTTATTTAAGGTAACGGAGGTTGCGCTTGAGGAGGAAAAAGAAGTGACCCGTGAACAGAGGGTCATCATCGATTCCCAGAAGGTGGAGATCGCCCAGCAGGACCAGAAGATCCGCGAACAGCAGGAATTGCTCCGGAACCTGAATGCCGAGATCGAAACAAAACAAAAAACCATTATTGAGAAGACCGTGGTCCTTGACCGCCAGGTAAAAGAGATAAGCCAGCAGCGCAGCATGATCGCCGGCCAGCAAAAAGAGGTGGAAAACCAGAAGGCGGTCCTCGATCAGCAAATTCAGGAGATCACACTGCAGGAATCACGCATTGCAGAGCAAACCACGAAAATATCCGAGCAGGAGACCGTCCTCATTGCCCAGCTCAGGGCCATCGAAAAACAGAAAATGCTGATCTGGTTTTTCGTTATTGCCCTCATACTTGTGACCGGACTGGGATACTTCATTTACAGGGGATACAAGATCAAGAAGGAAGCCAACATACAGCTGGAGGCCAAGAACAAGTTGATCTCTGCCCAGAAAGACGAGATCCAGCAGCAAAAGGAGCTCGCCGAATTCCAGCGCGACCAGATTGCCTACCAGAAGAAACACATCACCGACAGTATTCATTACGCATTGCGTATACAAACGGCCCTTCTGCCCAGCCTGGAACTGTTCTCCGACAAAATCGACCATTTCGTGCTGTACAAGCCCAGGGACATTGTCAGCGGTGATTTCTACTGGGTGGCAGAAGTGGAGAACGGACAGCATGTGATCATTGCGGCGGACTGTACCGGTCACGGGGTACCAGGGGCATTCATGAGCATGCTGGGCGTCAGTTTCCTGAATGAGATCGTCCTCAGCAAGGGGATCATCCAGCCCGACCAGATCATGAATACCCTCCGTGAAGATGTGATCCGCTCGCTCAAACAGATGGAGGAAACAAGCGATGTCAAGGACGGCATGGATATGGGCATCTGCCTGCTCGATCCCGAGAAAATAAGCCTGCAGTTTGCAGGGGCCAACAATCCCCTCTGGATCATCAGCAACGGGGAACTCACAGAGATCAAGGCAGACAAAATGCCGGTCGCCATCCATGAATCCATGAAGCCTTATACAAACCACTGGATCGACCTGAAAAAGGGAGACACCTTCTATGTGTTCTCAGACGGGTATTCGGACCAGTTCGGGGGGCCCAACCAGAAAAAATTCCTCAGCAAGAATTTTAAACGGGTGCTGGGCGAACTCCAGAAAAAGTCTATGCTCGAACAGGGTGCCGAGCTGGACAGTATCTTTGAGGAATGGCGAAAAGACGTGGAACAGATCGACGATGTAACCGTGATCGGTGTCCGGGTATAATCCTGCCTAATTACAGTCGTAATAGGTATAGGTACTCCCGATGGTCTGGGAGTAGCTTTCCTTATCCGCCAGCTCATCCCCGCATGTCAGTACGCCTGGACCTCTCGCCGTTTCCACTCCGTTGGTTTCGGTTACCAATTCACATGTTTCACAGTCCAGCAGCTCGCAGGAGGAGAATGCCAGACACATCAGGAAGGCCAGCGCCAGCGCTTTGAGTATGCTTTTTTTCATAGGTACAGGGGTTTGAACCAAATATAGAAATAAATTCATAACCCGGCAACCTGACTTATAACACAAATCCGGGTCAGCATGAAAGCAAGCCCGGCCAAATTAGTGCATATCATTATTTATAACAAAACTGAATAAGAGCCGGGCTTTATTTTTGATCAAATCCCTGTTTTTTAAGATCTTTAAGCTTGGAAGCGATAATTGAATGAATGCCAGGTCTGCCTGCTTTTTTCTGTTGATGCTTGCCGCACCGGCTCTCTCGGTATGGTCACAGGCGAGCGATATTGTGCGAAGGGGTATCCGTATGGAAAATGTTTACTGGGAGTTTGGAGGCGGCCCGAGTATGGGTACCGGCGTCATCATCTCCACACCGGAAGATCGGCCAGATTTGCGTTTTAAATCCTTGTATGCTCCCGGATTTCAGTTCTTTCTTGCACCGGTCTACCGCATCAACCGGCCACTGGCCATCCGGTCGGGACTGAGCCTTTATGTCCGCAACAATCGTTTTGAACAAGCTTATCCCTGGAGCGCCGAATATACCGAGAAATCAACCAGCATCGGAATGCCGGTACTGCTGCAATATTCCTTCGGGTATTCCGATATCAGGGTCCATTTGATTTCGGGGTTTCACACACACTGCCTGATCAGGAACAATTTGCAATACTCCGCACTGGCGATACCGGGCTACAGGCAGGAAGGCAGCGTTAAGATATCATTTGACCGCAGGCATCTCGTGGTGGACCTTCAGCTTGGGATCGGTCTCCGGTACCAGGTCTCCCGGATGTATATCGGGGCGGATCTGGTTTTATATGTGGGACTCCGGAACCAGAACCGTTTTGATCCGCCGAGGACCATCCAGCTCTACCAGGATGGCCAGCCGGCAGTCCCCTATTACTCCACCGGACACTGGATGCATGGCATCATGATAAACCTGGTCATCCGGAAAGAACGAAAATAATGCTCAGGATCCCATTCATATCGGTAGTATTGATCCTGGTCCTGTTCTCGGGCGGATGCGAAAAAGACATCCTGGAGAACTACCGGAAAAACTATACGGGCGACTTCTATTTTACGACCATCCGGGAAGACATGTCTGTGATCCCTTTTGAGATAATTGATACCACGTATTACAGCGGAACCATTGAGGCCATTTACAGCAACCGGGTGGATTTGATCGGGATCAATTTCTTGCCGGGCAATACACTGGATGCCCTCGTCCGCACCAATGGTTACCTGAGCCTGCCCCTGACCGGGACAAGCCCGGGTATGGAAACACTGGATGGATTTTTTACAGATGCGAATGCCAGGATCGTTTTTCATTATCGCATAAGTTCGGGCAGCAATTATTCGGTAAATCACCGGGTGGAAGGGATCCGTCCATGATCCCCGTCAGGCAGCTTTCATATGCCTTCTCCGGAAGGCCCATACCCCGATCAGGAAATACAGGAGGGTAAGGGCCAGGATGGCCATCATCTCCGGCACCGTATTTCGTATTTCCAGTCCCTTAACCAGCACCTTGTTCAGCGCATCCACTGCCCAGGTCGGGGAAAGAAGGTCATTCAAATGCAGGGTGAAATTCCCAAGGGTGAATAATTTGCCTCCCCCGAGCGGGAAAAACGCTCCCGAAAAGAACATCAGGAGCATGAGCGGGAAGGTGCCAATGATTGCCACATCTTTGATCGAACGGCAAATGGCCGCAACGATCAGGCTGAAGCTGATCATGGACAGGCTGGTCAGGAAACCGATCCCCATGATGAACCAGAAAGTACCCGGAATGACCTGGTACCCGAGGGCAACGGCCACCCAGATGGTTAAAAGCAGGGAGACGATCCCGACGACCACCTGGATCAGGGATACCCCGGTAAGGTATTGAAGGGCAGTTAGTTTTGAGATTTTCAGCCTTTCCAGCGTGCCTGCTTCGGGCTCCCTGACAAGGGATGCAGAGGCCGTGAACATCATCATGATAATGGCGAAGATCATCAGTCCGGGAACGTACAGCTCGAATTCACTGCGCTGCCCGGAATGTCCCAGGGAAGTTTCCTTCCAGCCCAGTGGTATTTTAATGCCGGTTGCCTCCAGGACGAATTCATTGACCAGCTCTTCCGTCCAGATCGCCCCCACGATATAACCCATGTCTGTAAGGTCCCCGACCAGTTCAAGCATGGAACCGGTGCTTGATTGTCCGTCCGGGTTCAGCAGCTTGGGTGTCAGGTCAGCCGGAAGGACCACCATTACCTCCGCGCGTCCGTCAAGAAGCATTTTCAGTCCCACATCCCGGCTCTCCGCCTTCCTGAATTCAAGGAACACACTCTCATCGCCTTCCGCATATTCCTGCAGATAATGAACAAGGGTATCGCCCAGGTTCAGTGGGTGACCGAAAAAATAGACGGTCTTGTCCTGGTTTACAAATACGATGTTGTAGGAAGGGGTTTCTGTCTCCGACATCAGGTAATACATAAACACAAAAAAGGGTGCAAACACGAGGGTCAGGATCAGGATCCAGTAGTCCCTGAACTGTTCACGAAGGCTTTTTATGAATACATAATACCACTTCATGGTCTGAGTCCCCTCCCGGTCAAATGGATAAACACGTCTTCCAGTGTATTTTCACGCATCTGCATTTGTGATATCAGCAGTCCCTCCGATTCAAGGACCGAATAGACCTTTGGTATTTTCGGCACCAGGTCCATGGCCTTAATGATCAACACGGGCTGTGTGCCAATAACGTTGAATCCCTCCTTCCGAAGTTTTTCCACGGCCCGTGTGAGTCCCCCATCCTCCCCCTGAAAACTTAGCTCAAGGATGTCCCCTTCCCCGATCGATTTTTTCAGGTTCGTGGGACTGTCAAGTTTCAGAAGTTTTCCACGGTCAATAATGGCCACCCGGTCAGAGACCCTGTCCGCCTCATCCATATTATGGGTGGTGAAGATCACTGTTTTTTGCCTGGCGGTTTCCTGGATAAATTCCCTGACCAGGATACGGCTTTGCGGATCGAGTCCCGCTTCAGGCTCATCAAAAACCACGATCTCCGGGTCGTGGACCAGGGCCATTATGACATTCATCCGCCGTTTCATCCCGCCGGAAAGGGTACCTGCGAGTTTGTTTCTTTTTTCCTCCAGCCCGATCCGCTCGATCAGCATACCGGCCCTGTCCCTGGCAATGGCACCCGGAACATCGTACATGCGTGCCATAA
>CAZVLG010000477.1:0-2779 GCA_964627835.1 uncultured Bacteroides sp.
CCGAGGGAATGGCCTTAAGTAATTACCAGTTCAACAGGTACCTTAATAAGAAGGAGGAAAAGAAAAACTCCCTTCATACCCTTAAAATCCTGGCTAAGGACATCCCCAAAAAACGGGTGGACGAACTTGACCGGGTGGTAAAGGCGGTATACTGGGCTCGCAACCTGGTGAATGAACCCCTCTCGACCCTTACTGCCGTTGAATTATCGAAGGAAATAAAACAGAAAGGGGAGGAGGCAGGTTTTGATGTCGAGGTCTTCCATAAAAAGAAAATCGAATCGCTTCGGATGGGCGGACTGCTTGCCGTAAACAAGGGAAGTATTGATCCGCCGACATTTTCCATCCTTACATGGAAACCGGAAAAAGCCAGGAATAAAAAGCCCGTTGTGCTGGTCGGCAAAGGGGTTGTTTACGATACCGGGGGACTCAGCCTAAAGCCTACCCACGACAGCATGGATTACATGAAATGCGATATGGCAGGTGCCGCCACCGTTGCCGCCGCCATCTATGCCATTGCTGAGAATAAATTGCCGGTTTATGTCGTGGGACTCATCCCTGCAACCGATAACCGGCCGGATGGCAATGCCTACGTACCCGGAGATGTTGTACGCATGTTTGACGGATCGACCGTGGAGGTACTGAATACAGACGCAGAAGGCAGAATGATCCTGGCGGATGCACTTGCATGGGCCGACAAGCTGGATCCCCTGCTTGTGCTCGATGTGGCCACCCTGACCGGCGCCGCCCATGCGGCCATAGGCAAATACGGGATCGTGGCCATGGGAAATGCCGACAGGAAAGATATGGACCGTCTGAAAGAAAGCGGGGAGGCCGTTTTCGAAAGGATCGCAGAATTCCCTTTCTGGGATGAATACAACGAGCTGTTGAAATCGGATATCGCGGATCTTAAAAATATCGGCGGCAGGTATGCAGGGGCCATTACAGCAGGAAAGTTCCTGGAACATTTTACCGAAAGCCCTTACATCCACCTGGACATTGCCGGTCCGGCCTTCAATAAGACAAGGGACAATTACCGTGGCAAAGGAGGCAGCGGGATCGGCGTAAGGCTTTTGTACGATTTTCTTAAAAAGCAGTAGAAATGATCAAAATTGGCATAACGCATGGTGACATAAACGGGATCGGTTATGAGATCATTATGAAAACCCTGCTCGACCAGCGGATATTTGAAATCTGTACCCCGATACTTTACGGTTCCCCAAAAGTGGCAGCCTACCATCGCAAAGCCCTGGATCTCGAAAATATCATTTTCCATAATATACGCTCACCCGAAGAAGCCAGTCCCAAAAAAGCAAGCATCATCAATTGCGTCAGCGACGAGATACGGGTTGAACTCGGGAAGTCAACCCCCGCCGCCGGCGAAGCAGCCATAGCCGCCCTGATGAGAGCTGTGGAGGACCTCAAACAGAACCGGATACAGGCCATTGTGACCGCTCCGATCAACAAACAGAATATACAGTCCGAAAATTTCCGTTATACGGGGCACACGGAGTTTCTGCAGGACTTTTTTGATGCCGAGGAATCTCTTATGTTACTGGCATCTGACCTGTTGAAAGTTGGACTGGTCAGCAGTCATATCCCGATCTCGGAGGTTCCTCAATTTCTTACGACTGATGGGATCCTGGAAAAGATCCGGATCCTGAACAGCTCACTGATGCGTGACTTCAACATTCGCAAACCCAGGATCGCCGTGCTGGGACTGAACCCTCATGCCGGGGAAGAGGGGATTATTGGCCAGGAAGAAAAGGAAAAGATCATCCCCGCCATAAAGAAAGCAAAAGAAGATAACCTGATCGTTTTCGGCCCCTTCCCCGCCGATGGATTCTTTGGTTCCGGTGATTTCAGCCGCTTTGACGGTATCCTTGCCATGTATCATGACCAGGGACTCATCCCGTTCAAGACACTGGTCCCCGATGAAGGAGTTAATTATACCGCGGGACTTCCGATTATCCGGACCTCGCCGGCACATGGAACGGCCTTTGAGATCGCAGGCAGCAACCAGGCCCGGTCCGGTTCCTTCCGCCAGTCCCTATATATGGCCTGTGATATATTCAAGAACCGCCAACTCTCCGACCAGATATCCAAAGACCCCCTTCCCGAAAAAGAACTCCCCGAAATGGGCCAGTAGGATTCTCCTGCTCAAAAACATAATGATTTATGTCATGGCTCCCGCAAGGGCAATCACCTCGTAGCAGGATAATGATTAGCTTTGCTTTAACATTCCCATAAACCTTTTAAAAATGGATAAATTCACCAAAGAAGATGCCTTGAATTATCATTCTGAAGGCAGACCCGGGAAAATTGAAGTGATCCCAACCAAACCCCACAGCACGCAGTGGGACCTTTCGCTGGCCTATTCGCCCGGGGTGGCTGTGCCATGCCTGGAAATTGAAAAGAATCCCGACGATGTATTCAAATATACCGCCAAGGGCAACCTGGTAGCCGTAATATCAAATGGAACAGCGGTACTGGGACTCGGGGATATCGGAGCCCTTGCCGGCAAGCCCGTGATGGAAGGGAAAGGCCTGCTTTTCAAGATCTTCGCCGATGTGGATGTCTTCGATATCGAAATCAATGAAACGGATGTGGACAAGTTCATCGAACATGTCAAAGCCATCTCACCAACCTTTGGCGGGATCAACCTGGAAGACATCAAAGCCCCGGAATGTTTCGAGATCGAGCAGCGGCTAATCCGGGAACTGGACATCCCCGTGTTCCACGACGACCAGCATGGCACGGCCATTATATCAGGCGCCGGATT
>CAZVLG010000478.1:0-2172 GCA_964627835.1 uncultured Bacteroides sp.
AGAACTCCACAAACCATACATTGATGCCGTCGTTTTGACTTGTCCCGACTGCGGTTCGGACATGCAGCGCGTGCCTGAGGTTATCGACTGCTGGTATGACGCTGGATCGATGCACACAGCGCAGTGGCATTATCCGTTTGAAAATAAGGAGGAATTCAGCAGGTTGTTTCCCGCTGATTTTATTGCCGAAGGGGTGGACCAGACACGGGGCTGGTTCTTTACCCTGCATGCCATCGCCACCATGATATCCGATTCGGTTTCCTTCCGTAACATCGTATCGCATGGACTGGTGCTTGACAAGAACGGGAATAAAATGTCAAAGCGGCTGGGCAATTCGGTCGATCCTTTTGAAACCATTGAAAAGCACGGTGCCGATCCACTGAGATGGTACATGATGACCAACGCCCAGCCCTGGGATAACCTGAAATTTGACATCGACGGTGTGGAAGAAGTAAAACGGAAATTTTTCAGCACCCTTTACAATACCTATTCATTTTTCGCCCTGTACGCGAATATTGACGGATTTGCCTATTCGAAGGAGGAAGTCCCTGTTAACAAAAGACCCGAGATCGACCGCTGGATCATCTCCCTGCTTAACTCTCTTGTCAGGGAAGTGAACCTGCAGATGGATGATTATGAACCCACCAGGGCGGGAAGAGCCATTCAGGAATTTGTGGTTGAGCACCTCAGCAACTGGTATGTACGCCTGAACCGGAAACGTTTCTGGGGGGGAGAATTCGACCTGGATAAAAGAGCCGCCTACCAGACCCTGTATACCTGCCTGGAAACCGTTTCGCTACTAATGGCACCGCTGGCTCCCTTTTATGCCGAAAAAATATTTACCGACCTGAACAGGGTCAGCGCCAGGCACAAAGCTGCTTCGGTGCACCTTTGTGATTTTCCCGGTTTTGACCCGGATTTGATTGACGAGGGACTGGAGGAACGAATGGGCCTTGCCCAGCGGATCTCCTCGATGGTTCTGGGTCTGCGCCGGAAAGTGAACATCAAGGTAAGACAACCCCTCAATAAATTGATGATCCCCGTCCTGGACAATGGTTTCCAGGACATGGTCGAGGCGGTCAAAGACCTGATACTCACAGAGATCAATGTAAAAGAAATTGAATTTCTCAGCGATACCAGCGGGATCCTGGTCAAAAGGATCAAACCGAACTTTAAAACCCTGGGTCCCCGCTTCGGCAAATTAATGAAATCCATCGCCGCCGGGATCCAGGACATGAGCCAGGAAAACATTACAGTGTTTGAAAAAGAAGGAAAATGGAAGCTGGATGCCGCCGGGGAAAAAGTGATCCTGCTGCCTGAAGATGTGGAAATCATCACCGAAGACATACCGGGATGGCTGGTTGCCAGCGAGGGGAACCTGACCATAGCCCTGGATGTTACGGTCACGGAAGAGCTTCGCCAGGAGGGCATTGCACGTGAATTTATAAACCGCATCCAGCATTATCGAAAGGAAAGCGGATTGGACGTGACCGACAAGATCCGGATCCTTATCATGAAGCACGAGGCACTGGACCAGGCCATTATCCACCACCGGGACTATATTGGTGCCCAAACCCTTGCTAAAAAGGTCGAACTTGTTGAAAAACTGGATCGGGAAAATTCAAAAAAAGTAAAGATCGATGAAGAAGTCCAGACCTGGATCAGAATCGAAAAAGTAGCTGGTATTTGATAACAAATTTGCATATATTTATTTTTCTTATATTTGCGAAAATTTTGTGAGTCATGGGAGAAAAGACGAGATACTCGGACGAAGAGTTGGCGGAATTCAAACAGATCATTCTGACTAAACTCGAAAAGGCGAAGAAGGACTACGAGTTATTGAAAGATGCAATAACCCACGGTGAAAGCAATGACACCCAGGATACCTCCCCAACCTTTAAAGTACTGGAAGAAGGCGCCGCAACCCTTTCGAAGGAAGAAGCCGGCAAACTTGCCCAGCGGCAGCAAAAATTCATCCAGCATCTTCAGGCTGCCCTTGTAAGGATAGAAAATAAAACCTACGGGATCTGCCGCGCTACGGGCAAGCTGATCAAGCCTGAACGTCTGAGGGCTGTGCCTCATGCAACCCTGAGCATAGACGCGAAGCAGCAGCAACAGTAAGCATCAACGGACCGGGTTGTTGCGGTCCTGTTTTCCATATGTCGATTACAA
>CAZVLG010000479.1:0-9602 GCA_964627835.1 uncultured Bacteroides sp.
TAGGTGAGTTTAAAATTAAATACGGTATTCTCGAGCGGATTCCTGGTATATTCCTCGATCCATCTCACAACGGGCAAATAGAACGTAATTACATCCTCCGGCAGCGACCTGCCCGACACTTCCATAACATTGGCCTCCCGATCAAGGGTGATATGCGGGCTGTCTTCGGTACCGGTAATTTTCAGTGGTTCCATATTAACGTTTGTTATAGTGTTCTTGGTATTAAAGTGGTCAAGAGGAAAAAGGAAACCTTGTCGGTGATGGGTAAAAAGTGAAAATCAAGCTGCTTACCTGTTTTTCGGCGAATATCAATAAATCCCAGTCCCGCTCCGCCCTTGCTGGAAAGCCTCCCTTCACGCATTTGCTGCACATACAGATCTTTGAGATCTTCGGCATTCATGGTATTGATTTCATTAAGCATTTCGGAAAGACCAGGGATTTTCTCGTTCAAAATGGCATTGCCTGTCGTAATACAATAAGCCTCATCCGTATTGCTGACCATGAAAATGCCTTTTCCGGAAAAGATGGCTTCGCCTAATTCGTTTTCATCAGCATGCCTGCTGATGTTCTGAAGGCACTCAACCATAACATGAAAAACGATGCGCTGGACCTTGGCTGCTTCCTTGCTCTCGACCATCTGAGCTTCTGCAAGCGCAATGAAGGCTTTGGTGATTTGATGGGTCACTTTTCCCTCGTACACGAGTTTGATCTCATGCGATTTCATGGAGGAATAAAAATCGTATACGAATTCAAGGAAGCCTTTATGCGGTGAATCCTTCATATCAGCCATCGTATGAGGTTCATTGTTCTAACTAAAATAATAAAAAACAATCCAAAGTAAAGAAAGAATACGGAAAAGGGAGAAGGAATTTGATAAAGGTTTAAAATTCTATACCGATGAGCAATACGTCGTCAATCTGCTTGGCATCCTTCATCCATTCTTCGAAGTCGCCCATGAAATGATTCTCATACTGGTTCATGGTGAATCCCGGTTTTTCAAGGATGGTTTCCCGTATCCTTTTAGGGGAATACTTTTTGTTCTCGGGTCCCCCGAGCTGGTCGGGCATGCCATCGGTGAAGAAAAAGATCTTATCCCCCGTCTGATAGGGAATGACATGATTGGCAAAGGGCGTTTCTTCCTTTATCCGGGCAGGGATGCCGCCTATCGCTTTACGGTCGCCTTTGAATTCGATCAGTTCACCGTTCCTGAGAAGATACAGGGGCCGGTGTGCACCTGCATACTGGATCTCGCGTTTGGCGGTATCGATCATGCAGAAGGCAATATCCATTCCGTCCCGTGCATCTGCCTCTTCGCTCTCCTGTTTAAGGGTTCTGCGCACTCCATCATGGAGCTTGTCGCAAATTTCACCGGAAGTAAATTCCTTCTCATGTTCGACGATGTTGTTCAGAAGGAAATAACCGACAAAGGAAAGCAGTGCACCCGGAACTCCGTGACCCGTGCAATCAACGGCAGCAAGATAAACCAGGTCCCTGCTTTTCGGGAAGAACCACGGGAAATCACCCGAGATCACATCTCTCGGCTTATAGTAGATAAAACACTTCGGGAAGTATTTCTGAATCAGTTTTATCCCGGGCAGGATGCTGCTCTGTATGCGTTCGGCATATTGGATGCTGTCCTCGATCTTGCGGTTCTTGACCTGGATCTCCTTTTCGATCCGCTTGGCCTCGGTAATGTCATGGCCGATAATCAGTATGGTTTCGAGCTCCTTTTCGCTGAATTCGGGAATGGCGACCATGTTCATGATCCGCTCGATAGACCTGCCTCCCATCTGCACGGGAATAATCAGTTCAACATTTGATTTTCGGGGACTTTCCATAATGCCGGTGATGGTCATCTCAAAGAATTCCTTTAAAACGGGGGGTAGCTCAATTTCAGCCAGGTTCTTATTGATAAGATCCGCAGGGGTTTTCCCGAGATAATCTTCCACCACCGGGTTGGCATAGAAGAATTGCCCGTCAAGGTTCATGCGAATGATCAGGTCAAGGGAGTTCTCAGAGAGCGATTGCATACGGGTACGGATGCGTTCTTCTTTTTCCCTCCTTCTCCTTTCGGTTATATCACTGGTATTCATAATGATACCATTAACGGCCGGATCCTCAAGCAGATTCCTCGCCTTTGATTCAAGCGATACCTGCTGGCCATCCTTGCGCACATAGGTGTATTCGATGGTTGGGGTAAGGGACGGGTCCTGCACGATCCCTTCAAACATAGCCTTCATCTGCTCCTGTCCTTCGAGGGTCAGGCGTTCAAAATCCTTGCCCTTCATCAATTCCTCAGGGGTGTATCCGAGGATCCGGGTTACTGAGGGACTGGTATAGGTATTCCGGAGATCCTTATCGTAGATGCTGATGAACTCGGATGCATTTTCCAGGAGCCAGTGCAGCCTTTTATGCGCATTTTCCACTTCCCTGAACTGGGCTTCCAGCTGCTCGTTCGAGAGTTTCAACTCTTCCTGGGTAACCCTCATTTCTTCAGCGTTTTCTTTGAGTTCTTCTTCATTTCTCTGTAGCTCGACCGTCATCTTCTGCGACTCCTCGAGTAATTTTTCCGTTTTCTGGTTTACCCTGAGGTTGAATACTGTGCGGGCGATGATGCTTCCAAGTTCCTGTACAAGTGAGATGGATTGTTCAGGTATTTCTGGACTCAGGGATGCGATCTCCACAACCCCCTGAAGCATTTCTTCTGAGATCAGCGGTACGATAAGAAGGCTGATCGGCTTTTTCTCTCCCAGCAATCCGGAACTGATCGTAAAATAATCTTCCGGGATCTCCGTGCGATAAATATAATCTTTCTCATATGCGCACTGCCCGATCAGGCCGTAACCTACCCGGAATTCCAGGGTGATGAATTTTTTCCGGTTATAGGCATAGGTCGACAGGTTCACCAGGGTGTTATTCTCCTCGTTGTACAGGTATATGGCTCCCTGAATTGCATCGATGTATTTGACAAGATGTTCCAGCACATGGTCTCCCAGTTCCTCTAGTTTATTATACATCCGGAGGATGTTGGAGACAAGATTCTTGCCTTCGGATATATAATTCTGGATCGATTCCTTGCGGTGGTTGGCGAGCAGGTTCTCCTTCATGACCAGGAGGGATTTCCCGAGTACGTCCTGGTCCCCTTCCGGAATAATATGAACGGAATAATTTCCTTTCCCGATTTCCTTGGCAAATTCCGCATTTCGATTGATCGTATCGTCCTTCCGCTCAATCATCCTCTGGTAATATTCCCGGTCTTTCTCTCTTCTCTGGAAATGAATACGGACCAGTCCCGGGAAAAGCAGGGGCAACAAATAAAGCAAAAAGATCTCCGGGTGTTCTTTATGGATCCCGATGAAACCACGGGGACTTATTGGAAGGCCTGTGCGGATGCTTATGATGAACATCGTCAGCAACAGGAATGCCAAACCCGCAAGGACGGATATCAGTAGAGCCCATTGTTTCCTGGTCAGGTTCATTTTTTCTGGGCGGATTTGATTTTGGCAACCAGGGAGTTTCCGATGATCCTGGCCAGGTTCCTCAAGGTCCATTCGGTTTCTTTATCCAGGGGATGAAAGGATGCCAGTTCAATGATGCCGAAGGTATCCTTGTTCAGTAACAGGGGAATGAAAATCAGGTTTCTGGGTGAGGAGGTGCCCAGACCGGACTGGATCTTGAGATATCCTTCGGGAATGGATGTCAGGTGCATGATGGTCTTGTTCTTGGCTGCCTGCCCGGGAAGGCCATCCCCTGTTTTAAACGGCGCAGGATCTTTCTCGGAGGCATACGCATAGGTGCAGATTGCTTCAAATTCCTGGGTCCCGGTATTTTTAAGGTAAACGATGCCCTGCACGATCTCGAAGTGTTTTGCCAGGTTGAGCAGGATCTGTTCCGCATGATCCCGGATGGATTCCTTCAAATCGATACGGGGCACAATGTTCCCGGCCAGCAGGTCAATATCCACCTCAAATGGTGCCGGGACCGAAGGGCTTGATTCGGCCACCGGTTTATCTTCGGGTACATGGCTGAACTCCTTCTCCGGTTCTTGTGAAAAGACACGGTTTTCTTCTATAAGGTGAAGGATAAAAATCATGGAAGCCAGAATAAGGATGGCGAAAACCAGGAAATACAGGCCATTTCCTGCCTGGACGTTTGGGTTCAGGCTCAGGTTGTTCCAGAGGCTGGCAATCAATACAACGGAACAAATTATCAGAAGTACATACGAAATGATAATGATGATCCTGTATCGGTCCCCCTTCTCCATGTTAAAGCAAAGATACAAATTCAATGATGTTCGAAACTGTTAATATCTGGTCGGGCTTTGTTAATTTGATCGCTGATTCGCACATGGTCCTGATTTCGCAGTCTTCAGGGTCCTGGATCACGACGGCACCGCCATTCCTTTTTACGGCAGCCACGCCCTGCGTGCCATCCTGGTTCGCTCCCGACAAAAGCAGGGCAAGAAGCCCCTCTCCATAGGTATCGGCGGCTGATGAAAAACACACATCGATCGAAGGCCTTGAATGATGGACCGGATTCTCGGTAGACAATGCGATGGTCAGATCCCTCTCGATCAGCATATGGTAGTTCGAGGGTGCCAGATAGATTCTTCCCGGACGGATATTCTCCTTGTCCAGCGGTTCCCTTACTGGAAGGGAAGCATTGTAATTAAGTGTTTCTTCAAATCCTTTCCGTACCTGTTTGAGCCTGTGCAGGCAGAGGAACACCGGTATGGGCAGATTGGGCCGGAACAATTCCAGGATACGGATCACCACCTGGAAACTCCCTGCAGAACCCCCTATGACCACAGCTTTAGTCGGCATCGTTCTTCGAATATATATTCAGATCCGCAGATACAGTTGCATACAGATGATCAAGGCCGAAACCATCAATCGCTTCCTGAATCCCGGTAACAAAGTAAGTACCCGCTTTCATGCTTCCGAGTATATGTTTAAGCGTCCTGTACTGGGCTTCGGCATTCTGGTAGATCATCCGGTTCCGGTACAGGACAAGCGCTGTCTTCTCGGAGCAGGCCAGTTGTTCGGGGGACTGCAGCCTGAATTCCACTCCGTGCAGCAGCTCGGTCTTGAGGTACCGGTCCCCGTCCCTGGTTTCCGTATACTTTTCAAAGGACGATCCGGGATGAAATACCTCATAATTATCCTTGCTGTTTTTGACCCGTACATAGGGTAATTGTCCTTCGAGTATCTGGTCCCTGATCTTTTCATTCCGGCATGTGGCTACCAGGTCAATCCGGTAATCAAGTCCCAATTCACACAAAAAAACCGCCATGGTATACAGCTCATTGCCCGTTACACTTTCAGGGATGATGATCTCGGGGTACATCCATGACTTCAAAATGGAGGGCAGGAGCTGGTCACGGAGGTGCATCCAGAAATCCGGGTCCCGGAACATATCGGGCGAGCCAACGGAGATATCCCTGATGAATATGTCGTAATACCCGGGATCATCATACAACCGGGCGACAAGGGTTTCAATATCATTTAGCTTATGTAATTGCAGGATTTCTGAAAGACGGATCCGGAAAGATGCCATGGCAAGTCCGGAAAGATCTGATCCATAGGTCTTGTAAACGGTCCGGATAATGCTCTTGGCTTCAAGGATACTTACACTGAACATGACTATTTCCGGTCATCCAGTTGTTTGCGCAGCCTTTCAATTTCCCTGTTGGCCTCCTCCAGCAACTGGTATTTAAGTTTTCGTTCGGTAATATCCTGTCCAAGGAAAAAAACCTTGAATATATTCCCGTCCTCATCCTTCACCGGGGTGAAGGTTGACATTAACCATATTTCCTCCCCGGTCGGTTTGGTTCGGCGAATAACCCCGCTGTATGGTTTATCCTTGAGAATGTCTTCCCAGATTTTATCAAACTGTTCCTTTTCTACCCTTTGCAGGAATACCCGGTTGTTTTTTCCAATCATTTCCTTCCGGGTAAAGCCCGTGACATGCTCAAAGTTATCATTCAGTTCAAGGATCTGTCCGGCCGGAGAATAAACACATTTAATCAGGGCCTCATCAACCGCATCGCTGAAGGACTGCATTTCAATATTTGCGCGTTTGATCTCGTTGGATTGCTGTTCGAGCGATTCCTTTTGCTCGACGGTCTCGGTAATATCGGCTGCAATATTCAGGACCTTGAAAGGGTTGCCCTCGTTATCATGTATCGGAGTGAAGGTTTGCCGCAGCCAGATATCCTGGCCGGTTAAAAGAGTGACCTTGTCAATCCTGCTGATCGTTTGGCCATCCTTGATTTCCTGCCAGAATTGCTTGTAGGCATCGGTATGCCTGCTGACGCCCACGATCTCATGGTACTTCTTTCCCAGCAACTGGGTCCGCTGGGATACCAGGAGCTGGAGGAATTTGTCGTTAATGCTGAGGAGTTCCTCATCCATATTGAATTCAGCTACATGTGATGAATTATGGATGGCGTTCAGGATACCCGATATCTCGGATTCCCGTCTTGCGGATTCTTCCTGCGTGGTCTGCAGTTCCTCCATGTGCTGCCGCATTATTTCTTCCTGCTTGGCCATTTCCCTCGCCTGTTCCTGTGATTGTTCGAGAAGCTGGGCGGTTCGCATATTCATCTGTACCGTGGATACGGCGGAAGCGATGCTTTCTGCAAGATTCTCGACAAATTCAATTTCAAAGTCTGCAAACATCCTGAGGGAGGCAATCTCCAGGACACCCAGGATCACATCCTCCAGTTTCAGAGGCATTATTAACAGGCACCGGGGTTTGCTTTCTCCAAATCCGGATGCAATATTGATGTAATCTTCCGGGATCTCTGTAAGGAATATTTTTTCCTTCTCGATGGCGCAGGTTCCGATCAATCCCTCTCCGATCTTGAATTTCTGTTGAAGGAATTTTTTCCGGTCAAAGGCAAAGGAGGCAACCAGTTCGAGCTCGGGTGTTTCTTTTGAATTATTCAGGAGGAATATGCCGCCTGCACTGGCGTCCAGGTAATTGACCAGTTCCTGGATGACGCTCTCGGAAAGCTGGGAAATATCTTTGTTGTATTTCCTGAGCAGGTCACCGAATTTTCCAATGCCCTCGTTGGCCCAGCGTCTCTCCTCCCTGGATTTCTGGTGTTTTTCCTCTTCCTGCCGGGCAGCCTGGAGGCTCTTTCCCAGATTGATAAGAGAATTGGCAAGGCCGTCGTCCGGACCCAGCGGATCCAATGATGCCGGGACTTTCCCCTCAGCAAGTTCAGCAGCAAACCCGGCTTTGTTTTTCAGACTTTGAAGGAAAGTGTTCAACCGGCCGGAGATATCGGAAAATTCATGGTCTCCTTTAATTAGCAAGTCTTCAGGCAATCTGCCTTTGACCAGTTCGGCGCTTAACCGCTTCAGGCTGCGTAAATGCTTTTCAATCGATTTGCTGAATAAGGAAAGAACAGTTCCGTAAATAAGGGCACTTAACAGTATGATAAGAACAATTCCAACCCGGATCTGCCTGATTTTGGTTTCCCGCTTGATGCGGAACAGTTCCGACAAAGCATTCGATTCATCGTAAAGCACCTCGATGGTACGGAAAAGCTGGCTTTGGAGTCCCTCGTAACGCGTAATTCCCAGCTCAATATCAAGCTGAAGCAGTTTCTGCAGATTGTTCAGGAAATCCATCAGGAAGATGGTCTCGGGGTTCCGTCCGAGCTGGTTTGCAGTTAACCCGGACAGTTGTGATTCCAGGTTCTGGAGCCTGTTTATCAGTGCATTCAGACGGTTGATTGAGGGGGAAATAAGATAAACCCGAAGTTCTGAGACCAATTCCCGCCCGGCCAGGTCAATACCCGGCAAGGTCTCAAAATTGACTTCATCCATCTGTTCCATCAGGGTCCCGCTCAGGCCGTAATCCTGCCATCCCCGCTGGCGGTATATATCCAGGAAGGATTGCATTGACCTGTCCGAACTGACAAGGTACTCCAGCAGGTTATCCAGCTTCTGCTGGATGACGGGCTCCCCGGACAGGATGGGTTCGTTTTTAAGATCCCGGAGCAGGGTATAGGTATCGAGGTAGGTGGAATTGAACCTGCTGACTCCTTCTGACCTTCCCGTTTCATGAAAGGATTGCGAAGGGAGATCGTTAATGTAAATGGAATAAATTGAATTTTCAAGTCTGAGGATTCTCTGGTCAAAGGATGCTATATCCCTGGAAACATTCTGATACCGGGCAATGTTATCGATCAGGCTGAGGATAATGAACCCGGCAAGAAGCCAGAAGATCACCGAACATATCAACAGGAGCAGGAAGCGGGACCGTATGGAAATGTTGCTCAGGTTCATCGTTTAAAATATGCCTGGAATCTTTTGTCAAACCGGCTCGCAAATGGTCCGAGTATGGATTCATGTACCCCGAGGACCAGGCAAGCACCCTGGTTCATGTTATCCAGGAACAATTTAAATACTTTGTTCTGTAATTCATAATTAAAATAAATAATTACATTCCGGCATACAATAAGGTCATAGGTCTGATCGAACGGGTTCGGATCCCTGACCAGATCCTGCTTCTTGTACATGGGTTTTTGCAGAAGCTGCGCGTTCATGCGGATGTTGTCCCTGGTTTTGTCGATGTGGAAGTATTTGGAATACGGGATATCAAAATATGTGCTGCTGTCCCTGGGATTCTCCCGGATCACAGCATCAAAATTGTCAAGGTAAGATTCATTGAAACGGTACTTGTAAACGCCCTCCCTGGCGACATCGAGAACATCTCCGTTTATGTCCGAACCGTAGATGCGGGATTTTTGCAGCAATCCAATTTCATTCAAAAGGATCATCATTGAAAAAACCTCCTGACCGGTCGAGCAACCCGGATGCCAGATGTTGATCTGTGGCAGGTTCTGGTAAAGCGAAAGGATGTCGTAGCGGAGTGAATGCCAGATGGCAGGATCCCTGAAAAGTTCTGTTGTGTTAACAGTAATGTCCTTTACTATATTTTCCAGGAAGGCTTTGTCTTCTTTAATCTTTATGAGCAGGGAATCCGGTGTCAGGTCATGGTCAAGCAGTATCTTTGAAAGGCGGCGCTTTAAGGACTTGTCGGAATAATCCGTGAAATCATAATCCGAAAGCAATTTTACCGTCTCAATAAAAGCCTTTATATCCTGATTTTCAATTTCCATCCAGGCTGAACTGCCAAATTAAACCTAACTAATATAATGATTATGAGTAAGATTTGGAAGTGGTCAAATATAGCATTTTTATATATCTTTGGCGCAGAGGATCAGCCGGACACTTTCATCCGGATAAAACAACGGGAATGAATTAGAATCCAGGTAATTCATTCTTCAACAAACGATTAAATACTCAGCAGATGAAATTTGGAGTCGTTATATATCCCGGATCAAATTGCGATCATGATATGATTTATGTTCTCCGTGATCTGATGGAACAGGATGTCCGGGAATTATGGCATAAGGACACGGACCTGCAGGAAGTGGATGCCATTATTTTGCCCGGAGGATTCTCCTATGGGGATTACCTGCGTTCAGGAGCCATCGCCAGGTTTTCACCGATTATGGATAATGTAATCCGCTTTGCGCGTGAAGGAGGGTTTGTTTTCGGGGTATGCAACGGGTTTCAGATCCT
>CAZVLG010000480.1:0-4449 GCA_964627835.1 uncultured Bacteroides sp.
AAGGATATGATTGAATTCTTTTATTACTAAACCTTTAAATCTCTTCATGGCCCGGAATCTTCATCGTGCGATTTTTATAAATACCTCGTTCATATTGGCTGCCTTGTATTTTTCCTTTAATTCAGAGGGTGTCCCGATGGCCTCGATCCTTCCTGCTTCCATGATGCTGACCCTGTCGCAATATTCTGCCTCGTCCATGTAATGGGTGGTCACGAATACGGTGATGCCGCTTCTGGAGGCCTGGTAAATCAGGTCCCAGAATTGCCGGCGGGTAATAGGATCGACACCTCCCGTGGGCTCATCGAGAAAAACGATACTTGGCCGGTGTATCACGGCCACCGAAAATGCGAGCTTCTGACGCCATCCGAGCGGAAGATCCGAAATCAGTTTATTCCGGACAGCCTCCAGTCCCAAGGTATCGAGAAGCTGATCTGTCCGGTCTTTGATCTGCTTCCTGCTCAATCCGTAAATCCCGGCATATAATCGGATGTTCTCATGCACCTTCAGGTCTTCATAAAGCGAGAATCGCTGGCTCATGTAGCCAATGCGTTTCTTTATCATTTCCCTGCCGGTATACACATCATATCCTGCCACACTGATTTCTCCCCCGGTTGGAAGGGACAGTCCGCAAAGGATCCTCAATGCAGTCGTCTTACCGGCACCATTGGCCCCCAGGAAACCAAATATTTCACCCTCATGGACATCAAAACTCAGGCGATCATTGGCGGTGAAGTCCCCGAACCTCTTCACAAGGTCACGCACCCTTATTACAATGTTTTCAGCATTCATTGATTGCGGTCATTCTGCCTTTACCATAAGATCAAGAAAACAATCCTCAATATTGGGGGGGATGGGATGCATGTTCACATCCGGGTGCCCTTTTTCTGCAAGGTAACGGGAGACTTCCTTTTCCGATACTTCCTGTTTCAGGGTAAGATGGATTTCCTGCCCGAACAGGTATGCCGACAGGCTATGCTCATAGGCTTCCAGGTCCTTTTTCAGCAGGTAAAGATCCGGCCCGCTGACGGCCAGCAACCGGTTACTGTAATTCCCGATGATGTTTCCCGGTTCGTCCACCGACAGAATCCGGCCCCCCTGCATGAGAGCAACCCTGTCGCATAATCCGGCTTCATCCATATAGGGTGTGGAAACCATTATGGTGATATCATGAGCCTTCAGGCGGACCAGCATCTCCCAGAATTCTTTCCTTGAAACCGCATCCACCCCGGTCGTCGGTTCATCCAGGATCAGTATCCTGGGCTTATGGATGAGTACACAGGACAGGGCAAGCTTCTGCTTCATCCCACCGGAAAGTTTTCCGGCCCTGCGGTTTTCAAAAGGTTCGATATGCGAATAAATGTCTTTGATAAGATCATAATTCGCCTCGACAGTGGTGCCGAATACAGTGGCATAGAACTGGAGGTTTTCCTTAACGGTCAGGTCCTGATAGAGGGAAAATCTTCCTGCCATATAACCAATGATCCTTCTGACCTTCCTGAAATCCCTGACCACATCAAGACCTTCGAGGGTGGCGGATCCACTGTCCGGCAGGAGCACGGTGGTCAGTATTCTGAACAGGCTGGTCTTGCCGGCTCCATCCGGGCCGATAAGTCCAAATAATTCACCCTGTTCTATTTCCATACTTACCTCCCGCAGTGCTTCCACCTCGCCGTAGGATTTCGATACATTCCTGATATCAACAGATATTGAGTCCATATCAATGGATTAATGGGAGACCTGCATGGTATTGCATTCCTTCATGGGATTATTCTGCCAGCGGAACCTTAAAAATGACCTCCCCGGGCATGCCGATCTTCAGGCGCCCGTCATTGGCAACTTCCACCTTGACAGCGTAAACAAGGTTCACCCTCTCCTCCCTGGTCTGTATGATCTTCGGGGTAAACTCGGATTTGCCTGATATCCAGGTCACACGGCCTGGCAATGGCTCCTGCCTGGTTTGGGGATCGTCGATGATCACGCCAACCTCCTGCCCTATTTTCAAAGAAGCCAGCTGATCCCCACTGATGTATACCCGGAGTATCATGGTCTTGAGATCTGCAATCTTATATAATGCTTTTCCCGGCAGGGCCATTTCGAACGGTTCAGCATATTTTTCCAGTACGGTTCCATCGACAGGATTGACAATGATGTTCCTTGCAAGCTGATCCTGGCTTATCCTGATCTGTGCCTGCAGGGCGTTGATCTCGGCATTAATGGTTTCAAACCTTGTCCGGGTTGACATGATCTGTTTATCCAGGATGGCAAGCTGCCCGTTCATATCGTCCATCTGCTTTCCGGTAGCCGCCCCGTCCTTCAGTAACTCCTCAAGGCGGGTTTTCTCCATGAGCAGGGTTTTCTTCTGTGATTCCTGTACTTCTATCTGCGACCGGACACCGGACCGCTGGGCCTGAATTGCCCCGATCCTGGCCTCAAGCTGCTTCTTTTGAAGGTGTATGGCCAGGGTATCGATACAACCAACCACCTGTCCCCTGGAGAGAACGGATCCCTCCTCTACATTGAAACTCACTATTTTACCCTGGCCCTCGGCGGAAACAAGGTATTCAATGGTTTCGAAATTCCCATAGGCATCCGAAAGGTTATTCCTTCCCGAACATCCGGCCAGTACGGCCAGCAATAAAGCGGGTATTATGAGTTTTTTCATAACGATAAGGTATTTTGTTTCTAAATGATTCCTTTGCTTGTAAGATATGTGATACGGGCCTGTTCCAGTTGTATGCGATGCATATCAAGCTGGATCCTTGCCTGGATCTCCGCATTTAATTCCGTGATGTAATCGCTTGGTGTTATGAGGCCATTTTCCAGCTTGCTGATCGTGGCTTTTGTGATTTCCTCACGCAATAGAAGGATTTCTTCGTCCCTGCCTACAGCCTCCTCATACTTTATGATGTTTGCCATGAGTTCTTCCAGGCGGAGATTAAGGTTTTTATCGAAAGCTTCTTTTTGTGACCGGATGATCTCCTGCTGGACGGCAAGGACCTGCTTCTCCCGGCTGGTCCTGCTCCAGTCCCATATTTTCCATTGCAGTCCCGCTCCCACTATATAATACCCCCTGAACTCGTCCCTGAAAAAATTAAGGGCGGGATTCCCGTATCCGAGCTGTCCGAAAACAAATGCCTTCGGATAACGCTGCCGTTCAGCCAGGCGCATGCTTGCATCCAGGTTGCGTATCTGCAATTCGTAAAGGATATGTTCGGGAACCAATGGTTCCGTGGCATCTTCAAGCTCGGAAGTGGGCAGTGCCAGCGTTGTCCTGTCAGATATCTCCAGCAATGTAAGGTCTTTCAGGATCGACAGAGCCGATTCCCGGCTGATGGAGATTTCGGCAAGTTGTTGCTCAACCTTCAGGCTCTCGGCCTTTAACACATTCAGATCGGATTGTAGGATGGTTTCATTTCGAAGGCGAGATTCCATAGACGATAATCTCGCCTGAAGTTCATCCTGCTTGAGCCGCATGGTTTTTTCCTGCTGCTGCAGCAAGAGGATATAGAAGTATGTATTGTTTACCTGTTCCTTGATCTGGTTCAGGCTAACCTCCACCTTCTGCCGGTTCACCTCGTAAAGCGTTTCTTCCAATTCTTTTCCTTTGCGGGTAAGCCCGCCATCATATAACGTCTGCTGGACATCCAGCGTCAGTTTGTAATTATAATGCGGCATGGCCGGCGTCTCAAATCCGGGGATGAATTCTGAAAAAGGAATCTGGACTACCTCGTTCTGCCAGGTATATCTGCCATTCAGATCGAGGGAAGGAAGCCAGTTTACGGAATGGTTTTTCATTTTCAGGTCCCTTGACTGCATATAGAGGTCCTTCTGCTGATACAGGGGATGCGTTTGCATGGCTGAGCGGTGGCATTCAAACAGGGAAATAGTGTCCGGTACCTGTGCATGGGCTGTTATTGCAAGTATCAGCAGGGCCGCCGGGAAAAATCCCCTGCGGCAGGGTTGACGGAGAAAAGTTGTATTTTTCATGATCTGTTTTTTTCTGCACCGGCACCGATAAATGCCAGTTTGATAAAATGAGGGATCTGTTTTACCCTTTCAGAAAGGAACTGGTCGTACGAATCCTCGTTTCCCTGAAAAGCAATTGCCTGGAACAGAGGCCTCCCGATATAGGGAAATAAAACCATTCCCATCATGCTGGCAAAAAAATGCCTGGGATCCACTCCATCCATGCCGGCTTTTTCAAGTTCTGCCTTAGCCCCACCCAAAGCATGCTCCGGGTTGACCCCCTTCCCCTTTAGCATATCCGCGAGCCGCCCAGGATTCAGCGAGATCTCCTGGAAGATGAAAACCGGCAGGTAGGGATTTTCACAAAGCAGTTTTGTATATGCCTCGATGAAGAGTTCGATTCGTTCAAGGAACGGACGGTCTGAGGACATAATGCCCACCATGGCAGGTAATACCTGAGCAAATAGCCTCTCGAAGACCGTA
>CAZVLG010000481.1:0-20108 GCA_964627835.1 uncultured Bacteroides sp.
GCTGAGTTCAGTGGGTATTGGCTTTGTAATGGTCGTCTTCACGCTTATCGCCCTTGCAATTATTGACCATTTCGGGAGAAAGAAACTGATGCTTTTCGGTTCCATCGGCTACATCATCAGCCTGGCCGTTATAGCCATCACATTTTTTTCAAATGGAACCGATTTTACGGATGCCGGGGGAAAGACAATACTGGTCAGCCTGATGGTTTTTATTGCCGCTCACAGTTTCGGACAGGGTGCTGTGATCTGGGTATTCATCAGTGAGATATTTCCGAACAAAGTCCGGGCACGCGGACAGGCGCTGGGCAGTTTTACACACTGGTTCATGGCAGCGGCCATTTCATGGTCATTCCCTGTATTTGCCGAAATCTCCGGTGGATTCATTTTCTCGTTCTATGCATTCTGCATGGTGATTCAATTGTTATGGGTATTGTTCAGAATGCCTGAAACCAAAGGCATCCCTCTCGAGGATCTGCAGAAGAAACTGGGATTATAGATCAGGGGATCTGTCTGATCCCCTCCCGGTTCAATGGATCCGCCGCGGCCTTTTTCACCGGTCCATCCTTGCTTTCAATGCCGGGGCGCCCGGAAAAAGGACCACTCATTTCTTCATTTTGCTGCTGCTCTCTCGAATAAACAATAATGAGTGATCGTTTTGTTCTGTGCCGGGTTATTGGGTAAACCGTATAGCATACAATAATCCAAAGTCATCATATTTGGATGATTGATGTCAAGATGAAACGCAATACTCTGCCGGTGTCCAAAGTAATCACCGGCAAAAAAATCAATGAACCCCGATGATTCTTCTATGGAATGGTGCTACAACCTATCATGCATATTCTGCATACCAGGTGTTAATGTGGCCGGATGCCCCCAGGTTATCATACATTCCAGGCATCGGGGTAAGCTTACCCCGGTTCCCGGGTCAGGCCGATGATGTTGATTACCGAGAATCCGCTGTGCCTTCTGACAAATCTTAAGGCATTGTGAAGGTAAACTTAAGTTGTACCTATCTTTGCAAAATGAGAAATCACGGGAAAGCATTGCATCACGCGGCGTTGCTATTTTGTACCATGCTGGTTCTCAGCTGTAAAGCGGACCGTGGGAGTACAGCGAAGCAGGGGACCATGGATCCCTCCCTTGATTCCTGTCTGTTTGAACCTGATCATCGCTACCATATAAGCCTGCCGGTCCACCTGGTTTCAGGAGAGAAAATCCCCCTGGTTATAGCCATCGATCCACATGGTGACGGTTTTTCCTCGATGCAGCATTTCAGGGGTGCACTGAATGATCTGCCCGTCGCTGTTGCCGGATCAGAGAAGCTGAGGAATAACTATGAAGGTTTTGAGGCCTCCCTGAAAAATCTGCATAATGATCTGATCGAAAAATATCCTGTTGATCCGCAAAATGTAATTGTGGCCGGTTTTTCGGGTGGAGCCAGGATGGCCTTTTATTACGGGATGAGGAACCCTGTGCATGGAGTAATCATGTTTGGAGCGGGCCCGCCGGGGCAGCTTACCGGCAACTCACCGGTAAAACAGCTCTTTGCAGTGACCGGAACCAGGGATTTCAACTTCATTGAACAATACCGCCCCCTTTTTTATGAACTCGGGAATGCCTCCTATGTGAACGACTTTTTTACAGGAACGCACGAGTGGCCTCCGGGACGTAACATCCTGGAAGCCGTGGTATTCTGCCTCAGGGATGGACCGCCACCCTGGCAGGCCCTTTCCAGGGAACTTTCGGATGAATTCCTCGGGGAGTCTGACAGCCTGCAAAACGCTGATGACCTGTTATTTGCAGGGAAAGCACTGGAAAAAGCCTGGTATTTTTCAACCGGGACCAGGCAACAAAAAAGGCTTTCCGGGAAGATTGATGCATTTAAACTCGATCCGGACTGGATCGCCTGCCAGCAGAAAATTGAGGATTTCCTGAGGTCGGAAACCAGGATGAAAAGCCTGTATATGGAAAACCTGTCTGATCCCGATACGGCCTGGTGGTCGAATGAACTGAACGACCTGAGCACCCGGATCGATGTCTGCAGCGACCCCGTGGAAAGAGATTATTATTACCGTCTCAAGGGATTTCTTGGGATATTCCTTTATACCCGGATAAATACACTGCTGCAGAAAGAGGGATCCGGCGATTTCATCGACCGGCTGATAAGGATTTACGAGCAGGTTGAACCCGGCTCACAGGATCTTGTTCGATTTAAAGCTGAACGGCTTTCCCGTCCCGGATCCTGACCATGGAAACACCATGTGCCGGTAATTCAACCTGAAAGGTTTTCTCCACCGTGCCCAGCTCTCTCTGCCGCCACAGGTCCCGGAAGAGCTGCTTCCCGTTTAATTCGATTTCATCAAAAGATACCCTGATGGTTGCTGCTTCGTTTTTCAGATTGAATACACCCATGGCCTTCGATCCGTCTTCCATCTCCTTCAGCAGGACAAAGGCCTCTTCCGTATGCCGTACGATCCTGGCCTGCTTTCCAAGCAGGTCCTGGTCAACGGCTATCACTTCATGATTGCACAGCACATTGAGGGTGAAAGCATCCAGTCTGGCCATATCCCCGCTGAAGATCAGGGGAGCTGCCATCAGGCACCACATGGACATATAGGAATACTGTTCATGTGGTGTGAGCGAAGTAAGTTTCCCGACCGACATGTTGCGGGCGTCCCCAACCCAGCCGATGAGGATATAATCCGGGTCATTCCAGGATCCGGGTTTTGCATACTCCCAGTGCTCTGCATTGCTGAACCCGATATGATAGAAGCCCGGCAGGTCTCCTCCTTTTTCAAGGCCCAGGTCGCCGGTGGTGCGCCAGCAGTTCCCCACCTCTCCTCCCCAGGTCCAGACATCCCCCATCCCGTACTGGCACAGGTTCAGGACAATATCCCGGTCGAGCTGTTGCAAAAGATCCCACATGACCCGGTAAGGTTTCATGTATTCCTCTCTTGATTTTCCACGTGCCTTATGGCCATAACTGCACCAGTCGTATTTGAGAAAATCAAATCCCCACCTGGCAAAGGTGCGGGCATCCAGGGCCTCATGGCCATAACTCCCCTCGTAGCCGGCGCAGGTGCTGGGGCCGGGAGAGATGTAAATTCCCGCCTTCAGGCCCTTTGAGTGAATATACCCGGTCATCGCCATCATATCGGGAAATCGCTCATTGGGAATGATCACACTGTCACCATCGCGTCGCTGCCTCCCCAATCCCGGGTTATCCGATTCCAATTTCCTCATCCAGCAATCGTCAATATTGACATACTGGTACCCGTAATCGGCCATGCCGGTGGCGATCATTTGGTCTGCAGCCTCTCTCATGGTTTCATCACTGATCCGGTCATAATGGATATACCAGCTGTTCCATCCCATGGGCGGCGTAAGGGCCAACTGGTCACCGACAACAATGTTGAGATCGCGACTGAACTCCCCGTGGGCATTTCTGGCCGTTAACCTGACCTTATATGTTCCGGGTGCACTTGCAATGCCTGAAATGATGCCGGTTGCCGGGTCCAGCTGCAACCCTTCCGGAAGCAGTTCTGCCCCGAATTCAACGGGTCTTTCACCCGTGCAGGGGATCCTGTAGATAAATGGGGACCCGGGCCTGACTCCATAAATTTCCGGGCCGTTGATACGCGGTGAAACGGGAGGGGAAGGGGTGAAAATAAACTGGTCAAGGTTCCGGGGATCCTGAGAGTACCCATCACACAATAACAGGAAAATTGCAAGAGCGGATAACAGTTGCTTCATCATATCTAAAAATAACCATAATTAACCATATTTCTATATTTGTTATTGTTTTCATTTTTTCCGGAATTCAGTGAGTTAACAAGGTATAAATGGAATAACTTGCTTATTCAAAACATACTTGACATGAAAATCAAATTATCATTACTTGTGATTGCTTTTTTTACAATGGCAACATTGCATGGTCAGATCTCTGACAATTGTGTAACCGATGTGATACTTTCCGGGTACTCCGAAAAGGCATACACATCAGAACCTGTCACTGATCCGCAGCTCGATTTAATCCTGAAATGCGGCATCAAGGCCCCAAGTGCACGGAACATCCAGCCATGGAAGTTCACGGTGATCAAAGACGAAGCCACCATGAAAGAGATTGTCAATAATATAGTTCCCGGGAATGTGCTGGTGATTGTTTCAGGGATTGAATCAGAAGGCGGAGAGACCCCCGGTTTCGATTGCGGCCTGGCCACAGAGAGCATGTTTGTGGCTGCACATGGCCTTGGTCTTGGTGCACGCATATATGGCAGTCCGGCCGGAAATATCAATGCAAAGAGAGAACTGTTTCAGATCCCACCGGGCTACAGGGCCGTGGTTGTCCTGCGGATAGGGAATGTTGATGAAAGTGTGGATGCCGTATCAGCCGCAACCTCAAGAATGGTCCCGGAGGAGGTTGTTAATTATAAATAGTCACTATTGCCCAACTAAATTCTTAAGTCGGTAGTTTTTCTCATGTTGTGTTTTGTGGCTCTAAAACAAAACTACAACATGAAGGGGAAACCTCCGCGGAGTACCCTTCTCTTTATTTTAGTATGGTTTTAATTTCAGCCCCATTGCCCTGGCACCAATGAGTTTCGTGTTTTCGGATTCAGGATGAAACAGGTAATTATACTTCTCGAAGATCTCACTTGAATCCCGCTCGCGCATTGGCTTCCGAGCTCGCAGGATCGGTTCCCCGTAGCTTTGCTGCGGGGTAAGAGAGCACAAATAAAATAATTTATGGATCGAAGATTGACTTCGTCTAAAGGTTCCTCGGAGCTTGCTCCGGGGAGCTTCAAATTTTTCAATGGCAATATACACGTGTTTTTCCTTGTTGTCCGTTTATTGATTTTGTTCGCGTAACGCGAACAAGTAAAAATAGCGAACAAAAGCAAAATTGCAACTTAGCTGCAAATAAGACATTGAAAGACTGGATATCATCAGTTTCATCAAAATAAATCCTAAAAAAATCATATTCACTGGTATTTTGTTCAGGCAGGGATATTTGACGCGGGGACGATTAAGGCGGTTTAGGTCATTGTTTTCGTGTAAATATAAAGTTCAACTTGGAATTTACACAGTTGTTTGGTATTTTTGTTTCTATGATAAAAAGGGACATTCATGAGACTGTCTTGAAACTGGCAGGGATGTTTCCCGTGGTAACGATCACCGGGCCAAGGCAGTCAGGGAAAACAACACTGGCGAGAATGGCCTTCCCGGAGTACGGGTATTGCAACCTCGAACATCCCGAGACCAGGAGCCTCGCCCAGATTGATCCCAGAAGTTTCTTTGTCCAGTTTCCTTCGCCTGTGATTATCGATGAAATTCAGAGGGTGCCGGGGCTTCTTTCCTACATCCAGGTCCTGGTCGATGAACAGAAGCAAAACGGGATGTACATTCTTACAGGAAGTCAGCAATTGTCACTGGATGCATCTATTTCACAGTCACTGGCGGGCCGAACGGCATTGGTGACCTTGCTGCCTTTCTCGATCAACGAAGCCACTCAATTCGAGTCAGTTCATTTCCAGAGGGACCAGTGGATCTTCAACGGGTTCCTGCCGCGCATATATGATCAGGGGCAGGAACCGTTATTTGCATATCGCAGTTACCTGCACACGTATGTTGAACGAGATGTCCGGCAACTGGTCAACCTGAAAGAGCTTTCAACTTTCGAGAAATTCCTGAAATTACTGGCTGGCAGGATCGGGCAGGTCATTAATGCCAGTTCACTGGCAAATGACACCGGTGTTTCGGCAACTACAATTTCCAATTGGTTATCTGTTCTTGAGGCCTCTTTTATTATTTTCAAATTGCATCCTTATTTCGAGAATTTCGGGAAAAGAGTGATTAAATCCCCCAAGATATATTTCATAGAAACGGGGCTGGCCTGTTACCTTCTTGGAATTGAGAACGAGAAACAGGTTGGCCGCGATCCGTTGTTAGGAGGATTATTTGAGAACCTCGTTGTGATTGAGGCCCTGAAGGCACGGACAAATCAGGGACTTGACCCGTATTTGCATTTTTACAGGGATAGCCACCATAATGAAGTGGACCTGCTTTATAAACATGGAGACAGGCTTATCCCCATCGAGATCAAATCATCTCAGACTTTTCATCCGGATTTTGCGAAGTCGGTAACAAGGTTCAGTGCACTGACAGAGCATTCGGACCGTGGTTATGTCGTTTTTGGGGGAACCCATTCATTCGAAACCCCTGAAAAGGTTAAAGTCATTGGATTTGATAAAGTTTCAGGTGTGTTTGATTCATGGGAGTAATCCGGCTCCCTGACATTGCAGAAAATTGCATAATTTTAATCAGGCCAAATCCTGCAAAGCAGCCGCACAACAAATATGATCAACTCTCATCTGGTGCGAACCTTTCAGTTTCTTGCAGTAATAGTACTGGAGATTCTGTGTACCGGGGGTGCTTCGGCCCAGGATCCGGGGTCCTTCAACCTGGGGTGGAAAGGTGAGGAGATCATTCCTGCCCAGGATTTTATTGACGCCGGGAGGTGGATCCCCAATGCGCAGAGCGGGAATTCCATATCACTAATTCCCAATGATTCCTGCCTGCAGCTGAAGTGGTTTATAGATGGCGGGGACTACCGCTGGGTTCAGGCTTACAGGGTATTTAACCCCGCGGTTTCACTGGGCGACCTGAATGTATTTGCGCTGGATATCCACGGTTCATCCTGTCCGGACCAGAATCCCTGTCACCAGAATGTAAGCCTGGAATTCAAATTCGAGAACGGCAGCAGGCAGGCCGTCTATGAGCGAAGGGGGGAACCCGGACTGCTTTCAGTCGGCAGATGGATCGAGCACCTGTTCTTTCTCAGGCATTCAGAGAATTTCTATATCCCGGCCGGTTTCAACTGGGATTCGATCACGGTATTCTCCGTTGCAGTGAGATCCTATCCTGACTACCTGGAGATCACCCCGGATTCAGGGGTTGTTTCATTCCGGAATTTCATAGGGGATAACACGGATACATGGGAACGGAGCGAGGCTCCCGAGACACTTGCGCTGTCGGGCGACACGTTACCGGAGATCGCTGACCGTGCCGCATCCTTCATCCTCGGGCGCCAGGCTGCGACCGGGCTCCTGACCACCTGGGAGGAGGACCATTCATCCTGGTTATACGGCCAGGGCCTTGCCCTGAAGGCGCTTGTCCGGGAAGGAGCATGGGAAGATAACCTGCCCGTCAATGATTATGCTGTGGCTGCCCGGAAACTGGCATGGTTCCTTTCCGACCATCAGTATGAAGATGGCTCATGGCCGCGTGCCTGGAACAGCAATACAGGCAGCATCATCGTACCCCATGAAAGCGACGGGACCATCTGGATGGGAGATTTCCCTTTTATTCTGATGGGTCTGGAAGCAACCCTGAAAAAGGCATGTGACACGAAAATTCAAATGGCCAGGGATAAATCCAGGGAGTTCCTGCTTTCGCTCATTGAACCGGATGGAAAGTTCTATACGGTGAACAGGATTACGGGCGGGAAGCAGGAGGTGACAAGCAGTGAGGCATATGTGGCGGCCATTGCAGCACTGATCGAAACCGGGGATGAAGCCGTGGCGGGCGCCATGATCAGTTACCTGGAAACCCGGACCTGGAATCCTCACTTCCGTTCATGGGACGAAGGCTTCTATTCTGACAGGGTGGTCCTGTTCGCCAATACCTGGATGGCAAATTTGCTCTATAACAGGGGATACAGCCGGAAAGCCCTGGATGCACTCTCCCTGGCGGGCAGGCTCATGTTCACCGCGGGGCCGGGAGGGCCCTACGGTTTTGACGGGATAGGTCCCATTGCAGTCTGGTATGAGGGCACCCTCTCCTATATCAATGCAGGCGGGCCCGGCAGCAATTTTCTTTTCAGGAACATCATCCCCCGCATCAACCCGGATGGATCGGTCCCTCATTACAATGATGACATAGGGGCCAATGCCGGGATCTGGGCAGAGAGATGGGCCAGCCTCGACGGCACAAGCTGGCTTTACTATACGGCCAGGGGATGCTCCCCCTTTGAGCCGCTCGAGAGGGAAGCGGTATGCGATACGGTTTCGGTGAAGGATCACGGATCATCACTTTCCGGGGTCATCGTTTTCCCAAACCCGGCAAATTCGTTCGTCTTCATTCAATTCCCGGCGGCACTCAAGGAAAACACCAGGGTCTCGGTCAGGGATATTTCAGGCAGGATACTTCTTACAGAGGAGGTGCCGGCATTTCAGCATTCGGCATCCCTGGATATAACGGGACTGAGCCCGGGGATCTATTTCATTGATCTCGGTTTTAATGAGGGGATGATCACACGCAAGCTGGCTGTTCAGTGACTCACCCGGGGTCATCAGTAGAAAAGCCGTATAATATTGATTATATTAGCATTAAGTTAAACATAAAAATGTCTCTCTTCACTTTTCCTAATTCGGAGTCCGGTTAGGTTGAAGATTTACAATTCAAGGGAATCAGAGGTTCCGGATCTTGATAAAACAATTATTTTGTGAGATATTAATTTCAAATTGTACAAGTGCCGGGGAAAAGAGGATCTGTTTACATGCAAAGGTGGCTTTCGTTCCACTCATACAATGCGCCACAGCTGAGTGATTATTATTACCTGAAGCTCTGCAACGAGATCTACAACTTGCTGAGAGATGATGATTTCCCGGACGGAGAGATTGGCATTTCTGATGAGCAGAAGAAGGATCTGGCCTGCTTCATTACCGGTTATTTCGAGGATGTGATCTCGGGACCGGGACTTTGGAAAGCCTTTATCACCCAGGTCAGCGAGCTTTACGGGACATACGTTCCATTTTTCGATCCCGATCCGGAAGAGTATTACCCGGATGAGATAAATCCTGAGGATATTCATTTCCTGTTGTGGTACTATCTCAGTATGGTTTACAGTGATGACTCGATTATAAGTCCTTCGATCTATGAATGGTCGGATCATTCCGAAAGGATCTTTGAAATCCTGGAGAGGGAATTTGAGGTGGCTCCCGAAAATTTCAATTTAAAACAGCTGTATCATGTAGGTCCCGAAGAAGATGATTTCTTTGTGATCAAGGAAAAGCTGAAGTGGATTATGCTTGATTCCTGGCTGCACCATTTCCTGTGGGAAGAATTGGAGGAGATGACCGAGGATGCATTCATTGGTGATGAGGAGGAGCCCCTGCCTGAAGAATCTCGGGCATTGTACCTGTATGATATCATTGATACATTTGTACTGACAAGGCACACTCCATTGCTGGCAAGGCAGGGAAAGGAGTGGCTGGCGTATGCACTTGGGAAGGATCATCCGTTGTATGAATCTCTTCTTGAGCTGGGGGAGAAGAAGAGCGGTTTCTACCTCTATATGGGTACGGAGGATGAAGCCCCGGTTTTTAAGCACATAGCCACCGGGACGGAGCTGAGAGTTACCTCCAGGTCCCTGGAAGTTCCGGCCGGTTCTGAACCGGGAAGGTCAATCTCTTTTGCAGGCTTTGTGAAATGGAGAGGTGAGTGGTGGTTCTCAGGAACCCAGCTGGCATGGGGATACGATGCTGATATGATCAGGAAGGAGGAGGAGTCGGAAAAAAGTAAGATACTGTTCGGTAAAGATCCGGCAGTTCAGAGGGAAGAGAACAGGCAGCTGTTTCGGTCTTTCCTGAAATTCAACCAGGGTAAACCCCTTGCATTTGTGGAGAGCGAGGAGGCAGCCAATAGTTTCATCCGCGATTTCCTGGCATTTCATAACAGCTCCTTGATGAGATCTGCACGGATGGGACGAAAGGGCCGGAGGCTGCCTGAAAAGGAGGTGTTTCCGGAGAATAAGTCCAAAAATAAGGACCCGGACCTGGTACGGAAAGAGGATATCCCGGGGATGGTTTTTTGCGACCCGGATTCGGGTATTGAGCTGGTTTTCGGATTTAATGACCTGATTCCTGATACCCGGAACAAATGGTATATGGGCCATGACACCGAAGAGGACCCTGGCAACGAAACGATGATGATGCTGGAAACACCTCATATCAGCGGTAACTGGATGAAATACCTGGTTTCGACCTATGACTTGCCGGGACTGGAATTTCCAGGACTAAGCGGGCATGAACTACTGATGGATAACCTTGACTTCATGCTGCGCTTCTGGAAACGGAAAGGGTACTATTCATAAAGAAATGTTGATTATTTTCGGGAGAAAGATTTTCAATCCATGGCAGATCCTGATACGAAACAACACGTTCCCTATCACAGAAAACCAGATGACCTCACGGTCGAAGAGTGGCAGGCGGCGCTGCGGAAACAGTACGCTTCGCTGCAAAAGTTTAAAATAAAGAACATCGGGGATAAGCCCCTTTATTCAGATTACGAGGTCTACAATCCGGAAACGGACAAGACCTACAAGGTGTCGATAAGGGACAACATCACCAGTTTCAACTATTGTTCCTGTCCGGATTTCCGGATCAATACCCTCGGCACATGCAAACATGTGGAATATGTCCTGTTGAGCAAGCTGAGGTTCAAAAAGTACCAGAAGATCATTTCGAAGGCTCAAAAGAACGATTATTCATCGCTGAGCATTTATTACGGCAGGGAACGCCTTGTCCGTCTCAAGAAGGCCGATCACATCAGGCAATACCCGCGTGAGGCGGAGTTCTTCGACGGAGGTGGTTTCCTGCTGTCCGGAATGATCACGGACCTGAATGTTTTTATCAGATCGGCCAAAGGATACGATCCGGATTTCCGCATCTACCCGGATGTCCTCGAATTCATCGAACTGCACAGGGAAGCCCGGTCAAGAAAGGAAAAAATAAAGGAGATCTTCCCGGACGGTGCAACAAGCAGGATCTTTGAAGACCTCGTCAATGCCACGCTCTATCCCTACCAGAAGGAGGGTGTGATAGGGATACTCAGGGCCGGAAGGGTGTTGCTGGCCGACGACATGGGCCTCGGAAAGACCATTCAGGCCATAGCCGCCGTGGAGGTCTTCGCCAGGTATTTCAGGGTTTCCCGCGTCCTGATCATCTGCCCCACATCGCTGAAATACCAGTGGAAAGGCGAAATCCTGAAATTCACCGGCCGGGATGCCTGTATCGTGGAAGGCCCGGTGCATAAACGGAAAGACCTCTATGAGCAGGAGGGCTTCTACAAGATCATCAGCTATGGTGTGGTCCGTAACGACCTGCACCTGATCGGGAAATGGGAAGCGGATCTGGTCATCCTTGATGAAGCCCAGCGGATCAAGAACTGGAAGACCAGGACAGCGCAATCGGTCAAGAAGATCCGCTCAGCATATGCCATTGTGACCACAGGAACGCCCCTTGAGAACCGGATCGAAGAGCTCCATTCCATTGTGGAATTCGTCGACATGTACAGGCTGGGCCCGCTGTTCAGGTTTCTCTACAACCACCAGATCGTCGATGAATCGGGAAAAATCACCGGCTACAGGAACCTCAGGTCCATCCATAAGACACTGGATGAAACCCTGATCAGAAGAACGAGAAAGGAGATCAGGGACCAGCTCCCGGGCAGGGTCGACAAGAATTTCTTCGTGGAGATGACCCCGGAACAGGCCGCCGAACACTACGATTATTACGAGGTGGTGTCCAGGCTGGCCAGCAAATGGTTCAAATACGGGTATCTTGATGAAGAGGACCGTCAGAGGCTGTTGACCTGTCTCAACTGCATGCGCATGGTGGCCGATTCTACCTATATCCTCAATCCAGGATCAAACCATGGCAACAAGGTAGCCGAGGTCAGGGACTTCATCAGAGACGTAATGGAATACGAAGGGCACAAACTGCTCATTTTCAGCCAGTGGAAAAGGATGTTTGAACTGCTCATCAGGGAACTGGAAAAACTCGGTTTCGGGTTTGTATATATGAATGGAGATGTGCCTGCCGCACAACGAAAAACCATCATCGAAAAGTTCAGGCAGGATGATGACCTTCGCATATTCCTGTCCACAGATGCGGGAGGCGTCGGGGTGAACCTTCAGCGGGCAAACATCCTGGTGAACCTGGACCTGCCCTGGAACCCGGCGGTCCTTGAACAGCGGATCGGAAGGATTTACAGGCTGGGTCAAAAAAAGAAGATCCAGGTGTACAATTTCATCGCCGCCCTTTCCATCGAGCACCGTATCCTTCACCTGCTGGAATTCAAGAAGTCCGTGTTTGCCGGCGTGCTGGATGAGGAGGGGAAGGACCAGGTGATGATGGAGGGATTCATGCAGTCGGTCCGGGACCTGCTCAGCGTGAACCTCGACGGGAAGGAAAGAGATCTGCCGAAATATACCAGGGGCCGGGAGAGTTACAACCTGGCCGCAGAAGTGAACCAAAGGTATCTCGGGAACGGATCTCCCGGGGATGGGGCGGATGGTACAGGTGGAAAGGGGGCCGGCAAGGAGGGCGCTGCTGGAAACAGGCTCGAATCCAACAGGAGCGCAGGGACCAGGTTCGCCGGAAACAGGGTTGGCATCATGATCAGGGGCTGGTTCAGGGCTGTATCCGCTTTCATCCGCCGGCGGTGATTTCATTGCATCCTGGCAGGAATCGAATCCAGGTTCCGTATGGATGATACCGAAAGCCGGTCATTCACCGGATAGTCTCTTGAACCCGGGTAGATGATCCATGCATGCTCGAGTTCAAGATCTTTCATGCTGGAAAGGAGCGACCGTGTCAAACCGGGGGCGTCCTGGTATTTGAATTCAATGCCCCAGTTCTTGCCATGCTTCACAAAGAACAGGTCTATTTCGGCACCTGAATGGGTGGCATAGAAGAAGGTTTCTTCCTGCTTCAGGTCCAGTATCCGGATGGCGTTGAACAGAGCAAAGCATTCCCATGATGCGCCCAGTTTGTGGTGGGTCATGAGTTGTTCTTTATTGTTCAACGATAACAGGGAATGAAAAATGCCTGTGTCATTGAAATATAACTTTGGGCTTTTTACCAGTCTCTTCCCGATATTCTTGAAATACGGTCTCAGGAGATTGATCATAAAGGTCCCCTCGAGCAGATCGATGTAATTACGGACGGTAGTGTCAGAAATACCGAATGACCTTGCCAACTCGGAGAAATTGATGATCTGCGCATTATAATTGCTGAGCATCAACCAGAACCTTCGCAGGGTCCGGGCAGGAATGCCGATCCCGAGTTGGGGGATGTCTCTTTCCAGGAATGTAGCAATATAGTTTTGTCTCCAGAGCATACTCTCTTCATCGTTATCTGCAAGGAAGGCCCTTGGGAGCCCTCCGCGTACCCACAGGTTATCCATTGAACCTCCTCCCGTTTCAGCCAGGTTGAACCCATACAAATAATGAAAACCGATCCTTCCGGCAAGGGATTCACTGCTTTGCCGGATCAGGTCCCTTGAAGCGCTTCCAAGGATGATAAAGTTCTGGCGGGGGCGATTATCTGTGAGGTAGCGCAGGATCGGGAACAGTTCCGGTCTCCTCTGGATCTCATCAATGACTATGGTACCGGTCAGGTCTCCAAGGGCAAGAATCGGATTATCAAGGGCTGTAAGGTCAGCCGGGTTCTCCAGGTCGAAATAGTGATCCGCGTCAAGCTGCTTCACAAGGGTGGTTTTCCCTGTCTGTCTCGCTCCCAGAATTGCTGTTACACGGAAGACCGATTGCAGTTTCCTGATATGATCAATCTCTCTTTGTCGTTCGACCATCCCACAAAGATATAATTATTAACTTGAAATATCCAAGCTGTGATTGGAATTTTCAAGTTTGGCAGGTTGAATTCCGCTCGGACAGTCCCCGCTGCTTGCTGAGGGGTAAGCGAGCACAAATAAAATAATTTATGGATCGAAGATTGACTTCGTCTAAAGGTTCCTCGGAGCTTGCTCCGAGGAGCTTCAATGTTGTAGATATCTTTCCCGGCCGGTTTCAACTGGGATTCTATCATGGTATTCTCCATTGCAGTGAGATCCTATCCTGACTACCTGAACATCACTCCGGCTTCAGGGCATGTTTCATTCCGGAATCTCATAGGGGATAACACGGATACGGAAAAACAATCTGCCCGTCAATGATGATGCTGTGGCTGCCCTGTAACTGGCTGTGCAGTGATCCACCCGGGGTCATCAGCAGAAAAGCCGTAAAATATTGCGTATATTGGGAATTGAATTACGCGAGCGCATTCCCCGAAGGTCTACTTCGGGGTTAGCGAGCACAATTAAAATAAGAAATTAATCGATGATTGACTTCGTCTAGCTAAAGGTTCCTCGCAGCTTGCTGCGAGGAGAGTCAATATCCTTATTCCGATCCATGCCATGAACCTTGACAGACGATCTTTTATCCGTTATTCCTTTGTTGCGGGGACGGGATTGCTGGCAAATCCCCTGAAGGCCATGGCAGGGAAGGCTGAAGCCGGCCTGTTCGGCGTTCATCCCTTTGTACAGGACAACCCGGATGCGGTATTTATCATGAGGACCAGTGTGGATGTCAAGACCAATGGTACGGCCATCAAAGAAGCCGGACGTGCTTTTGCAGACTCGGTACTCGGGCTGACGGATGACCCTGCAGGGGGCGTTCCGCTTACCCATAAAATTGTTTTCAAACCCAACCTGACCTGCCGGTCTGTGAATCATCCGGAATACACTGTTGAGCGTTCCATGGGGATCGTGACGGATTCCAGTTTCATGGAGGGGATCATTGAAAGCATGACCGACCTGTCCATCCCCGGATCGCAGATGTACATAAGGGAGGTCAACTGCCCGTCGGACTTTGAGGATGGCGGGTATACGGCCATGGCCGAACGGACCGGGATAGATCTTGCGGGCATCAATAACCCTTATTACAGGCTTCCGCCTGAACAGATCCAGTGGATGGATGTCCCGGAAGGTGTCTATTTCAACCGGATCCCTTACCTGTGGCCCGTGAACTCCCCCGATTCATGGCTCATGAATGTATCAAAACTGAAGGCACACGGGATGGGGATCACCCTTTGCGCCAAGAACCTCCAGGGCACCATTGCCATGAACTACCAGGAGCATTGCCGCCGGTACGGAACACATCTGGATATCATCTCCTCGGATTACCGTGCGGATGCATTCGACCGCATCCTGGCGAATTACAACAGGAGGGTGGCTGAAGGGGT
This sequence comes from uncultured Bacteroides sp., assembly GCA_964627835.1. Lineage (GTDB taxonomy): Bacteria > Bacteroidota > Bacteroidia > Bacteroidales > SM23-62 > SM23-62. The sequence continues at coordinate 15,084 of CAZVLG010000481.1, forward strand.
TCCCCGCTGGGACAGGCCGGGCAATTCAGGGGGACTCTGGATGGAAACCTGGGCAACCAGGTGCCTTGACAACAATTCAGTTACCCGGGCAGGACTTCACGTGATCGAAGGCATCTACGGCAGGGACGGCAACTTCATGGATGGCCCCGGCGGGGAGGGTATTGCCACTGATTACATGTGCAACTATATCATCTTCGGCATGAATGCATTCTATGTTGATATTATCGGTCACTGGCTGGCGGGACATGAACCGGGGAACTTCGGCCTGTTCCACATGGCCATGGACCGGGGGATGATCACCCGTTTCAATCCTTCCAACATACCTTTGTACAGCTGGGACGCAGAAAGTGGCGCAACACTCGCACAGCTGACGGATTTTGAACGCACACCCTTAAAAACATACTATTTGCAGAGGGATTACGATGGCGGCTCAGAACCTTACTGGCACATGGTGGATGAACCCTGCGAATATGAAGCGACCGGCACCCGTACGATCAGCACCCCGAAACTGGCGTTCAAGCTGGGTGAGAACTACCCCAACCCGGTGAAGTGGAAGACGACGATCCCTTTCCGGACCGACCGGCCCGGCCGGGTTTATATCGAAGTGATCAATGCGCATGATATGGTTGTTGATGTACTGGAAAACAGGTACATGGCTGCCGGAAGTCACATGGTCGAATGGCAAAGCATGAACCATCCGCCGGGACTCTACCTGTACAGGATGCGTTTCGAAGGGGGAAGCCAGGCGGGAAGGATACTGGTTTATCACTGAGTCCGGCATAACCCGATTTCTAAAATTGATCAGATACCAAATTTTGACATTTTTTAACTTTTAGATTTTCCTCCTATCTCATAATTTAGCCGTCCGTGCTATGGTTCATTTTTAAATTAGGAGGTTATCATATGTCTACCAGTACGGATCCATTCAAATTACTGTTTCTCGCGGTGGTTTTATCTGTCGGGCTGACCGCGGGATCAGCGGCCCAGGTCATCCTTTACACTCCCTACACCAGCATCTCGGTGCCGCCGGGTGAAACCATCGATTATACCATTGATGTGAAAAATGACGGAACCGGGGTGGAGGCTCTGGACCTCTTCCTGTCGGGATTGCCGCGGGGCTGGAATGCCACCCTGAAAGCCGGCGGCTATGTGATCAGGCAGATCTCGGTCCTTCCGGGGGAGAAAAAGACAGTCGCCCTCCAGGTGGAGGTGCCCATGCAGGTGAACCGGGGGAACCACTCCTTCAGGCTTGTGGCAGGCAACCGGTCCCTGACCATGGTGGTCCGTGTATCGGAGCAGGGAACCTTCAAGACAGAATTCACTTCCGACCAGGCGAACATGGAAGGGCATGCAGAAACCAGTTTCACCTTCTCCACCAAGCTGACCAACCGGACCGGGGAGAAACAGATGTACTCGCTGAGGGCGGATCCACCCAGGGGATGGCAGGTAGTTTTCAAGCCCAATTACAAACAGGCTACAGCCGTGGAAGTCGAGCCGGGACAGACCCAGACGGTCTCTGTGGAGATCACCCCCCCTTACCAGGTGGAAGCGGGGACCTACCGGATCCCCGTCCAGGCTGCCAACAGTGCCACTTCCGCCGAACTGGCCCTGGAAGTGGTGGTCACGGGCTCCTACGATCTGGAGGTGACCACCCCCTCCGGTTTGCTCAGTGCCAGGACCACGGCGGGCAAGGATAAGCAGATCGAGATGATCGTACAGAACACCGGAACGGCTGAACTGAAGAATGTGATCTTTCAGTCATCCAAACCCAGAAACTGGGAAGTGGATATCTCGCCCGATACCATTCCCCGCCTGGCCGCAGGCGAGAACGCCCAGGTAACCGCAACGATCACTGCGGACGAACGTGCCATCCCGGGAGATTATGTAACCAGGATCACCGCACGCACCCAGGAGACCTCTTCCGAGGCTTCCTTGCGGATATCGGTAAAAACTCCACTCCTGTGGGGCTGGGTCGGGATCCTGATTATCATTGCCACCATCGCGCTTGTCTTTTATCTGTTCCGAAAATACGGCAGGAGGTAGACGATGGAAAAGGTGATTGAAATAACCGGGCTTACCAAAAAATACGGTGAGCAAACAGTTGTCAGCAGCCTGGACCTCTCCATCGGGAAAGGAGAGATCTTCGGACTGCTGGGTCCCAACGGCGCCGGTAAATCAACCACCATCCTGATGCTGCTGGGACTTACCGAACCGGATTCGGGAAGAATGAAGGTGGGTGGCATGGACCCGGTGAAGGATCCCATCCGGGTGAAACGCAGGGCCGGATACCTGCCGGAAGACGTGGGATTCTATGATGACCTTACGGGGCTTGATAATCTGCTCTATACCGCCCGGCTGAATCAGATCCCCGGCAGTGAGGCCATGTCCCGTGCAGAAAGCCTGCTTCAGAGGGTCGGGCTGGAAGAGGAGAAACATAAAAAGGCCGGAAAATATTCCAGGGGGATGCGTCAGAGGCTGGGACTTGCAGATGTGCTTATCAAACATCCTGAGGTGATCATCCTGGACGAACCCACCCAGGGAATTGACCCTTCGGGGATCAAGGATTTCCTGGAGCTCATCGTGCAGCTGAGCAGGGAGGAGGGGCTAACTGTCCTGTTCTCATCGCACCAGTTACACCAGGTGCAGCAGGTGTGCGACCGGGTGGGCATCTTCGTGAAAGGCCGGCTGCTGGCGGTGGGGGATATCGGATCCCTGTCAAAGCAGCTGTTCCCGGAAAGCAAAATGACCGTCGAACTGGAACTGACAGGACCGGGTGAGCCCGGTTCCGGTCCCGGGAGCCCGGACACCTCTTATGCGGATCTGCAGAAAGCACTTGAACAGGTCGGCGGGGTTGTCCAGGTACGAAGGGATGGCAACCATTTCCTGGTGGAGAGCGACCGTGAGGTGGGTCCCGTGATTTCGCGCATCGTTCTGGATTCGGGATTCGGGCTGAATCACCTCAACAGGAAGGTATACGGACTGGATGAAATCTATTACCGGTATTTTCAGGGGGAAACCAATGATCAAGAAGAGCAACCAACCGCAACAGGGGAGTAACCATACGGCGTCTCTCCGGCCTTTCTGGGCCATGGTGCAGAAGGAGATCGGTGATCACACCCGCAGCTGGCGCGCCATCATCCTGCTTTCCATCGTTGTACTTACCTGCCTCGGGTCACTCTACAGTTCCCTTTCCAATTTCACCGAAGCCATCAGCAAGAGCAGTGGCGACAGCGAGTTCTTTTTCCTGAACCTGTTCACGGTGTCGGATGGCACCCTCCCCTCTTTCTTTGTATTCGTAAGCTTCCTGGGTCCGCTGCTGGGCATTAGCCTTGGTTTTGATGCCATCAATTCCGAGCAGAGCCGGGGAACCCTGAGCCGCATACTGGCACAGCCTGTGCCCCGTGATTACGTGCTGAATTCAAAATTCACGGCCGGACTGATTTTCGTCAGCTTCATGTTCTTCGTCCTCACCTTCCTGGTGATCGGGACGGGACTGATCGCCCTGGGTATCCCTCCCACCGCGGAGGAGTTCCTGCGCATCATCCTTTACACGCTCCTCAGTATCGTCTATGTGGCTTTCTGGCTGAACCTCTCCATACTTTTCTCGGTGCGGTTCAGGCAGGCTGCCACCGCGGCCCTGGCGGGCATTGCTGTCTGGCTCTTCTTCACGGTATTCTACCCGCTGATCGTGGACCTGGTACTGAAGGGACTGGAACCGGGCGACTTCGCCGCTCCACAGGCGGTCTACATTTACCAGAAACTGAAATTCCTGATGGTACAGATCATGCCCAGCGAGCTTTTCAGCGAGATCACCTCCTCTTTGCTGATGCCGTCTGTCCGCAGCATCGGTCCCCTGACCATGGAGCAATTGCACGGGGCCATTCCGGGTCCCCTGCCGGTGGGACAGAGCCTGCTGATCGTATGGCCCCAGCTGACCGGCCTGATCGCCCTGACCCTGCTCTGCTTCCTGCTCTCCTACCTCTCCTTCATGCGCAGGGAGATCCGGAGCAGGTAACCCTCATGATTGGTTGAGGTCTTCTTGGTGAAAATGCCAGGGCCCAAAAATCAATGATAAGCCGGACAATGGCATGTCCTCTTGTCAGAACTCAATCTTGTAGCTTATATTGGGAAAAATGAATCCTTCTCCACGGACCTCCACGGCCTGGGTTTCCGTATTGAATTCATGCTCGTAGATGGATTTTTCCAGCAGGAGGTTCTTGATCTGCACACCCCAGACGGAGGCGCACCGTGGTCTGTTGATCCTTAATGTGGCCGTGAAATCGATAAAGAAGGTGTTGGGGAAACGGCTTTCCCAGGCACGTGTCAGATCATAGACCACCCTTTGCTGCTCCCTGGAGGCCTCCTCATCCACCGGGTGGGTCCTTTCCCCGCCCTGGCAGGCCACCCTGGCATTGATCCCCAGGATCTTTGACCGGTCCTTCCCCAGGATAAATTCCTTTCCCCCCAGGAGATTGGCCACAAATCCGTAATCCCAGCGGGTATTGTACATCCGGCCGTCCCCGCCCCTGTATTTCGAGTCGAACAGTGAACCGGTCACCAGGAAATAATAATGTTGGGTCAGGTACTTCTCCAGGGTCAGGTCAAATCCCAAATTCCTGCCCGTACCGCTGTTCACCAAAGAATCTTTGAACAGGTATTCGTTTTTGAAATTGATCATGGAATAGATCCCGCCGGGGCTGACCGGCACATTGTACAGGTGCTGGTAATAGGTCTCGAAATTGAGCCGCAGGTCCTTGATGATAAGGCGTTTGTAACCCATTACAAAATGGTGCGAACGGGTTGGGGAGAGGTCCAGGTTGGGCTGGCGGTAAACACCCGGAGCCGGGTACTCACAGTAGAAATAGGCCGGAAGCGGTTCGATCTGCCCGTGGTTCCCGTAGGCGATGCTGATGGAATTCTCATCCAGGAACCGGTAATCGATTCCCAGTCGCGGCTCCAGCGTTAGTGAATGATTCAGCAGGAAAAGCATTGAATTGACCCCTGCCGTCGTTGCCATCGCCCTGC
>CAZVLG010000482.1:0-1611 GCA_964627835.1 uncultured Bacteroides sp.
TTCAGGTAATCTTTCACCCCCTGTGAGGTCTTGCCATTCACGATGGCAAAGAGTTTTTCGATCAGTTTTGCCTTCAATTCGTCGATCTTGCTGTTGAATTCCTCTTCGATCTTATCCAGGATGGGCTTGGATGCCTGCTTGAATTTCCTGTCTTTCATCGAACGGGAGAACAGTTTCTTATCGATCACAACACCCTCCAGCGAAGGGGGTGCCTTCAGTGAGGCGTCTTTAACATCGCCGGCCTTATCCCCGAAAATGGCACGCAGGAGCTTCTCCTCCGGTGAGGGATCGGATTCTCCCTTGGGTGTGATCTTGCCGATCAGGATATCGCCGGGTTCAACATGGGCGCCGATCCGGATAAGCCCGTTCTCATCCAGGTTCCGGGTGGCTTCTTCGCTGACGTTCGGAATATCCGAGGTAAGCTCTTCCAGTCCCCGCTTGGTGTCCCGAACCTCGAGCAGGTATTCCTCGATGTGGATGGATGTGAAGACATCGTCACGCACCACCCGGTCGGAGATCACTATGGCATCCTCGAAGTTGTATCCTTTCCAGGGCATAAAGGCGACCATCAGGTTCCTGCCGAGAGCCAGCTCACCATGATCGGTGGCATACCCGTGGGTCAGGATCTGTCCCATCTTAACCTTATCCCCCTTCTTAACGATCGGGGTCAGGTTCACACAGGTGTTCTGGTTCGTCTTCCTGTATTTGGGAAGCTTATATCTTTTGACTTCGTCGTCGAATCTGACAAATTTCTCCTCCTCGCTGCGGATGTAGCGGATAACAATCTCGTTGGAATCCACAAACTCCACCACACCGTTGCCTTCGGCCACCACCAGCAGCCTGGAATCCTTCGCTACGAGCGATTCAATGCCTGTGCCGACAATGGGAGCTTCCGGCCGGACCAGGGGAACGGCCTGCCGCATCATGTTTGATCCCATCAGGGCACGGTTCGCATCGTCATGCTCGAGGAAGGGGATCAGTGAAGCCGCAATGGAAGCAATCTGGTTAGGTGCCACGTCCATAAGGTCCACCGTCTGGGTTTCGGCCAGCGGGTAGTCCGCGTCATAACGGGCCTTGACCCTGGGATTCACGAATTTACCGTCATCCTGGATCGGGGCATTGGCCTGCGCGATCATCTTGGATTCCTCCTCTTCCGCACTCAGGAACACAACACCGCCGTTGCTGAGGTCCACCTGGCCCTCCATTACCTTCCGGTAGGGGGTCTCGATAAATCCGAGGTTATTGATCTTGGCATAAACACAGAGCGAAGAGATCAGTCCGATATTCGGTCCCTCGGGTGTTTCGATCGGGCATAGCCTGCCGTAGTGGGTATAGTGAACGTCCCTTACCTCGAATCCTGCACGCTCCCTTGAGAGTCCGCCGGGACCCAGTGCCGACATCCGGCGTTTATGAGTCATCTCGGCAAGCGGGTTGGTCTGGTCCATGAACTGTGACAGCTGGTTGGTCCCGAAAAAGGAATTGATCACGGAAGACAGGGTCTTCGAGTTGATCAGGTCAACGGGGGTAAACACTTCATTGTCACGTACATTCATTCTTTCCCGAATGGTCCTTGCCATACGTGCAAGTCCCACACTGAACTGATTCGAGAGC
>CAZVLG010000483.1:0-1794 GCA_964627835.1 uncultured Bacteroides sp.
CGTCCCTGCTCCCTTTTACGCTGATTGCAGCTCTCGGAGGCCTCCTGTTCGGTTTTGACACCGCAGTGATTTCCGGAACGACCGGCTGGCTCCAGGATGTTTTTGACCTTTCCCCGTTCACGCTTGGATTTACCGTTGCCAGCGCCCTTATCGGGACCATCCTGGGTGCGATCCTGGTAGGGAAACCGGCTGACCTGATGGGCCGCCGGAATGTACTGTTCATACTGGCCCTGTTATACCTTGTTTCGGCCATCGGGTGTGCCCTGGCCCATGACTGGCTGTTTTTCCTGATCTTCCGGTTTCTCGGCGGACTTGCTGTGGGGGGCTCTTCGGTGGTATCACCCATGTATATTGCTGAAATCTCACCCGCCAGGCTGCGTGGCCGCATGGTGGCCGTCACGCAATTCAATATAGTCTTCGGGATCTCCCTTGCCTTTTTTTCCAATTACCTTATCTCCAGGCTCCAGCTCGGTCCCGCAGAATGGCGCTGGATGTTCGGCGTCGAAGCGTTCCCTGCGGGGATCTTCTTTATGCTCCTGTTTCTCATACCCAACAGTCCCCGCTGGCTCATTGGCAGGGGACGCAATGACGAGGCCGCTGCCATCCTCCTGAAATGCGGCACCCCTGCCGGGGAGCTCGAAACGGAAATTGCCGAGATCAAAAATTCTTTTTCTGACGGGGGCCGGACCTTCAAAGAACCCCTGTTTCAGAAAAAGTATCTCCGTCCCATCTTCCTGGCGGTAATCATCGCCATATTTAACCAGCTTTCCGGGATCAACGCCGTCCTTTACTATGCGCCGCATATCTTCGCAATGGCCGGGGCAGGCACGGAATCTGCCCTTCTGCAATCGGTGGTCATCGGGGCAAGCATGGTGATATTTACCATGTTTGCCATGTCCATTATAGATCATCTGGGCCGTAAAAAACTGATGATCATCGGATCCATTGGCTATATCATCAGCCTGGGTACCACGGCCCTGACCTTTTATGTTCAGGGAACTGATTTCAGCCATAACGGAAGCATTGTCGTGCTGATCAGCCTGGTTGTTTTCATCGCTTCCCATTCCTTTGGCCAGGGTACCGTTATCTGGGTCTTCATCAGCGAGGTGTTCCCCAACAGGGTGCGCGCCCGGGGCCAGTCCCTCGGCACATTCACCCACTGGTTCATGGCTGCCGCCGTTTCATGGACCTTCCCTTTGATCGCGGAATTTTCAGGGGCACATGCATTCGCTTTCTATACCCTCTGCATGATCGGCCAGTTGATATGGGTCATCCTTATCATGCCCGAAACCAAAGGAATTTCCCTGGAACAGATACAGAAAAAGTTTGGGATTGACTGATCCCGCTTGCAGCAGCCCGGGACAATCCTGGAATACGCAACCTCTTTCCGTCATATTGCATCTTTATATTGACGCAAATCTGTTATTACATTCCAATATGCAATTTCCATGATAAAGGCATGATTTTTGAAATTCTTATAAACGGAAAAGTTTGATTCCATGGGATCGAGTGAGAGCGAAACTGTTCCGTTTTCAAATCACTGTAAAACCCTGAACCGATGAAAACCCTGACTTCCCGCCTGTTAATGATCCTGCTTGCGCTGTCAGTAATTCCAGCATGTGAAAAATCCGACACGGTGCAGCCGGAACCCTCAAAGATCATACTGCGCAAGAAATCTGCCGAGATCATCGAGGCCGGCCAGCAATTCGCCTTTGAGCTGTTCAGGGAGGTTTGTTCCCTCAGCGCCGAGGAAAATATCATGATCTCTCCCCTGAGTGTTTCCTACGCCCTGGG
>CAZVLG010000484.1:0-7169 GCA_964627835.1 uncultured Bacteroides sp.
GCCAGCAGGAATATCGGCAGCAGAAGAACCGCAATTTTCATCGAAAGATGTGGTCCGGGTATCCGGGCTGGTTTACGGGATGAAGGTGGTTCTGGCATGATGGATTTTTTAGGTGTTGATTGGCTTAACGGCCGGGCTTCAGGGTGCGTTCGAAAAACGCGTCCATGGCGGGTTTGGTGATCTCCAGGTTTTCCGAGTAGGCAATGCTGTGGCCGGCCCCGTCGATCCGGATGTACTCCAGGTACCGGGTGCAACGCATGCGCTGATCAGGATGGTCAGCAAAATGAAATTCAACAGGCTTTTCATTTTGGTTTGATTAGGGGATTTATTGATTGGTGGATTCAAAGGGATCATAAAAGGTTGCCATCGGCTTATTTTAGTAATGTATTAGTACCCGGACAGAGTTTTTCTCCGTGGTATCTCAGGGGTGCGTCGCGTCGGTGCGAACCGTCCGGACGCTGAATACGGGTCCTGCAAAATGGTCTCCGCCCGAGTCGAAGCGTACGGTCACCACACCCCTTGAGGTGAGGTTCGCAGGAATGGGATAGCGGATCTCCCGGTGCTCGTTTTCCTCCAGGCCGGAGAAATCCTCCGTAGCAAGGATTTCTCCATTCACCCGGATCTCAAAACCACGCGGCCCCAGGAACCCTCCCCAGTACTCGACCACCAGGCCTGCAGGTTTCCCCCTCTCAACGGCCAGGTCCCAGGAGAACCATCCGAAACGGGACTCCACCGCGTTCTGCCCGTTGAACTCATAAAATCCCGGCCGCTCCACCCGGAAATGATGGTCCTGTGTTTCGTGGCCGGACGCGGGCACAACGTAATCGATGGTCAGGCTGTCCAGCCTGGCCCTCTCCTCCTGCCAGGTTTCAACATCCAGCAGATGTGCTTCCCATTTTTCCTGGCTGTACAGGTCAAAATAAACCGTATAGTTCCGGTCGTGGACCCGGTAGAGGGGCCGCAGGGTGACGTCCAGGGGTTTCCCAATGTCATGGGTACGGAAAACATTTGTCTCCTTTTCATCCGGTATCAGCCATGCTTCGGGATCCCGTTCGTCCGTGACCAGGCCGGGAACATACAGGGGGTCTCCGGCCAGCGGATCGTCTGCCGGTCCCAGATCAGCGGCCATCACCAGGGGCCCGTAGCATATGGCCACCCGGTCCGGGTTATCCGGCATGGGCTCCAGCCTCAGCGAGAAGGGCATTTTCACCTCCACCCGGTCGCCGTCCCGCCAGGTGCGGCGGATGGCCAGGAAGGAACCGGGTTTCTCCCGGACCCGGACCTTTTTACCGTTCACCATGACCGCATAACCCCTTGCGGCCCAGGCTGGCCTTCGTATCCTGAGTGTAAGTTTAACGGGATCTTCAAGCTTGAACTCCAATGTGCTTCCCTGCTCTTCCGGGAAACCCGTGACCTGCCTGAGTATGAGTCCCCTGTCCGCCCAGTTAAGCTCCGCGGCGATAAACTGGCTGATGAAAAGTTCGTCTTCGGAGCGGTAGAATATGGCCCTGCCGTACTGGGAATGGTTCTCCATGCCGGTACCCACGCAGCAGGTAAACCAGTTGGGATCCTGGTAAAATTTATGTCCCCCCATCTGCAGGGAGTGGAAATACATGACACGGCCGTCTTCCGGGTGCTGGGAGGAGAGGATGTGGTTGACCAGTGCCCGTTCGTAAAAATCGGCCACTTCCGGGGAGGCGTCCCATTCAAACAGGTGTTCGGATAGCTTCAGCATGTTGTATACATTGCAGGACTCGGAGGTGTTGCTGCTCAGCTTGTTGCTGAGCTGGTCAGGTGGCCCGAAATGTTCGTGGTTGCCATGGGAGCCGTTGACAAAGGAGTGGTGGTTGACGACCCGGTCCCAGAAAAATGTTGCGGTTTTCCGGTCGGTGGTATCGCCGGTCAGTTCGTAGCGCCTGGCCAGGCCGATCAGTTTCGGGATCTGGGTATTGCCGTGTTTGCCGGGCAGGATGTCTTCCTCCCGGGAGAGCGGGTCCAGGATGGCCCGGTGGTGGAAGCGGCGGGACAGCTCCAGGTAGGCCCTGTCCCCCGTATCCGCGTACAGGTCGGCCAGCACTTCGTTTATGCCGCCGTGCTCGCAGGCCAGGATCTCCTGCATCTGCTCCTCCGAAAGCCCGGCAAGGATCCCGGAAAGCCAGTCGCCCAGGCCCCGTTCAACTTCCAGCGCCTCTTTGTTATCACATAAATGGTAAGCATCCCGGAGTCCGGCCATGATCTTGTGCATCGAATAGAAAGGCACCCAGATCCCGTTCAAGTCGAAGGGTGCTGCACGGATTTCTCCCCGGGCAACTTCCTCCTCAAGGATGCGCTGCCCGCCCGGGATGGCCCCGATGTATCCATTCCCGGTAGCCGCCTGGCACGCGGCCAGTTCGTTCACCATATAATCCACCAGGTCAAGAAATTGGGTGTCCGCCGTAGTTGCATACATCAGTGCGCAGGCGCTCAGGTAATGTCCCAGGCTGTGTCCCGCGATGGTCGCATCCTCCCATCCGTGATAATGTTCGGCCCGTGGTTCGAGTCCCGCTTCCGTCCTGAATTTCGCCAGCAGGCGGTCGGGCTCATACTTCAGAAGGGATTGGCTGTTCAGTTCGGTGGCATGCAGGAAGGGTCCCTCAAGAAGCCGGACCTCATCCAGATCGAAGGGTAGGCAACGGAATCCGATCACGCCCGCCCCTTCGTCCTGAATCCTGGAAGACGGCGGCGTACTGCATGCGGTACAAATGAGGGTGAGAGCCAGGAACCGGATGCCGGCAGGTTTTCTCATTGCTCCGTGATTTCGGTTACGGACTCTGCCTGCGGAACAAGTGGCCATCCCTCCTCATCCCAGGATAATTCATTGATGATCAGTTTCGAACGGCCGTTCTCCGCAGCATCGTACCCGTGGTATACCAGGTAATCCTTGCCGTCAAAGGTATATACCGAATTATGGCCAACACCCGGCCAGTCCTTGTTGCCTTCCAGCACCAGGCTGGCGCCTCCATGCACCATATTGCGGCCGCGCTTGTCAAGGTAGGGGCCGGTGACTTTTTCGGACCGGCCTACCATGATCTTATAGTTGCTTTCGAGTCCCCTGCAACAATAATCGTACGATACGAAAAGGTAGTAATAGCCGTTCTTCCGGAAAATGAACGGGGCCTCTATGGCGCCTTCCCCCGCAAGGTTATCCTCCGTATAATAATCCCTTGGCCGGGCGGCCACCGTGTGCCATTCCTGGGGTTCGGCCGGGGCGCTTTGTTCCTCGTTCAGGCGGAACAGCTTCATTCCCCTCCAGAAGGACCCGAAGGTCAGCCAGGGTGTTCCTTCCTCATCAACGATCAGGTTGGGATCGATGGCGTTCCAGAGGTCACGGCCGGGGACCGACTCGACGACCTTCCCGTGATCCTCCCATTTGAATTCCGGGTCGTTCGGGTCCAGCGTAGTATTCGTTGCCAGCCCGATGCACGATGTATTCTTCCCGAAGGCGGAAACGGAATAGTACAGGTAATATTTACCGTTGCGGAAGGAGATATCCGGCGCCCATATATGTCCCCTAAAACCCTTAACGGCATCTACGGCCCATTGCGGGGGATTTTCAAATACGGGTTTCAGGCGCTCCCAGTTCTGCAGGTCCGTTGAAGCATAGACAGAGATACCGAAACCTGTGCAGAACAGGTAGTAGGTGCCGTCCTGCCTGGCCATGACAGGGTCGTGTACCCGGATATCGGAGACCTGGGCGGGACTGTACAGGGAAAGAAAGAGTAAGGCAACTGCAATGAACGGCATGGCGGTTTTCAACGGCTTGGTTTTCATGGTTATTTTATTTCCAGAACAACAATGGATTTCGCCGGCAGGCTGGCCTGCATGACACCCTTCTTGATGGAAGCGTCCCTGAAAACGGCAGGCCGTACCAGCTCCGGTTCATTAAAGGTATTAAAATCATTTATCTTATCCGAAGTCAGGATCCGGCCCGTAACGGTCGCGGCATCGGTGCCCCGCAGTTCTATGCTGAGATCGGCGCCCTTGTTTGGGTCAATATTTACTATGGACAGATGAATGGTCCCGTCTTCCGATCTTGAAGCCGAGGCGCTGATCATGGCCAGTTTCATGTCATTGAATTCATAATCCGGTGATTCCAGGGAAAGGGGCAGCAGGGTTGCGTCATGGTGGACCCGATACATCTCGAAGACATGATAGGTGGGCGTGAGCAGCATTTTCTCTTCCTCCGTGAAGATCAGGGCCTGCAATACGTTCACGGTCTGGGCGATGTTGGCCATCTTTATCCGCTCGCAGCGTTCATTAAAATAATTCAGCGAAAGGGCGGCCACCATGGCATCCCTCAGGGTATTCTGCTGGAACAGGAAGCCCGGGTTGGTGCCCGGCTCCACCTGGTGCCAGGTGCCCCATTCGTCCACGATCAGGGCCACCCTCTTTTCCGGGTCGTACCGGTCCATGATGGTGATGTGGCGGTCAAGCGCATCCTCGATGTTCAGGCAGCGTTTCAGGATGTCGAAATATTCGGCTTCGCCAAACTCCGTTGCAGAACCCTTATTGAACCAGTCCGTCGTATAATAATGAAGCGATATCCCGTACATCAACCATCGGGGAACCTCCGCCATAAGCGTTTCCGTCCAGTGATAATCGGTCGTATTGGCCCCCCCTGCGATCTTCAGCAGGCGGTTATCCCCGTAGTTGCGGCAAAAGGTTGCATACCTGCGGTACTGGTCTGCATAGAATTCAGCGCTCATATGGCCCCCGCATCCCCAGTTCTCGTTCCCGACACCCCAGAATTTTACATTCCATGGTTCCTCCCTTCCGTTGGCACGGCGAAGGTCCGCCATGGGACTGATCCCGTCGAAATTGACATACTCCACCCATTTTGACATTTCCTCCACCGAGCCGCTGCCAACATTTCCGCAGATATAGGGTTCGGTGTTGAGTTGCTCGCAGAGATCCAGGAATTCGTGGGTCCCGAAGCTGTTGTCTTCGGTCACCCCGCCCCAGTGTGTATTGACCATTTTCGGGCGTTGCTCCCGGGGACCGATCCCGTCCATCCAGTGGTACTCGTCTGCGAAGCAGCCTCCGGGCCAGCGGAGGTTGGGGATGGCCGTTTTTTTGAGTGCCTCCACCACGTCGTTCCGGATGCCCCGGGTATTGGGGATCGCAGATCCCTCGCCAACCCAGTAGCCTCCATAGATGCAATGCCCCAGGTGCTCGGAGAAATGGCCGTAGATGTGCCGGCTGATCACATCCTCACCGAGGTCGGCATTAATGACCATGCTGGCCGATGAATTCTTTTCCGGGGACTGGGCATGGCACATGCTGCCGGCTGCCAGGAGAAGCAAGGTGCCGGTTAAGGAAAAAATCGAACGATTCATAGATATTGGATTAGGTTCAGTCCTTTATTTTACCTTTTAACAGCGTGAGTGAATGTGGTGGGAACGTATAGGTAAAGGATGTATCCCCTGTTTTAATCGCCTCCTTTTTTACCGTCTTGACTTCATTCTTGTTAAAATCGTTGGTCGATTTAACATCCGGTCCGTTGACTTCGAATACCTCGAATGCACCGGTGAATTCCCCTTTCTGTGAAATAATATCGGTCCGTATCGCCTCATCCTTATGCCGGTTCACCACGGCAATGACTACTTCATCACCCTTACAGGTGGCCGATACATCCAGGTAAGGCACATCCTTTTGCCGGGTGGTGGATTCGCCCAGCCCGATAAAGAACCGCTCCGTATCGTAAGTATCGCAATCGACGAACACATCGAGGGAGGTACCGTGCACATGACTGGCAAATAATTCAAGGGGATAATAAATGGTCTGTTTGTACATCCCCGTCTCGTTGGTGAAAATGGGCGCAATAACATTGACAAGCTGGGCCATATTGGCCATTTTCACGATATCGGCGTTGCGAATGAACGCATTCAGGAAGCCGGCAATGACCAGGGCATCCTCCAGGTTGTAATGCTCCTCGAGGGCCCTGGTTCCTCGCATGGATTCCCCGGCCCGGGCCCTGTACCAGACATTGTATTCATCCCATGCTATGTATATGGGATCCCGGCCCCGGCGGCTGGCCTTCTGCATTTCCTCGTAGATCATGCCCCGTACAATGTTCGTACGCTGTTCCAGCACCAGGGGTGTGGACAGGAAATTGTAATAATTGTCGCCCGGGTTGCCCACGTAGATGTGCAGTGCAATATAGTCCACCACATCCCTTAATTCCCGCAGGATGGTGCTGTTCCACTCATCAGGATCGGCGTTCGGGCGGTAATTGGATGAACCCGCTGCTATCAGTTTGATACCGGGGGAGGTCAGCCTCATCAGCTTGGCCGCCTCCCGGGCTTTTTTGCAGTAATCCTCGGCATTCAGGTGCCCCATCTGCCAGAATCCGTCCATTTCGTTGCCCAGGCTCCAGTATTTCACGTTATGTGGCTCCGGGTAACCGTGCTGTTTGCGCAGTTCTGCATAGTAGGGACCCTCTTTCACATTGCAGTATTCCACCCATCGCTGGGCCTCTTCAATGGTACCGGTGCCCATATTCACGGAAAAATAGGGCTCGGTCCCGATCTTCCGGGCAAACTCAATGAATTCATTGGTGCCGAACTGGTTGGTTTCCATTCTGGCCCAGGCAAGTTCCATACGCGGGACCCTTGCGTTTTCGGGTCCCACTCCATCCAGCCAGTGATAATTGGAAACAAAATTCCCGCCCGGATACCTGGCGATGCTCACATTGAGTCCCCTGACGGCTTCCAGGACATCCTTCCGGAACCCGTCCTCATCCGAAAGCTCCGATCCCGGGTCCCAGATACCGCCGTATACGCAGCGTCCAAGATGTTCCACGAAGTTCCCGTAGATCAGCTTGTTAACCTCCCCGATGGTTCGGTCCAGGTCGATCTTTATCCTCGCATTCTGTGCATTAGAGCTGCATACGAAACCCAGCAGCAGGATCGCGAATATGGCAGTTGCATTCAATCGAAATTTCATGTAATGTATTTTAATTGGTTAAGGGATCATTCTACCAGTAAGGGCTTTGCTTCATATTCGGGTTCACATCCAGTTCCCGCTGTGGTATGGCCATGTATTCGCGGCCCGGGGTATCCCGGAGCCCGTCAAGTTCCGGGTCGTGGGTGACCAGTATCTCGAACATTGGATTGGCCCCCTGCGTCAGG
>CAZVLG010000485.1:0-37023 GCA_964627835.1 uncultured Bacteroides sp.
TGCTGGCCGGGGGACTCACCATGGACGAGATCCCGTACTGGCGGGACGGGACGCTTGAGAAATACACCCCTTCCGGGGATTACGTGGTCGTGAAATTCGCCCGCTGGGCCTTCGAGAAATTCGAAAACCTGGAAGACAAGCTCGGCACGCAGATGCAGGCCGTGGGGGAAGTGATGAGCATCGGGAAAAACTACAAGGAAGCCCTGCAGAAAGCCATCCGCTCGCTGGAGATCGGACGCTACGGGCTGGGATTTGCCAGGGATTTCAACTCAAAATCCCTGGACGAGCTCATGGCCCTGCTCAAGCACCCGTCCAGCGAACGGCAGTTCATCCTGTACGAGGCCCTGCGGAAAGGGGCCGATGTGCAGACTCTTTTCGAAAAGACACATATCAAAACCTGGTTCCTTTCCCAGATGAAGGAACTGGTGGAACTGGAAGAGCGCATTCTTGAATTCAGCTGGGCGGACCTGCCGGATGAGATCCTCCTGCAGGCAAAAAAAGACGGGTTTGCCGATAAGTACCTGTCCCGGCTGCTGAAGGTCCCCGAAAAGGAGATCCGGGAAAAACGCATTAACCTGGGACTTACCCAGGCATGGGAACCCGTGCCGGTGAGCGGGGTCGAAAATGCCGCCTATTATTTCTCGACCTACAACGCTCCCGATAAAGTGGAGGTAAGCGGCAGGAAGAAGATCATGGTGCTGGGCGGGGGACCGAACCGGATTGGGCAGGGGATCGAATTCGACTACTGCTGCGTGCATGCCGCGTTTGCCATCCGCAACGCCGGTTACGAATCGATCATGGTGAATTGCAACCCGGAGACCGTTTCGACGGATTACGACACTTCCGACAAGCTCTATTTTGAGCCGCTGACCGCGGAGGATGTCCTGAGCATCTATGAAAAGGAAAAACCGGAGGGGGTGATTGTGCAGTTCGGGGGACAAACACCGCTGAACCTGGCCAGCGAGCTGGCCGAGGCCGGGGTGAAGATCCTGGGCACCAGCCCGGATACGATCGATTTGGCTGAAGACCGGGACCGGTTCCGCCAGATCATGCGCAAGCTGGGCATCCCGCAGCCGGAATCGGGAATGGCAAGCACCCTGGAGGAAGCCAAGGAAATCGCGGAAAGGATCGGGTACCCGCTGATGGTAAGGCCCTCGTACGTCCTGGGCGGCAGGGCTATGAAGATCATCCTGGATGAGGATATGCTGGAGCAGTATGTCACGGAAGCCGTCGAAGTTTCCCCCGAAAGGCCCCTGCTGATCGACCTGTTCCTGGAAGATGCCATCGAAGCGGAAGCCGATGCCATCTCCGATGGCACGGAAGCTTTTGTCCCCGCGGTCATGCAGCACATTGAATACGCGGGGATCCATTCCGGGGACTCGGCCTGCGTGATCCCGCCAGTCATCATCCCGGAAAAACACCAGGAAACGATCCGGGAGTATACCCGCAAGATCGCGATCGAACTGAGGTGGTCGGCCTGATGAACATCCAGTATGCCATTTACGAGGACATTGTCTACATACTGGAAGCAAATCCAAGGGCATCGCGGACCGTTCCCCTGGTATCCAAGGTATGCAATATATCCATGGCCAGGATCGCCACCCAGATCCTGCTCGGGAAAAAACTTTCCGATTTTGACCTGGAAGCCGGCAAATTTGAACATTTCGGGGTCAAGGAAGCGGTGTTCCCCTTCAACATGTTCCCCGATGTCGACCCCCTGCTCAGTCCCGAGATGCGTTCGACGGGGGAGGTCCTGGGACTGGCGGAAAGCTACGGACTGGCCTTTTTCAAATCGCAGGAAGCAACCCAGACCAGCCTGCCCCTTGAGGGTACCGTACTGATCACCATCGCCGACAGGGACAAGGAGAAAATCCTGGAGTTTGCCGGGAATTTCCGGGACATGAAGTTCAACATCATGTCCACCGGGGGTACCAAGCAATTCCTGGAAGAACACGGCATCGAATGCGAGTACATAAAGAAGGTGCACGAGGGCCGGCCCAACATCGTTGACGCCATAAAGAACGGGGTGATCAACCTGGTGGTCAACACCCCTGCCGGGAAACAGAGCGAGTACGACGATTCCTACATCCGCAAGAACGCCATCAAGTACAAGGTCCCCTATATTACCACCACCTCGGCGGCCCTGGCCGCGACCAAGGGCATCAAGGACAGGCGGAACGGCGCCTACAAGGTGAAATCACTGCAGGAATACCACCTGGGCATAAAGAAATAATGCCGGGCAGGCCGCGATCTCCTAGCCCTGGTATAGCCCATCAGGTCCCGGGAAGAAAATCCTCACCGGTCCGCTGCCTCTATTCCACCAGCACTTTTCCCGTGAAGATGCTCCCGGCACCGATCCGCAGCAGGTAGATCCCGGGCGGGAGGCCGGACCTGTGGAGAAGTATCCTGTGCCCTTCGATCTGCGCGTCAGCCATCATCCGGTTGGTCCCGCCCTCATAAAAAATTCTTGATGACCTGTGAATCAAGGATATGAAATTCAAAAGGATTCCATAACTTAATCCTTTGAAACATTACAAAATGATCGCCCCCAGGGGATTTATTTCAGCCTTCCTGTTTCTCATGTTTGCGGGTTGCACATCGCTGCTGGCGCAGGAACTGTCGCAACCGTCGGTGAATGTGCAATCGCAATCCGGGCCAGAGGCGCAGTCCCAGCCAAAGGCACCGGTGCAGACCGTGCGGGGGGTGGTGATGGACCGCACCACGGGGGTGCCGCTGCCGGGGGCCACGGTGCTGCTGAGGTCGGACGGGGAAATGGACGGGACGGTCACGGACCGGGACGGGGTGTTCCGCTTTACGGGGGTCAGCGTCGGTAGGTACACGGTCGAGGCAAGGTTCGTCGGTTACGAGCCGCAGGCCATCGCGGAAGTCCTGGTGAGCTCGGCACGGCCGGTGGTGCTGGAGTTTCAATTAAAGGAGGCGGTTTCCGAGATCCGCTCGGTGGACGTAAAGGCACAGGTGCGCAAGGACATCCCGCTGAACCAGATGGCGACCCTGAGTGCGCGGACCTTCACGGTGGAGGAAACCCGGCGGTATGCCGGGGGATTCGATGACCCGGGACGCATGGCGGCAGCATTCGCAGGCGTAGCCGGGGGAAGCCCGAATGACAACGCGCTGTCGATCCGGGGGAACGCACCAAAGGCGCTCACCTGGCGCATCGAGGGGGTGAACGTCCCCAATCCCAATCATTTTGCAGGCATGCTGGTGGAAGGCGGGGGAATCGTCTCCCTGCTGAGCGCCCAGCTTTTGAACAATTCGGATTTCTATACGGGAGCCTTCCCGGCCGAATACGGGAACGCCCTTTCGGGGGTGTTCGATATGAACCTGCGGGCCGGGAATAACGAGAAGCGTGGATGGGGACTGCAGCTTGGCACCCTGGGGGCCGATGTCTTTGGCGAGGGGCCTTTCGTAAAGGGGAAGCAGGCTTCCTATGTTTTCAATTACCGCTATGCAACCACCGCCCTGCTGAAGGACCTGATCCCCGAGGGACAACTGCCCGTCTACCAGGACCTGAGCTTCAAGCTGAATTTCCCTGCAGGGAAGGCAGGGGTGTTTTCCATCTGGGCGGTCGGGGGACTCGACCGTAACGGTTCGGAGCCCCTGGAAGATTCGACGCAGTGGACCTCTAACTGGGACCGCTCCCGCTATACCTGGAGAGGGAAGATTGCCATGCTGGGATTGACCCACCGGATCATCCTGGCCCAGAATACGGCGCTGAGAAGCTCCTTCACCATGGCCATGAACCAGTTCAGCGACCGGGTGGAACTGCTTGAACCGGACGGAAGCTTCACCGAATACGAGTACCTTAAAAATTACACTACCATGATCAGCCTGCGCACGGTAATGACCCACCGGTTCAGCAGGCAGCTCTCAAACCGTTCGGGAATCTCGGCCGGGAGGCTGACCTACGACATCGAGGCAAGGGAGGCGGACCCGGATGTGCCGGGGATCCCGGTTCTCCAGGAAAACACGGGATCCGGCGTTACCGGCTACCTGCAGGGATTCACCCAGTTCCGGTGGGAGACTGGCGGGGGACTCGCACTTACCGCCGGGCTTAATTCCATGCTGTTCCTGCTGAACAATTCCATAACGCTTGAGCCGCGCGTGGGACTCGAATACCGCGACCTGGATCAGAATTCCATCAGCATCGCCTACGGGAACCACGGGCAGATCGAACCGCTCCCGGCCTATTTCTACTGCGTGGAACCTTCCCCGGGCGTCTGCTTTCAGCCCAACCTCAGCCTCTCCCCCACCCGCTCCCACCACCTCGTGCTGGGATACAAGCGGCTGATCATCCGCGACCTCCGGCTCAACTTCGAGGCTTATTACCAGCACCTCTACCATGTGCCGGTCAGCCCGGGCGGCATCTATTCCATGATCAATTTCAAGAACGAGTACCTGGTGAAGGATACCCTGGTCAATACCGGTACGGGACGCAACATGGGGATCGACCTGACCCTGGAAAAATATCTCACACAAAACTATTATTTCCTGGTGACCGGATCCGTTTTTGACTCGAAATATGAGGGCGGTGACGGCCGCACCTATCGTACGCGCTGGGATTACGGGTTTGTGACGAATTTCCTCGGGGGAAAGGAGTTCATCCTGGGAAAGGACCGGGCAAAGATACTGGGGCTCAACGGAAGGTTCGTATTCCAGGGCGGGGAACGAACCCACCCGGTCGACGAGGAGGCTTCCCGGCAACAGCAGCGGGTCGTATACGATTACACCCGTGCCTGGGAAAGCCGCTTCCCCCATACCTTCTTCATCGACTTCACGGTGACCTTCCGGATCAACAAGCCCAGGTACGCATCCGTCTGGGGGATACAGATCAAGAACCTCCTGCTGGAAAAATCAATCTACGAACACGTCTTCAATGAGAAAACCCAGTCCGTCGAGGTCCGTGGCGAAGGTTTCATCTTCCCCAACATAAGCTACAAGATCGAGTTCTGAAAAGGTGTTTACAGGAAATCCGGGATGGGGATCCTCACTCCCAGGTATACCTTCCACAAGGTGTGAAATCCTGCATAGACCTCGAACAGGTCCATCACGTTGTATCCAAGGTCCACTCCCACCCCGATGGCCAGGTCTTTGCTGTCGATGGTGTGGAAGCCCCCGTCACTGAAACCGCTGTCGAGGTAGTTTGTATAATGGATCCTTCTCCCGGCGGACAGTGTGGCCCGTACCGGGAAATTGTCCCGGAATACATAAGCGTACCCGGCATCCACCGACCAGAACCAGGATCCGCTGCCTTCAAGGGTTGCCCCGTGGCCCGATGGATCGTCTATAGGTTTTCCCCGTTCGTCGCCAAATTGCATGCTCCCGCCCAGGTGGAACTGGTGGATCTCATGCTGGTAATACAGGTCGGCCGAAGCGGTTTTCGAAAACCCGTAAGACAGTCCCACCCCGAACAGGACCTGGGCCTCCGCCCGTGTAAGCAGCATCGCCAATAAAACAACGGCCAGGGCCCGGTATTGTCTTCCTGCAGGCACAATAGGCGGTTTTTATTACTCCCCTACCGAAAATATCTTAAAACCAATCTGGATCACGAAATAATTCAAACTGACTTCTTTCGTACCGCCTGTTGAAAGTGTGACCAGGTTTTCCCCTGTGACAATGTGGTACATTCCTGACAACCTGAAATTGCCAAAGGTGACTCCAATCTCCGGTGCCAGGCCGAAATGATTTCCGGCGGAAATGGACGCAGAACCGGTACCCGAAGCGGAGGTATTCGCGATCGTATACCTTCCAAGTCCCAGTCCGACGAACGGTCTTGTATTGCTTTGTCCCACATAGAATTCCCCCTTTAAAAGGATGACCGCACGGGTTGAGAGTCCCACATTCAGATCCTCTGCCTGATCCGAAATTGTTCCACCGAACAGGACATCCCCCTCCAGCCTGAGTCCCGCACTGACACTGGGAATAATGAAAACCTTGGGTTCTGTGAAAGCTGCGATCCCGTAGGATTTAAAATCACCGAAGGTCAGGGCTCCGCCAAGACCGGCATCCAGTTTAAAATAAACGCCCTGTGCATTTGCGACAAGGGGTATCGATGCGATTAAAACAAGCATGAATTTTTTCATGTTCCTGTATTTTTGATTATTACTCGAATTCCGGGAGAATGTTGTATACGGTTCCAAGAATACATTATGGCATAAGTTAGGGAAAAATAACTTAATTTTAATAGGCGTTTCATCCTCTCGGAGCCCGTCTTGCTCCAAGGGTCGGTCGGGCATCTCAGGTTTTATCTCATTTCCGTTCTCAATTTCTCAATGTTAAATCAATAATTGAGCGATGAAAAAAATCCATTGGTCTCCGGTACTCCTCCTTTTTGCCATATTCCTGTCGGCCGGGGCACTCAAGGCACAGCAGGTGGTATCGGCCGCGGGAACCCATGCGGCCAGCGGTACGGCGCAACTTAGCTGGACCATCGGCGAACCGGTCTCGGGCACCCTGGCAGGCGGCGGCCATATCCTAACCCAGGGGATCCACCAGGGCTTGCTCCTGGTGGATGCGGTTGAAGGAAACCTGGAGCCGGGTTATTCCGTCTCCGTGTACCCGAATCCTGCCACGGAATGCCTGGTCCTGGAATTCCTGCATTTGCAGCAACAAAAGCTCGTGGGGCCGGGGAAGGGTTTCTACCTCCGGCTTTACGACGTGAACGGGAAATTGCTGCTGGAGGAACCGGTCGAACACCGGGTGACCCTTATCCCGATGGACGGGTATGCCTCGTCTTCGGTGTATTTTCTTCAGATCATCAGGCTCAATCGCAATATTCAACATATGAAAAACGGGAGTGAAGGCCCCATGACCTCCCCTTTGGTTAAGACATTTAAAATCATCAAGCAATAAGACCATGAAAAAGTTATTTACCTTACTTTCTGCTATCTTGCTGACAGCCAGCCTGCTGGCACAGGCACCGGGATACTTCAGCTACCAGGCCGTGGTACGGGATGCCGGCGGCATCATCCTGACCAACACCACGGTCGGTATGAAAATAAGCATATTGAAGGGGAGTAATGCCGGTCCGGCGGTCTGCGTCGAGGAATTCACGCCAACCACCGATGACTTCGGACTGGTATCGCTTGCCATCGGGAGCAAGAATACCGTTGATTTTTCAGCCATAGACTGGTCCAAGGGTCCCTATTTCGTCCTGGTGGAACTCGATCCTGCCGGAGGCACCAGCTACACCGAAATGGGCGCCACCGAACTGATGAGTGTTCCGTACGCCCTGTTTGCGAGGGAGGTGGAGTTTGCGGATGACGAGGATCCCGATCCGGCCAACGAGATCCAGGTCATCTCGATCAATAACGATTCACTCTTCCTGAGCGACGGGGGCGCCGTGTACCTCGGTTATCTCCTGGATAATGCGGATACCCAGAAACTGGTGCTCAACGGTCATTTCCTGTCCATCACCAACGGCAACGAAATTTCCCTGCCCTCGGTCTGGTACAGGATGGGCAACGATCTGTCGTACGATTCCGGGAAGGTGACGATCAACACACTGAACGGGGACATCCAGCTGCACCTGACCGATGTGTTCGATGCGGGTGGTTACAACCTTATCCTGGGCGATGATGCTTATCTTACGGATGTCGATATGATGAATACCCTGGGTATTTTCGGGATGTCCGATTCGACCGTGGCCTCCATTAAACTGGGAGGCGAGGGTCCCCTGCTCTCCGGGAGCAGCGACGGCTTGAGCATGAACAACCAGAAGATCGGCAACCTGGCGGACCCCGTCGATGCACAGGACGCCGCCACCAGGGCCTACGTCGATGCCCTGCTGGAAAGGCTGGACGAGCTGGAAGCCCTGACCGAGAAGGTAAAGGATGCCGACGGCAACCTGTATGCCGCCGTAAAGATCGGGGAGCAGGTCTGGATGGCCTCCAATCTTAAAACCACCAAATACAACGACGAAACGGGTATAACACAGGTTACGGACGGTACGGACTGGAGCAATCTGAGCACGCCTGCCTACTGCTGGTATGACAACGATGAAAGCAGCTATAAAAACGATTACGGGGCCCTCTACAATTTCTACGTGGTTGAAACCGAAAAGCTTTGCCCGTCGGGCTGGCATGTACCCAGCTACGGCGAATGGCTGACCCTCGAGACCTACCTGGGGGGCGTCAGCGTGGCCGGTGGTAAAATGAAGGAAACGGGCACGGTTCACTGGACATCGCCCAACTCGGATGCCACCGACGAAAGTGGTTTCACGGGACTGCCGGGCGGCAAGCGCGATCCGGATGGAAATTATTTATCCATCAAGGACTACGGTCTTTGGTGGTCATCAACGGAGTCAGGGGAGACAAACGGCCTGGGCCGGTACCTGGAAAACGCCACCGGCATCCTGTCAAATTTTGGCGAAAGCAAGAAAACAGGCGTTTCTGTAAGATGCATCAGGGATTGAAACCCGGAAACGGAAGTTGTCCCGGTCGCCGGGAGAGCGGCAAACACCTACTTTAAATTCTTCCTGAATACTTCGGAGAGATAATACCCGCCGGTTTTCTTGGACCCCGAGTATTCGATCAGGTTTATTTTCCTCAAGATGCTGATGTACCTTTCGATGGTCGCATCCGAGACATCCAGGTGTTTCCGGAGGCCGCCTGCCTGAACGCCTTCGTTCCTGTACAGGAAATGCAGCAGGGCAATCAGCTTTTCCTTTACTGCCCCGGACAGGGGTTCGATTGTTCCCTCGTTTATTCCCTTAATTATTCCCTCATTTAATCCCTCATTTAATCCCTCACTTATTCCCTCAGTTGTTCCCTCGATTAATCCCTCGCCTATGATCCGGATGTCCTCCTTCCTGAGCGGAAGAACGGTCGTAAAGATTGTATCTTCCTCGAAGGCAGGTTCCATTCCCCCCGAATAAATACTCAAATATTTGTTGACGTTCCGCACTCCCGAGCCGATTTCCTCTCCCCTTCCGAGTGCACGGAAAAACCTTGCAATGTTTGGATTCTTCTGGAAGGGCTCGAAGCTCCCGATACTCAGTTTCCGGTAGTCCCTCGGATTATTGGCGTTTTTGATCTCGACCCGGTCCTCGTAGACGATAAAGGTTGCCGTATGGGCATTGGTATATTCCCTGTGCACGATCAGGTTCGCGATCACCTCCCTGAATATCCTTTCACGCAGGCTGAACCTGGTATCCCCCTCCATATGGAATTTATCATCAAGGTGTTTTGCCACGAATTCCATGAGCCGCTCGTAGGCCTCGATCAGGTTGGACTGTATGACCAGACGGTCGTCGTAGCGGTCGGTATTCACGATCCGTACCATGGCGTCGATCCGGTACTGCGGAAGGATCTTCTGGATGACCTCGTCCTTTCCGAACAGGAGGGCGGCTGCCAGGGTGTATCCCCTTGTGCCGTTCGTAAAATCAACGGTGTCCAGTCCCGCGGTCATCAACAATTCATCATCATCCAGTGCGAGCCAGGGATGGTCCGGGTTATTGCTGCGGATCAGGTTCCGGGACTTGTTGAGCAATTCCGGCCTGAGGTGCTCCCTGCCCAGGAAGGGATAGATTTTGTTCTCTGTGAAAAAGTTTCTTTTCCGGCTGTATATCTCGTCGATCTGCTGCCCCGTAACTTCCAGGTCTACATCCTGGACCCGGGTGAAGATCCGGCTGCCGTATTTGTGCACCTGGGAACTGATTGGCACCCAGAAGGCTATCAGGTTCTTGTCCCCGACCCGGAACCGCTCCGGATGCAGGATGAATGGCGGATTGATGATCGTTGGATTATTGGAAGCCTTGATGATCTCTCCCTCGTATTTGCGGATGTTCCCCGGATCGATGCCTTTAAGTTCACCGTTGATGTTCACCCCAAGGACGATCAGTCCCCCTTTCGAGTTCAGGAATGCACACACCGTATCGAACATCCGGTAGTCAAAGCCCGTCCTGCATTCAAAATACTCCAGCTGTGCCCCCCTCCCGGCCTCTAAATGCTCCTTTAATTCTTCAATCGTCATGACAAGGGTTCTTCGGTTTAAATTGCGGGCCTTTCTCCCACGAATACCAGGTACTGGCGCCGGCGCCTCAGCAGGTAAAGGATGTATTCCACGTTTATGATGTAAAAGATCCTGAAGACAGCAGTGCGGATTACTCCCTCTTCCCCGATCCCGGAGATCCATCTTCGGTAACCCCTGAATCCCCGGATCACCCGGTCCGTAATCTCGACCTTGCTGTGAAGCCGGAGGTCTCCATTTTGCAGATGTTCCATATAACGCTCCTGGTTCCAGTGGTGATGCACCATCCTGCCCTTCCAGAGCCTCCTGATGCCGATCCCTTTGGTTTTTTTGGTAGTCAGCAGGTCCGCAACCAGGAACTTCCCGCCAGGTTTTAGCACACGATTGATCTGCCTGAGGAAGGCCTCCTTGTCCGGGAAGTGGAAAGCAGCCTCGATGCTGATGACCACATCCATCGATTCAGACGCGATATGCTTCAGCTCCTGGGCATCATCGACCAGGAACAGCATATTCGGAATGTTCCGGATCTTCTGCTGGGTGGTGGCAATTTCAATATTGTCCGGGTCGAGGTCTATGCCGGTAACAAATGCCGGCTCAAAGTTCTGGCAGATGTATTTCGCCTGGACCCCGTTCCCGCATCCGATCTCCAGCAGTTTTTTTCCCCTGATATCCCCGAGCAGGGAAAGGGTGAAATCCGTCAGGTTTGCCTGTCCCCCGATAAAGGAGGCTCCCTCCTTCCCTTCCATAGGGTAGTGGAGCATGGTGTACTGACCGTCCAGCCTTTTGAGGGTATGGTTCATATTCCTGTAATAATGGCTGACGGAAGTGCCGGTTTTTACCAGGTCGAAAAACTGCTGAATGAGGTTCATAGTGGAGGGATTTGATCCTGCTATCCCTGGATGGGCAGATGATTTAATGAGGAATTCAGGCAGGAAAGATAATAAAGAAAAACGGATTTGAACATCCAGGCTGTTAAAAGATTACGGGAAAAGCGGGGGTTTGACTTTATGGATTTATGTAGACATCTTGGATGAGTAAATCCAAAAGCCATGAAAAAAGGAATTCTCCTCTTTGCAGCAATCTTTGCCTGGACGACCGCCGGTGCCAAGGTTGCGGTCCCCCGGCGGATCCGTCAACGGCACCTGAGCCAGGGCCGGTTCGCCCTGGCGTATCCTGGGTGAAATAAACATTGACCAAGGGGGGTACCCTCGTGATTGAACCGGGTGTGGCGGTGGATTTCGACGGACATCGGGTGCACGTCGGGGGAATCCTTCACAAACCAGTTGGCCGGCAACCAAGGCTTTGAGCCTGAAGCAGGGCTTATCTTATTCAGCCAGTTTTACGATCTGGTCGACCGGGAGGCTGTTCACCATGTCCACAACCTCCTTTTCCGCTTCGATGCCCTCGGTGGAGAACGACAGGAGCGAATTGCCGAAGGGCATCTGGACATCGTACGATACCGTTCCCTCCTCATCGCCTGACCGGGTCATAAGGGCCTTGTAATTCTGTACCTTGATCCTTTTCTGGTCCGGAGATGAGCCCACGAAGGCCGGCATGTTGAGCAGGGATGTAATCCCGGCGAGCATGGGTGAATCGCTGACGATCTCGACCGAGGCGATCCGGTTTTCCCCGGCATAATCACGGCTCACATACACACCGGCGAAACCCGCTGATGTTCCCGTTACATCATCAAGGCTGTCATTGAATTTCAGCCCGTTTATCTCGGATGGCAAAATGGCAAGGATGTCCTGGCCGATGGCCTGATTGATCCCGTTCAATGCTTCCTGCAATGCGAATCGGGCATTTTCCAGGTTGCCGGATTTATAGGCAGATTTTGCTTCGTCGAGCCTGGCCTGGACGTCCTGGGACCGAAGAAGGGTGCAGGGGACCAGCACAAGCATGGCGGTTACGAATAGTATTTTTTTCATTGTTCTCCCAGTTCTTTTTTGATTTTTTCAATATCGAATTCCCCGGCGGCGGACATGATCTCCTGCTCATCCGAAAAATTAATGCCGTTCAGGACGAAAATGGACGACTGACCGAAGGGCACGCTCAGGGTATAACCCGAGTAATCATCGTATTCCAGCACGCCGCGGTTTCCCTGGAAGGTAACGGTTTTCTGGTTTTCCCCGGTCTCATAGGCCCCCATGCTCAAATACATGTTGATCGAAGCCAGCATCATCGCATCGTTGCCGATGGTCAGTTCCAGTTGCTGGTCGCCCCCCCGGTAAACCCGCTCGATGGAAAGCCCGGTAAAGCCCATGCTCATGCTCGAGACCCGGTCTTCTTCCGGGACCATGTCCAGTCCTTTCACCGATTTGGGAAGGCCTTCCAGGACCTTCTGTCCCATTTCCATTTCTATTCCCAGAACGGCCTGCCTGACCGAGTACCGGGCATCGCTGTACTGTTTTTTGTCAAGGGAGGTTTCGGCAGAAGCAATGTTCTCCATCACATCGGGCGGGGTCGTGGTCAATCCGCCACCCCTGATGTTGGACGGGGACGAAGAAGAGGTTTCCTGCATCGTTGCCTCCTCCCCGGTCTCGCCTTCTTCACCGAAAATTCCCTCCTGGACCGTTTGCTTCGCTTTCTCCTTCAGCTTTTTCAGGGCTCCCTGGGCATGCGTAAGCTGAGCCGTTGAAAACAGCAGGACCAGGATAATACTGATGAAACTGCAGATTTTCTTCATAGGTCGATTATTTTAAGTATAAAAATCCTGTAATGTCTATCCGTACAAGCCTGTTTGGTAATGTGGCCTGGATTACCACGAGACCATTTAGGGGATTTGAACGCTGCTCATTCTTTCAGGGGCACCGTGGTAATTTGTGTGGGAACAATGAAAGCAATGGTAAAATTATAAATAAAAAACGGATCCTGAACAGGGGAATGGTTTTTAATTCCTGATGAAACTGCGGATGACTCTGGTATTGGGTGCCGGGATCATTCCCCGGTAAAAGATGGTGGATGATAATAAATAATTTTTTGGCTATGTTTGGGATATGTTATCCGGTTTGGAAATCGCAAAACTTTCCCTGCTGGTCCCGGCCCTCCTGCTGGCGGCCAAGCTGTTCGCACTTGACACATTGAACTATGTGGCCAATGGTGATTTCGAGGCGGACAGCCTGAACTGGCGTCTTGTTACGGGCAACAACGGGTCGGAAGTGTCCTACGATCTGGAACGTACCCACCCGCTGTCCGGCAGCAGATCGGCACGGCTGATCATTAAGGGGAAGGGAAGCGACGCCTCGGATTCCCAGCTCAATACCTATTTCACAGTGCATAAGGACCGGCCCATCGTACTCCGTTTCGCTGTACGGGCCAGCGACAGTGTGCTTTTCAACCTGGAGGTCTGCCGGAATTATTCCCCCGATACCGCGCTCTACCGTAGCACCGAGCATGGACCGGGCCACCCTGCCGGAACCGCCGATTCGGTTTACCGGTTCGAGATGAGCCCGGTTGAATCGGATGGGAATTACCGGCTGGGCATTCAGCTAGGGAACCTGGATGCCGGGGATACGGTCTGGATCGACGACGTGGAGGTCCAGCAGGCGGATTCGGCCTGGGACGGCAACATCATTCCCAACCCGGAATTTGACGAGTACCGGGACCCGGACCCGGATTTCCCGGCGTACCGGAAAAAACGGCTTTACTGGGGCAGCTCCCCGAACAATGAAGGTGGCTGGGAAGGGGGATTCTGTTTCGGATCCCCGACCGACATGGTGTTCGACATCGACACCACCGGCAAACTGTCGGGGAAGAATTCGGCCCACATCGTGGTCAACCAGAAATCGGGCACGGATTTCTTCAACGGGGCCTATACGGTGTTCTACCAGTCCACCCGCGGGAAGTATTACGAATTAAGCTTCGATGCCGTGGCCACCGGCAACCTGCCCCTTTCGGTAGGCATGAACCGCCAGCCCTTCAGCAACCTCGAGTCGGACCCGGCCAATGTGGGTCCGCCGTACTACGACTACGCGCCCGACCGCTTCTTTGCGGACATCACCCTGACCACGGAAAAGAAAACCTATACCATCCAGGCAACGGAGCCCACACTGAACCTTTGCATGCACCAGGTTTTCTTTGCAAACTTCCCGGAAGGCAGTTCCGAGTTCTGGATCGATAATGTGAGGCTCAGGGAGATCGGGGATCCGAACGAGCCGGGACCTGGAGATACCATTCCACCAGGCTACAGCGGCAATCCCATCATCCGGCACATGTTCACGGCGGATCCCTGCGCCCTCGTCCACAACGATACGCTCTACCTGTTCACCGGGCACGATGAACAGAATACGGTATCGGAATGGTTCTACATGCGAAACTGGCATGTGTTTTCGACCACGGACATGATCAACTACACGGACCACGGGGCAAAGCTTTCCTATACCGATTTTTCCTGGGCCTCGGGGAATGCCTTTGCAGGGCATTGCATCTACCGCAACGGGAAATTCTACTGGTATGTCCCCATGACCCACAAGACAATAAAGGTCAACGAGGGATTTGCCATCGGGGTGGCCGTCTCCGACCGGCCGACCGGGCCCTATGCCGATGCCATAGGTGCGGCCCTGGTTACGGACAACACGCCCAACTCCGTCCCCCTGAACATCGACCCGGCGGTTTTTACGGATGACGACGGACAGGCATATATGTTCTGGGGTTCCTGGGGGGCCTGCCGAATGGTAAAGCTGAAGGACAACATGATCCAGATGGACGGTGCCGTCCAGGCCGTGAATGCAAGTAATTTTTTCGAGGCACCCTGGGTGCATAAACGCAACGGGATCTACTACCTCACATATGCCTCGAGGTATCCATCGGTCATTGCATATTCCACCAGCACGAGCATCAACGGTCCCTGGGCATACCGCGGCATCCTGAACGACTACGTGGAGAACAGCGAGACCAACCACCCATCGATCGTCAGGTACAAATGGAACTGGTACTTCTTCTACCACAACGGCGCCCTGCCCACCGGGGGGAACTGGCGCAGGTCCGTCTGCGTCGACCTGCTTTATTACAATGAGGACGGGACCATGCAGAAAATCATACAGACCTGGGAGGGCGTCCCCGAATTGCCCCTCGGCCTCCCGGAGCGCAATGCGGCAAGAGAGACCCTTCTGAAGATCTTCCCCAATCCCCTGCAGGGAGGCCTGCTGAATCTGAAACTGCCGGGGGATTATGCCGGGGTGGAAGCAGAGATCAGGATCATTGAACTGGACGGAAGGACCGTTTTCAGGGATCTTACCCTGGGTGAGACTAGCATCCGGCTCGACCGCACCCTGGCACCCGGCCCCTACCTTGTCCAGGCCCGGTCAGGGAACCGCTCGCTCTCGGCCCTGCTCCTGGTGACAGGAAAGTGATCAGCCGTTAAAGGAACGGCTGCCTCGGGTTTGTCCGCATAACAAGCAACCCTGCCGGCCGTTTTAAATTAAGCAAAAAACTGCTAACTTTCTGACCCATCAACCCGGCGCTCATGTATACAGGAAAACGTTCACTCTGGCTCATTGTTCTCATCTCTGCATACCTGTCAGCCTCTGCCCAGCAGATGGATTCTGTCGCCTGGTACATGCAGAACTACCAGTATGGGAAAGCCATTATGCTGATTGACAGGACGGATCCCGGTGGGACCGACCCTGAACTCCTGTACCGGAAAGCCGGGGCTTACCGGGGACTAAACCGGTTCCGGGAGGCAATCTCCTGCCTCGAGCAGGTCCACCGCCAGGATTCCACCGATATCCGCTGCATCATCGAACTGGCGGATTGCTATCAGTCCCTCGCCAACTACCCCCGGACAAGGCATTATTATACCATGGCACTGCAGCAGGATCCCGGCAATCCCTACCTGGTCCGGCAACTGGCTGATTCCCACTTCCAGGAACGGAATTACAGGAAGGCTAAATCACAGTACCTGAAGGCTTTTGCGGGGGACTCGGGCTATTACCTGTCAAAACAGCTTGCCAGGACCTATGAGGGCCTTGGAGTGGCGGATACTGCCATCGTTTTCTACCAGCGTGCCCTGGCCCTCAACCCGGCAGATTACTTCTCCACCTACCGCCTGGCCAGCCTTTACAAGGATCAGGAGCAATACCTTGCCGGCATCATGCTCACCGGGTCTTACCTGGAGGGGGACACAGCCAGCATCGAGATGCTCAAGCTGAACGGATTCCTTCATTTCCTTAACAAGGATTACGAAAGATCGAAAGCACGCTTCGAGCAATGCATCGCCCTGGATGACACATCGGAATTTGTCAACAAGTACCTGGGTTACAGTTATTTCAAGACTGAGGAATACGATGCGGCAAAGGATTACCTGGAGAAGGCCTGGTTCAGGGATACCACAAATGCAGACCTGTGTTATGTCCTCGGGCTTTCCTGTGATTATTCCTTTTACAAGAAACTCGGCATCCGCTACCTGGAAAAGACCGTGGACCTGATGAGTCCGTCGCCTGAAACGTTGTCCCGCGTCTACCGCGACCTGGGAAAGGCCTATACCGGATATTACCAATACGCGGAAGCCCTGGATGCCTACCTGACTGCCCATGAGCTGAACCCGGCCGACACCGTTCTGATCTTTGAGATCGCCAGCCATTACGACAACTGGATCAAGGACAAAAACAAGGCCCTGGAATGGTACGGGAAATTCATGGAGACCCGGCCGGTGGACAGGAAATCCCTGCCAAAGCTGCCGACCTCCGAGGGTATAACGGTATCCTATTACGACTTCGTCGAGCGACGGATAAACGAGATCCGGAAGGAGATTTTCTGGGAAGGAAAGGAAACCAAAGAGGAAATACCCCGACCATAACAAACCCCAAACCAAGCCATATGAAACATCTCATCCTCTGTACCCTTTTACTGATCAGCCATCATTCCTGGTCGCAGCAGATCCCCGCAGATAAAATAAGGACCGACCTGGACACCCTGATTGAGGTCCTTATAAATATCCATCCGACCTTCCGGGAACATCCGAACCTGACGGAGGTCATGCAGATAAGGGATACCCTCACACAGTCCATGAGCCCACATGAATTTTTCATCCTCCTTCAGCCCCTGGTCAGCATCGACGGCCACACCACCCTGCAGTATACGGGTAAAATTTTTCCCGAACTGGAGAATCCCTTCTTTCCGTTTGAAACGGTGATATTTGGGGACAGCCTCTACGTGAAAAATAATTTATCGGGGGAACCGGGATTGGTGAAAGGCAGCAACATCCTGGAGATCAATGGCCGCCAGACTGCTGAGATTATCGCCCGGATGCTGGACTACGTCCCGGGGGAATTGAAACCGAACATGATCCGGAGACTGGACGGTAAGGAGTTTGCCATCTGGTACCGCCTGCTTTACGGCAACCATGATAGTTTTGATATCCGGTACCGGGAAGGGGACCGGACCGCCCTTGCTTCCGTGCCGGGGATCGGGTGGGAAAGCTTTACAAAAACCACGAAAAAAAACCTGGATATCCAGATCCTGGAAGACGGAACCGCATATATGAAAGTTGGAAAATTCCGGCAACCGAAAATCTTCCTGCCCTTCATCGATTCATGCTTTACACTCCTGCAGCAGGAACAGGTCAGCAACCTGATCATTGACAAGACCAGCGGGGGAGGATTTACGAACCTGGCGGACTCCCTTATGCAATACATTACAACCCGGCCGTTCCAGAGCTTTCAATCACAGATCATCAGGATCAGCAGGGAAACGGCGGACTATATCCGGGAGATCCAGGACTCGGGCAGTAAGGCAGGAGAATACTATATTGTCACCCGGGAATTGGCCAGTCCCCCTCGAAAATCCAACTTCTTCGAGGGAAATGTCTATATCCTGGCCGGGCCCACCTCCTATTCTGCCGCCACCATATTCATCGCCATGGCCAAATGCTATACGGACCTTACCATTGTCGGGGAGGAAACGGGACAGCCGCTGATCAGTAACGCGGGACTCAGCCGGCATGCCCTGCATCATACGGGACTGAACCTTTATACCAGCAATTCGATCTTCTACATGCCCTGTGCCGTGAATGACAGGGAAGGTGTGAAGCCGGATATCGAAGTGCCCGTGACACTGGACGATCTTCTGAATGATCAAAACCGCTACCTTGAATTTACCATCGACCTGATTCAAAGAACCAAATAAAGATGAATCGCATAATTTACCTGGTCCTGATGCTTTTGCTGCTTTCCGGGTGCTAGGACGGAGGGGAACCAACCGTTTACCCGGTCACATTTGTTTCAAGCGAATACCGGGTCACTTCCGGGGTGCAGCTATACTCCCATGAGGGACGCATCCACGATGCGGAGGTCATAGACCGGTACCTGGAACAAATACGGATGCATCCCTTCCTGCCCGTCGAGGACTCGGTCATGCCGGAGACGGGTTTTGTCATCTCCCGCTACGGGAACGGATATAATTCCTTCGTCACAAAGTGGAATTATAACAACGCATTCGACCCCAATGTAATAAGCCTGCTGGAAGAAACGGATACGCTGGCCATCCAGGAGGCCGAAACCCTGTACATCAGGCAGTAAACAGCCTGTGCGGCAAAAGAAAGCGACACCCAGGTCTTCCGGGAGGCCGGAACGGTATATATACCCGGATCGCGAAATTGTCCCAATCCCCGGGGCAAACCCCGGCCGGCAGAACGCGAACTTATGTAAAAGTTCTTTTATCTTTAAGGCAAAATCCACCGCATGACCTTGCACCGGTTCCACCTTTTATACCTCTTGCTCCTGCTTAACCTTCCCGCCCGTTCCCAGCTTGTGATCAACGAGATCATGGCCGCCAATGCGAGCTATGAGCTGGAGACCGATTTCTATAATTTCTCCGACTGGGTTGAGATCTACAACAGCGGCACCTCGGCCCTGGCCCTGGGCAATTATTACCTGTCCGATGACCTGGCGGATCTGAAGAAATGGAAGATGCCCGTTAATAACCTTGCAGCCGGTGCCTATTACATCGTCCATTGCGACAAGGAGGACACTGGCAACCATGCGAATTTCGGACTGCGGACCGAGGGAGAAACCCTTTACCTGAGCGACGGCTCGGGCAACATCGTCGATTACCTGGAATTCGGCCAGCAATACCCGAATGTTACCTTCGGCAGGGATCCCTCCGACCCGGGCAAGCTGGTTTACTGCGCCACCCCGACACCGGTGGCCGCCAATTCACCGACCTCGGCCACCCAGCCGGGCGAGAGGGTGGAATTTTCCCTGAAGGCGGGGCGGCAGGAAAGTGCTTCATCTCTGAGCCTAAGCGGGAACAACGTACGATACACGACCGACTGTACCGAGCCGCACCCGTTTTCCAATTCATTCTCAGATCCCATCTCCATCAGTAAAACCATGATCGTAATGGCAAGAACCTTCGAGGAGGGCTTCCTGCCCGGCGAGATCGATGCAAGGACCTACTTCCTGAACGAGCACGATTTCACCCTCCCGGTGGTTTCCCTGTCCTTTGAACCCGATCATTTTTACGATGATATGATCGGGATCCATGTAAGGGGAAGGAACGGCACGGCCGGTTATTGCGGGGATGTTGCCAACTGGAACCAGGCCTGGGAACGACCGGCCTATTTTGAGTACTTCGACAAGGAGGGGGTCAGAAGGATCTCCCAGTCCGTCGGTGTGAAAATTGCCGGCGGCTGTACCCGGGGAAGGGACCAGAAATCCCTTTCGATCTACGCAAGAGGCAAGTATGGGGACAATGACTTCGATTATCCCTTCTTCGTTGAAAAGCCCGATATCAACTGCTTCCCCTCCCTGCTGCTGCGCAACTCGGGGAACGACCAGGACCAGACGCTGCTACGCGATGCCTTCCTGCAGGCCCTTGTCAAGCCTTCCATGGACATTGACTGGCAGTCATACCAGCCCGCCATCGTGTATTTCAACGGTTCCTACCGGGGCATCATGAACCTGAGGGAAAAAACGAACGAGGATTACCTGACGACCAATTATTTTTTCCCCGATGGTGAATTCGATTTCCTGGAGCGCGACCGAGAGATCATCCACGGGACGGACTACGACTACGCTAAACTCCTGAGCTTCATGAACCGCTACTCCCTTTCGGACGACGAAAACTACCGGCAGGTGGCCTCCAAAATCGACATCCAGGAATTCATCAACTGGATGACCGTGCACCTGTACATTGGGAACCGGGACTGGCCCGACAACAACCACAAGTTCTGGAAAGCGGGACCGGACGGGAAATGGCGCTGGATGCTGTTCGACCTGGATTACGGCTTCGGCTTCCGTTTGGATGCCGACGGGTACAAGCACGAGACCTTCGAATACTTTACGGCCGTGGACGGGCAGGAGCCTCCAAGACCGCCCTGGTCCACCCTGATTTTCCGGAAACTGGTGGAAAACAATGGCTTCAGGAAGCAGTTCCTGGCCACCTTCCTGACCCATGTTTACAGCTCCTTTGAACCGGAATGGTGCAATTATGTCCTTGACAGCCTTTCGGCGGTTATCGACTACGAGATCTATTACAACCAGCTAAAGTATGGACGGACCAAGGAACTGTGGGAATATTATCTTTCCTCCCTGAAAGAGTACGCGGTGAACCGGCACGATTTCATACCGGGATATGTGAAAAGCTATTTCAATCTCAGCTCCCAGGCGGTGACCCTGACCGTGTCCAATCCGGATAAGCGAAAGGGAAAAGTGAAAGTAAACGAGGCCATTATCCAGATGTACCCGCTTAAACTCCAAACCTACGAAGAACTGCCCATGAAGCTCGAGGCCCTGCCTGAGAAGGGCTACCGCTTCAGCCACTGGGTGGATAAAACCACCGGATCCAGGTACAGCGAATCCATTGCCATCAGCAATGCAAGCAGTTTAACGGTAAGCCTGGAACCGGTATTTGAACCGATTGCGGAAACCGACGATGTCTGGCTGAACGAGCTGGCCCCGGCCGGCATTTTCTTCAACGATGAATTCGGGGAGAGATCGGGGTTCATCGAGCTGTTCAACACATCATCCGAAGAGACCGTCCTTGACTCCTGGTTCCTTTCTGATGAAAAGGATAACCTGATGCGTTTTGCGATCCCCGATTCAACCCTGATCCCGGCCTGGGGATTCATTACCGTTTACGCAGACGGGGAAGCCAGGCAGGGAAATATGCATACCCCCTTCCGGCTGAGCACCGGCGAAGAACAGCTGTACCTCTCGCAAAAAGTCGGCAATGACATAACAATCAGGGACTCCGCAAGCTTCAATTTCCTTCTTGAAAACTATTCCTTCGGAAGGTATGAGGACGGTGTCGGGATCTGGCGCCATATGGCCATCCTCACCCCCGGAAGGCCCAACCAGCCCTTCCAGCTAAAAGACGGGCCGGCCATTGCAGAAGCAAGGGAACTGTTCCGGGTCTACCCGAATCCGACAGGGGGTCAGCTGTTTATCGAAGCCGAAGGAGGGGATGCTTATGCAGGGGACTCCCACATCGACCTGGTCGATATCACGGGGAAAGCGGTATCCCCGAAGATCTGGCTGAACCAGGCACGAAATTACCTGGATGTGAGCTATCTTGACGGGGGACTCTACATCATACGGATATTCAGGGAGGATCGCCTGGTGCAGACCTCCCGTATCATCCTGATGAAATAAATCCCCCTCCCGGCCAGAACATTGTATGGCGGAAGGGCGAGAAGCCGGCCCGGGACCGGATGAATCCCCCTCCCGGAAAGAACCTTGAATAACGGAAGGGCTGGCAGTCTACCCGGGACCGGATGAAAATCCGGCGCAACGTTTGGGACGAAACCATCATCTTATAATTTGAACGAATGTAATACGCAGCAGGCTATGAAAACCTTGATTTACCTGGGAATCCTTGTCGCGCTCGTCCCGGCCTGTGAGCGCTCTCAGTCCCCGGAATCCCTGCCCCCCGGGTTCAGTACCCGGATCCTTGAAGATTTCTTTGTGATCTCCATCGCCTTCGATGCGGACGGGACGGCCTGGATCGGGACCTTTGACCGGGGACTGATCCGGTATACTCCGGGGCAAACCACCTTGTACAATGCATCCAATTCGCCGGTGAACGACACCCTGGTAATACGCAGCCTCGCAACGGACAGCCGGGGAAATGTCTGGCTTGGTAATGGCGGACTGCTCCGTTTTGACGGACAGACCTTTACCCGGTACACTCCTGAAAATTCCCCGATGCCCTCGGCTCATGTCGGAGCGATCGCGATTGACAGCCGGGATGTCGTCTGGTTCTCAAACCTGAGGTCCGGGGAAGGGGGATTGATCCGGTTCGACGGGACGCACTGGGATATCTATACTCCTTTAAATTCCGCCCTTCCCGATTATTTTATACACGATATCTGCGTTGACCTCAACGACGACATCTGGCTGGCCCTGTCTAAAAATGTCAGCAATAACCGCCTTGTAAGAATTTCCGGCGACAACTGGCAGGCCTTCTCGGAGGAAGACCTGGGTTTCAGTCCCTATATGTTCGGCAACCTGGCAGTAAACAGCAGGAACGAGATCTTTGCATCGATCGATTATTCCCTTTCCAGCATGTTCCGGCATCCCGGCCCCGAAGTGATCCGCTTTGACGGCATTACCTGCGAGCAGATCTTTGCGGACAGCACCTTCAATGCCAGGTTTATAAGCATAGACCGGAAAGACAGGATCTGGTGCGCCGGTTACCCCGGCTACGGGATCTATGCAGGGGGAACCTGGACAATGGACAATACAAGTTTCGCAAAAACAGGCATCTTCGCCATCGAAGAGTCCCCGGACGGCAGGATGTGGATCGGCACCGGGGAGGGGATATTTATTTCCGACTGAGACAGGAGTAACCGCATTACCCTCATAATCCCGAACGGCACACTTCCAGGGATATGCATTTCCGCATGAAATTAGGTATCTTTCAGGAACCAAACCGAAAATCATGAAATTCCCGTTTGTTTTTCTGGCAGCATGCATCCTTTCGCTTCCTTCAGGCTTCTCCCGGGAACCGGCAGATCCCGGAATCCCGGGCGATTCCCTTGCCCTCAGCATCGGGTACCGGCATACCCTGGAATCGAAGATCCTGGAACAATCAAGGGAGATTTTCATACATCTGCCCCGTGACCCGGACCCCGGCAAAACCTACCCCCTGGTGATGATCCTCGATGCCGAGATGACCTTTAAATCCTTTGCCAGCACGACAGAACTGATGGGCTGGCAGGAACTCATCCCGGAATGCATCGTCATCGGCATACCCAACATCAACCGGGAAGTGGACCATGCCCCGGTGATCGAAGGCATACCGGAAAGCGGCAGGGCAGACCTGATGATCCGTTTCTACGAGGAAGAATTGTTCCCTTACCTTCAGTCGGAATTCAGGATCGGCAGGAAGATCCTCTGGGGGCATTCCTGGCTGGGACTCTTCACAAGCTATGTCATGCTGACCCGCCCCGGGCTGTTTGATGCGTACATGTCTACGAGTCCCGCATACCGCTTCCTGGCACCTCGCTTTGAGGAAGAGGCGCTTTTCGGGTCCATCGGGGATGAACCGGTCCTGTTCTACATGAGCCTTGGATCGGAAGAACCCATGACGGATGAGATGAAACGCCTTCTCCAGCGACTTGAGGAGGATGCGCCCGGGGGACTCACATGGGTATTCAAGCTGAACGAAGGCAAAAATCACGATTCCAACGCCCTCCTGAGTTATATGGAGGGACTGGAATGGTGCTTCGGGAAATGGAAGGAATGAAGGTGCCCGGATGGCTGCATCCATGATCAATGGCATGCGGAATATGGTAACAGCCTGCTCCGGATTAACATATACTGTTGTACCCAAACGAAACCATATCATGAAAACAGCTCGGAAATTCAGGATAGCCGCGATCGTCCTGCTCATGCTCATCCCGGCCGGATCATGGTCCCAGACCGCCCTGGAGAACCTTACCCTAATCCGACAGGATGTAAAAAGCAAAAGAATAAGCAGTTACGACCGATCCGGGGGGAACAGGGACCGGATCGAGCATATCGAACCCGGCCAGACAGTCACCCTCTGCGATATCGAAGGCGCGGGCATGATCAACCATATCTGGATCACCATGAGCCCGGGTCCCCCTGAACTCAACCGCACCGACATTATTTTCCGGATCTACTGGGACGGGCATGATTTTCCGTCGGTTGAGTCCCCCATCGGCCCCTTCTTCGGGCAGGGATGGGAC
The DNA here is from genome assembly GCA_964627835.1 of uncultured Bacteroides sp. GTDB lineage: Bacteria > Bacteroidota > Bacteroidia > Bacteroidales > SM23-62 > SM23-62. The sequence continues at coordinate 24,140 of CAZVLG010000485.1, forward strand.
GAGAGCTACCCTTTTGCATCCCTTCCCCTGGCTGCGGCGCCTGTCGAAGGGAATGCGCTTTCGTGCTATTTCAAGATGCCTTTTGCCAGTGGGGCGAGAATCGAAATCGAGAACCAGGCGGATACGGGGATCCGCCTCCTCTATTTTTACATCGATTACCTGGAGATGGAAAGGCCGGCTGAGAATGCCGGGTATTTTCATGCCTGGTACAACCAGGAGGTAACCGAGCCTCCCCCGGAAGGGGAAAACGAATGGGGATTACTGTCGGATGAAACCGGCAAGAATCCGGCCGGGGAAAGGAATTACCTGATCCTGGATACCCGGGGAAAAGGACATTTTGCAGGTGTGAATTATTACGTAAACTCCCCTACCCCGATCTGGTACGGCGAGGGAGATGACATGATCTTCATCGACGGGGATGAACTGCCCACCCTTCACGGAACGGGGACGGAAGATTATTTCAACCATTCCTGGTGCCCGAACGAAGTATTCCGGCACCCCTACTTCGGTTACGCCCGCACGCCCTCCGAAATCCAGTGGCTCGGCCGGACGCATACATACCGCTTTCATATCGATGATCCTGTTTATTTTAATGAATCCATCCGTTTTACCATTGAGCACGGTCATAACAATTGCCTGACCCTGGAAATGGCCAGTGTTGCCTACTGGTACCTGGACAAACCCTCGAAACTGGATCCCATCCCGGACAAGGAGGCGCGTAAGCTCATGCCCGAGATCAACTCACTGGACATCCACCGCTGGAGGCACGAGTGGAGAAAAAACTTCGGGGAGGGCGACGGGTCCGTACCCTGGGGCAACGAACCCATCGACAGGTAGCCTGGACCACCTGCAGGAAAACCCATAAATAAGGAGACATGAAAAAAACCGGCATTTTCTGGATAATCCTTCTCCTTAACGCCTGTACGTCCGTTACGGATGGCCCGGGCAGGGGACAAAGGAACACGCACTACATCAACAACCAGGAACCACTGGTTGCCCAACCCTATGCGGCCCTGAACCTGGGGGACATTCAACCGGAAGGCTGGCTGCTCAGGATGCTGGAGCTCCAGCGGGACGGGCTGACCGGGCACCTGGACAGCATCTATGCCCTGGTCTGCGGCGAAACCAACGGATGGCTCGGGGGCCATGGGGACTGCTGGGAAAGGGGACCCTACTGGCTCGACGGACTGGTTCCCCTTGCATACATCCTGGAAGACGGGGAACTGATATCCATGGCCCGGCCATGGATCGAATGGGCCATTGAGAACCAGCGTAAAGACGGGTATTTCGGTCCCCTTCCAAAACCCGAAGACGCCCCGGAGATTCCCGGCACCCAGCAGGGCAACTGCGAGGACTGGTGGCCCAAGATGGTCATGCTCAAGGTGCTCCAGCAATACTATTCCGCCACACGGGATGAGCGTGTACTCGGGCTGATGGACAGGTACTTCCGCTACCAGCTTGAGATGCTTCCTGAATTCCCTCTCGGCCACTGGACGTACTGGGGCAACCGGAGGGGAGGCGACAACCTTGCCGTGGTATACTGGTACTACAACATCGTGAAGGAGCCCTGGCTCCTGGAACTTGCCGGGATAATCCATGCGCAGACGTATGATTGGACAAGCACCTATTCGGGCAATGTGATCCGCCGCAGCAATCCCTACCCCCGCCTGCACTGCGTGAATGTTGCCCAGGGATTGAAGGAACCCGTTATTTATTACCAGCAGCATCCCGAACAGAAGTACCTGGATGCGGTTAAACTGGGACTCGAATCCCTCAGGGATGTGCATGGTTTTGTCACGGGAATGTACGGGGGCGACGAGCACCTGCACGGGAACAATCCAACCCAGGGCTCGGAGCTCTGCTCGGCCATAGAGATGATGTTCTCATTCGAAAGCATGATCCCTGTTACCGGCGATATGTATTATGCAGATTACCTGGAACGGATCGCCTTCAATGTGCTTCCCACCCAGCATGACGATCGTTTCCTGCGCAGGCAGTATTTCCAGCAGGCAAACCAGGTGCTGGTCACCAACCAGGAACGGAATTTCCATAACGACCACAGGGGAAGGATCGTTTACGGGGTGCTGACCGGGTACCCATGCTGCACCTGCAACATGCACCAGGGATGGCCTAAGTTCGTGCAGAACCTCTGGTACGCCACGGCCGATAACGGTCTCGCCGCACTGGTCTACGGTCCCTCGAACGTCAAAGCCAGGGTCTCGGACGGCACCGAGGTCCGGTTTATAGAACAAACGGATTATCCCTTTTCCGAAAATGTCCGCTTTCAGTTTGAGGCTGAAAAACCGGTTGAATTCCCCTTCCACCTGCGGGTTCCGGCATGGTGCAAAAACCCGGAAATCACCCTGAACGGGGAAGGATTCAGTGATACCCTTAAAGGGGAGGGCTTCCTTCTTACCCTGAACGCAAATGAATCCATCAGCGCCCTGCAGGAAAAAGGACTGGCTGTTGCCGTGGAAGACAGGCTGCTGAAGATCCGGCGCGAATGGATACCGGGGGATGTCATCGAGCTGGTCCTGCCTATGGAAGTTGAAGTAAGCAGGTGGTTCGAAGGATCGGCCGGCATTCAGAGGGGCCCCCTCGTTTATGCACTGAGGATCGAGGAAAACTGGAAGGAAGTATTCACCGGGGAATGGCAGCACTCATACTTTGAGGTCACACCGGGGAGTCCCTGGAACTATGGAATTCATAAGGAAACCCTTGAGAACATGGAATTCGGTTTCCGGGAAGGCGGGAGTGTTGCGGAGATGCCATGGAACCTGGAAAATGCTCCCGTATCACTGACCACAAGTGCCAGCCGCATGCCGGGCTGGACCCTGTACATGAATTCGGCCGGCCCGCTCCCCTCCCCTGCATACCCCCTGCGGACTCACCTGGAAGAAAGGGAGGAGATCACCCTGATCCCTTATGGATGCACCACCCTGAGGATTGCCGAGTTTCCGGTGCTGGATTGAGAAAAGATCACCATACCAGGCTCCGGGTGCACCACCCTGGGGATTGCCGAGTTTCCGGTGCTGGAGTGAGAAAAGATCACGATGCCAGGTTCCGGCACCCGTGAATTTTATTTTTTATTCCGGTTCGGGAAATAGGGACTTGAATAGGGTACCGTCTCATCAAGCAGGATTGCCTCCTGAATGACCTCGTAAAGCTGTTCCAGCGGAATATCCTCCACGCGGTAAAGGCGGATGCCGCTGACCTCCTTCCTGCCCCTTGCCTCCAGGATTCCCTGCGTATTCGAAAGTTCCTTCCCGCGGGTAAAAACGAACTCGATGCCGGCTTTTTTCAGGGGCTGGATGTATGCGATCCAGCTGTTCCTGTAATATACGGGTATCCTGAAGGCGATCTTGCATTGGATGCCGGGCTGGTCCGTCATCAGTTCATGCAGGAATTTCATCACCTCCTGCGTATCCCCCTCAAATCCGTATATGAATTCCTCAACCTCGTTCATGGCGCAATGCATTCATTCACCTGACAGGCGACTCTTTTTTGATTGATGTTTCCTTGTTTGCAGTTGGTTCTGTATTGAACGCCGTATATTTGTCGACAGCCGGAATTTTTTATGCCGGGAAGTGGCCCTAAACCCTGTCTTTTGTCAGCTCCCCGTTCACCAGCCTCCATATGTTCAGGGGATTTTCGTCTTTCAGCGCAGCCGGCAGGGAGGACTGGGGGAAATCCTGGTAACAGAAGGGCCGGGAGAAGCGCCGGATGGCTGCTGTACCTACCGATGTGGACTGGGCCGCGGTGGTAGCCGGAAAGGGCCCGCCGTGGACCATGGAATGGCATACCTCCACCCCGGTCGGGTATCCGTTGAAGATCAGCCTGCCCACCTTGGTTTCCAGCACCTTCACCAGCTCCCTGTATTCCTCAAGGTCTTCCTCCGTCCCATGCAGGGTGGCCGTCAGGTGCCCCCCCATCTTCCTGGCGATCTCGATCATCTCCTGCCTGCTCCGGGATTGCACCCCGAGGGTCGATGGACCGAAAACCTCTTCTGCCAGTTGAGGATTATCCAGGAACACCTGACCGGTGGTGGCAAATACCCTGGCACGGGCACTGTTTTCTCTCTCCGGGTCTTTTCCCTCCGCCAGCATCATAACACCTTTGCTGTTTTTGAGTCGTTCCGCCCCATCCAGGAAACCCGACTTGATCCCTTCCGAGAGCATGGTCCCTGCAGGTGTGTCCGCACTCAAGCGGCTGAGCTGTTCTATGAACTTTTCTGAATCGTCGCCGGACTGGCTGATGACGAGTCCGGGGTTGGTGCAGAATTGCCCAACGCCAAGCGTGAAGGATTGCACCATTCCCCTGGCGATATCTTCCGCCTGGCGCTTCATGGCTCCAGGCAGGATAAAGACCGGGTTCACGCTGCCCATTTCGGCAAAGACAGGGATGGGTATTTCCCGCTGGTTGGCGGCATCGAAAAGGGCCTTTCCTCCCCTGAAGGAGCCTGTGAATCCAATGGCCTTCACATCCGGGTGCCGGACAAGCGCCATGCCCACACGGTTGCTTTTCCCGTGGATCATGGAAAAAAGACCGTCGGGCATGCCGGAATTTTTAATGGCCCTCAGGATTGCCTGTCCCACGATCTCGGAGGTCCCGGGATGCAGGGGATGGGCCTTGACGATAACCGGGCAGCCGGCCGCCAGGGCGGAAGCGGTATCGCCCCCGGCCACCGAGAAGGCCAGCGGGAAATTGCTCGCCCCGAAAACACCCACCGGTCCCAAAGGAAGCTGCATCTGCCGGATGTCGGGTTTGGGTGCGGGCTGCCTGTCGGGAATGGCCGTATCGATCCGGGCATCCAGCCAGAGGCCTTCCCGCACAACGGAAGCAAACAGCTTTAACTGGTTCACCGTGCGCATGCGCTCTCCGGTCAGCCGTGCCTCGGGCAGTGCGGTTTCGGCCATGCATCGTTCGATCAGGAAGTCGCCGGTGGCGAAGATCTCCACTGCGATCGCTTCCAGCAGGGATGCCCGTTCCCCGAAGGATTTTTCCCGGCAGGAATCAAAGGCCTTTACTGCCATCCGGACTGCCGCATCGATCTCGGCCGTGGTGGCTTCCGTGAATTCGGTATCCAGTTCTACGAGGCTGGAAGGGTCCGTGGCCCTGTACTTTTCAGTTCCCTTTCCGCTGAGTTCAGGCCCGATCAGGTTTAATCCGCTTAATTCCATAACTATCTGGTTTTATTCTACATAATTAACAAGGGTGCCTATCCTGTCCATACCGATACGTATCTCATCGCCGGATTGCAGGGTGAAATCATTGGGGGGTACGATGCCTGTTCCGGTCATCAGCAGGCAGCCGTCCGGGAAAGAACACTCCCGGAACAGGTACCCCACCAGTTCCGTATGTTCCCGTTTCATCTGGTTAATGGAAACCTCAGCCTGAAAGACGGCGGAACCGGACCGCAGCACTTCCAGACGGATCATAGTATCGGAGGCGATGGGCCTGTCCGTCACATAGATGCCGGGGCCCAGGGCGGCCGAACCGTCATAGGTCTTGGCCTGGGGGAGGTACAGCGGGTTTTCGCCTTCTATATCCCTCGAGCTCATATCGTTGCCTGCGGTGTATCCGACGATCTTTGCCCCGGAAGTGATCATGAGGGTGAGCTCGGGTTCCGGCACGTTCCAGGCGGAATCCCGGCGGATCCTGACCTTCCCGCCGGACCCTACGCAGCGCCGGGGATTGGCCTTGAAAAACAGTTCCGGCCGGTCTGCATCGTACACGCGCTGGTAAAAATCCCCTCCGCCGGCATCCTTTGACTCTTCCTTCCTGGCTTCCCGGCTTCTCATGTAAGTGACGCCTGCGCCCCAGACTTCCTGTTTCCCGATGGGCGGCAGGAGGTTTTTGGCCAGGATTGAGACGGCATCCCTTTCGGGAACCGGCTTACCTGCAAGGCCGGATCCAGGGCTTGGGCCGGGTTCAGAGGCAGGGCCGGCCTTTTCATCCGTCCTGGACTTCCCGGTGGCCTTCAGCAGTTCCCCGTACAAATCATCCCGGTTGACGAGTTCGTCCCATTCCCTGTCAAGCAGGAAAAATGCCTTCCCTTCTTCGACCAGTATGCCTTTTGTTGTATGGTAAATAATCATATCGGCTGGTTCTTACATTAAGTTCAAATGAACAGGTTGACCAGCGACAGGAGGAGCATGGCACTGAACCCGAGAATGGCCGACCCGGAGCTCAGCAGCTTATACCCGTCCTTGACACTCATGTCGCTCATCTGTGTAACGACCCAGAAATAGCTGTCGTTGGCATGGGAAACCACGGCTGCACCGGCACCAATGGCAACCACTACCATCGCCCTGGAGAGCTCTCCTTCCAGTCCCAGGCTGCCGAGCAGGGGCAGCATCAGGGATGCCGAGGTAATGATAGCAACGGTGGAGGAACCCTGGGCGGATTTCAGGGCGGCTGCCACCAGGAAAGGGAGCCAGAGGCCCAGTCCCGATCCCTGCACGGATTCACCCAGCAGGGCCCCGAAATCCGAATTCTGGAGGATTTTCCCGAATGCTCCGCCGGCTCCCGTAATCAGGATGATGATCGCGGCATCCTTCAGGGCCTTCCCCACCCAGCCCGATGCCGATAGCATGGACCTGTCCAGTTTCCTGGGAAGCATGAAGGACAGTATCATTCCGATTACCAGGGCGATCAGGGGATCCCCAATGAACCGGGCAATGTTCGTGAACTGTCCGCTGCCAAAGGGTTCAGTCGGAAAATCAGCGATGGATTTCAGCACGATGAGTACCAGGGGCAGGATGATCGGCAGAAAGGATTTGAGGGCGGAAGGAGCTTCCGCCGTGATCTGCTCCACCTGTTCCGGGGATAATTCCGGATTGGGATCGATATACAGCCTCGAAGCAATCTTCTTTGCAAACAGGGTGGTGACCACCAGGGCCCCGATGCTTACCCCGAGACCCAGTAGGATCACCAGTCCCACATCCGCACCGATGATCCCAGCGGCGGCAATCGGCCCGGGGGTCGGCGGCACCATGGTATGGGTAGCCATGAGTCCCAAACAAAGCGCAATGGAGGTCCCCGCCAGGGAAAGTCCCGCTTTCTTGGTCAGGGCCTTGTTCAGCGGGTTCAGGATGATGAACCCGCTGTCTGCAAATACCGGTATGGATACGATATAGCCAATGATGGCCATGGCCGAATGGATCCTTTTCTGACCGATCAGGCGTAGGATCACATTGGCAAGGGCATAGGCCCCGCCGGACTGTTCAAGGAAAGTACCTATGATGATGCCGGCGATTATGATGATCCCGATGTTGCCGACGGTCGTGCCGAAACCATCGTTAATGGACGCAATAACCTGGTCAAGGGGCATCCCCGAGAACAGGCCGAAAAACAGGGCTGAGGCCAGCAGGGCCAGGAAAGGGTGCAATTTCAGCCGGGTGGTTGAAAATATGATGAAAGCAATGCAGAGCAGGATCAGGAGAATGATCAGCATGGCCTGTTTCTTTTAATGGAGGTCCCTCAGCACCTCATCCCCGGAGGATCCTTTCAGAAAATCGAAGTCACAGCCTTTGTCTGCCTGTTCCACGTGGTTTATGAAGAGCCGGGTATATCCTCGTTCATATGGGACCAAAGGGGCTTTCCATTCGGTTCTTCGTTTTTCCAGTTCGGCTGAAGGTACTTCCAGGCTGAGTTTCCGGTTTTTCACATCCAGTTCAATGATATCCCCATCCCTTACCAGGGCCAGGGTCCCCCCGATGGCTGATTCCGGAGAAACATGCAGCACCACGGTGCCATAAGCGGTTCCGCTCATCCGCCCGTCCGAGATCCGCACCATATCCGTTACGCCTTTCTTCAGGAGTTTTTCCGGGAGGTCCATATTGCCCACTTCGGGCATTCCCGGGTACCCTGCGGGTCCCACATTCTTCAGCACCATCACGCAGGTTTCGTCTATATCGAGGGCCGGATCATCCACCCGTTCATGGTAGTCCTCGATCGTCTCGAAAACCACTGCCCGCCCCCTGTGTTTCATCAGCGAAGAGGTGGCGGCTGAGGGCTTGATCACTGCACCGTTCTCGCAGAGGTTCCCTTTAAGAACGACGATCCCGGCTTTCTCCTGGAAGGGTTTGTCGAGGGTGGCGATGACTTCCCGGTTATAGCAGGGTGCCCCTTTGCAGTTTTCCCCGAGGGATTTCCCGTTGGCGGTGATTGCATCCATATGCAGTTGCCCGCGCAGTTCGTCCAGGACCACCGGGAGTCCCCCGGCATAATAAAAATCTTCCATCAGGAACTTCCCTGAGGGCATGAGGTTGAGCAGCAGGGGCATCCCGCTGCCCAGGCGGTCGAAATCCTCCAGCTCAAGCCTTACCCCCACCCTGCCGGCGATCGCGAGCAGGTGAATCATCACGTTGGTGGATCCGCCAATGGCGGAGTTCACCCGGATGACATTCTCAAAGGCTTTACGTGTCAGGAGTTGTGAGATCCTCAGGTCCTCTCTGACCATTTCCACGATCCGGTTCCCCGTTAGATGGGCCAGGACTTTCTTCCTGGAATCCACGGCCGGTATCGCGGAGGCCCCGGGCAGGGTCAGTCCCATGGTCTCAAGCATGCAGGCCAGGCTGGAAGCCGTCCCCATGGTCATGCAATGGCCCGCGCTCCGGGACATACAGGATTCCGTCTCGATCAGGTCCTCCCGGCTTACGGTCCCCTTCTTCATCCCCTCGGCAAGTTGCCAGGTAGCCGTCCCGGAGCCGATGTCGGTCCCCCGGAATTTACCATTGAGCATGGGTCCACCCGGAACCACGATGGTCGGGAGTCCAACACTGGCAGCACCCATCAAGGCGGAGGGAGTTGTCTTGTCGCAGCCGGTCAGCAGGACCACCCCGTCGAGGGGGTTGGCCCTGATGGATTCCTCCACATCCATGCTTACCAGGTTCCGGTGGAGCATGGTGGTAGGCTTCATGAGGGTCTCGCCCAGTGACATAACCGGGAACTCCAGTGGAAATCCCCCGGCCTCGTACACCCCCCTCTTCACAATCTCCGCGAATTCCCTGAGGTGGGCATTGCATGGGGTCAGGTCCGACCAGGTATTGCATATGCCGATCACGGGGCGGCCCCTGAACATATGATCGGGATGACCCTGGTTCCGGAGCCAGCTCCGGTGCACATATCCCATTTTATCATCTTTGCCGAACCATTCGGCGCTGCGTAATTTTTGTTGCTTTTTCATGATTAGAATTCCGGATTGACATTTCAAACCCATAATATAACCAGAATAAGCAAAACTATTTTAATAAATATTACTATTTTCCACCCTAACCGGTAAAATAAAATTACCGCCTTTCGGTTGAGGGAAGGGAACCGGTAACCAGGAAAATGACAGTGACCCGGGAATGAGCTTTCCTGGCACTCAGCGTTTACACATGCGGCGCAACCTTCCCACCCAGAATCTCATCTTTTGTCTGGAATATCAACGTTCTTAATAAAGAAGATGAAAAATATATTTATGGTCTGCCTCGCAGCTGTCCTGGTGGCTGCCTGCGAAACAAATCCCGCCGAACCGGATTCGAATGACCTGAACCTGAACAAGAAATCCCAGGAACTGCTGGAGTCCGGCGATGCATTCGGCCTCGACCTCTTCGCCGAAGTTATGCAGGAAGCCGAGCCGGGAGAAAACATCATGATCTCTCCCCTGAGCGTCACCCTGGCCCTGGGCATGACCCTGAACGGGGCTGCCTCCGATACGCGTGCAGCAATGGAGCAGGCCCTCAGGCTGCAGGGGTTTACCCCGGAAGAGATCAACCAGGGCTACAAGAGCATTATCGACCAGATACTGGACCTTGACCCCAAGGTGCTGATGGAGATCGCCAATTCCATCTGGTACAGGGAGGACCTTTACGTGCTGGATGATTTCATCCAGGTCAACAAGGATCATTTCTACGCGGAAATACGGCCGCTGGATTTCAGCCGTCCCGATGCCAAGGACATCATTAACGGGTGGGTCTCCGACCAGACCCATGAACTCATCCAGGAGATCATCGACCAGATCCCCCCCGATGTGGTAATGTACCTGATCAACGCCATTTATTTCAAAGGTTCGTGGACCTATGAATTTGATCCCTCGGAAACCGGGCCCAAACCTTTCTACCCGGAAGAGGGGGCTGTATTTGAAACCCCGGCCATGCGCCAGGAGGCTACGCTGAATTATTACCACAACGACCTGTTCCAGCTGGTGGAACTTCCTTATGGGGACCGGGATTTCAGCATGCTGGTCTTCCTGCCCTCAGGGAATTATACCTGTACGGATATCCTGTCCGCGATGGATAACGAAACCTGGATAAACTGGTCAGGCCAGCTTACCGAAACCGAAGTACTGGTGCAGCTACCGAAATTCAAATTCGAGACCTTCAAGCTTCTCAACGATCCACTGAAGGGCCTTGGAATGGGGATTGCATTTACGGGAGCGGCCGACTTCACGGGCATCAACCCTGCAGGGGGCCTGTTTATAACCAGGGTCCTGCATAAAACCTTTATCGATGTGAGCGAGGAAGGGACCGAAGCTGCCGCCGTTACGGCCGTTGAAGTGGGCTACACTTCCGCCGGCGGAGGTGGCGGCCCCGTTTATTTCATTGCCCAGAAACCCTTCCTGTTTGCCATAAGGGAAAACTCAACAGGGAGTATCCTGTTCATGGGAAAACTGAGCAAGCCCGAATACGATTAAAAAGCGCTTAAGTTCCGCATACCTTTTTTCAACCAGGACGATTGGAGCCTTTTTACATGCCCGGCGCGGCATACCCAACCCACCAGGCCCTTGTATTAAAAAAAAAGTATATTTAGAAGCTGAACGTATTTTATGATCGCAGCTTCTATGGACAACTCTGATATAATTGCCGAGAAAGACCTGGGTTTTCAGTGGACAACCAATAACCCCTTCCTTTTTTGCGTGCATCACAAGGACGCCTACCCCCGCGGAAACGGTAAAATGGGTCCCGATGCCTCCCTCGAGGGAAGAAGGCTGGGCAACGATTTCACCCTGAAAGACGGCTGGCGGATGTACCACGGTCAGGAAATCCCGGGATTCCCCCAGCATCCGCACCGTGGCTTTGAAACCGTAACCATCGTCCTGGAGGGCATGGTCGACCATGCCGACTCCATGGGTGCGGCAGGCCGTTACGGGAACGGGGATGTCCAGTGGATGACCGCCGGGGCTGGCATACAGCATTGCGAAATGTTCCCGCTGATCCACGAGGAAAGGGACAATCCCCTGGAACTGTTCCAGATCTGGCTGAACCTTCCGGCCAGTGACAAATTCGTCGAGCCTTATTATAAAATGCTCTGGAAGGAGGATATCCCAGTACACAGGGTGGAGGACAAGGATGGCAGATCGACGGAAATCACCGTGGTGGCCGGATCGATCGGGGATGTGGCCGCCCCGCCTCCGACGCCCGATTCCTGGGCGGCCAGGACGGAAAACGAGGTTGCCATCTGGCTCATAAAGATGGGGAAAAAAACATACCATCCGGGGAAAACCGATAATTCTCCATACGGATCCAATACAAACAAGCACAAATGAAAAAAGCAGAAATCCACACCGCAAAGGGGGTAATGAAGGTTGATTTTTACGAAGAGGACGCCCCGAACACCGTTGACAACTTTATAAAATTATCAAAATCAGGATTTTATAATGGCCTGACATTTCACAGGGTCATCCCCGATTTCGTTATCCAGGGGGGATGCCCGGAAGGCACAGGCAGGGGCGGTCCGGGCTACACCATTGATTGCGAACTGGACGGCGGAAACCAGTACCACGACCGTGGCGTGCTGTCCATGGCCCATGCCGGCAGGGACACCGGCGGCTCTCAGTTCTTCATCTGCCATTCACGAAGGAATTCCAGCCATCTCGACCGTCAGCATACTTGTTTTGGCAAGGTTACGGACGGATTGGAAGTGATCGATGAGATCCAGCCAGGAGATACGATCGAAAAGATCATTATCCTGGAGGATTAGCCGGGATCGGTAAGGTTTACTGATCCGGCATCCACCATCCCGTCAGCTTCCGGATGGAAGTTATGATCATTTTTCCGATCATTCACCAAAAGATGGCAAGTATTTAAGCCTTCGTCTCTTGACTTTACCACGGCGATGCCGTATCTTGGGGTTAATCCCCCAAATCGAATACCATGAGCCAGTACGTCTATTTGTCCGCCACACCCGAATCGCTGGTAGCCTCGCAATTGCCGCCGGTCGAGTTCGGAAATTACCTTGCCGTTGGTACCCGGAAAAGGACCAGGGGTCAGGCGCTATTTATCGAGATCGATATGGATAAGATGGAAAGCCTCCCCCACGATTTCATTAACAAGCGGCTGGTGCCATACGAAGACGGCGAGCCTAAACGCTCCGTATTTCTTTCCATATACAGGGTAATGGAGCAGGTTCCCCTGGAGGCACTCAAAAACCTGTACCTGGTAACAGACGACGGGAAGGTACTCGAACTGAAGGCAGGCAAGTACAAGGCCCCGGCCGAAGAAATCATTTACCTCTACCAGCAATTCAACCCGATCGAAACCAGGGTGGCCAGCAAGCTAACTCCCCCGGAATTCATCCAGTTCCTCACGGACCCTGAAAAGAAGGTATACACCCCTAAGCTTATGATCGTTGAACTGAAGCTGGGCAAACTGTCGAAGGATTCCTATGCGCCTCTTCATGACCTTCCCTATCCCAACCCGGATCACCTGAGAGATTGCCTGTCCAGGTTGAAATCCTCGGAGGAAAGGCTGACCAAAACCGTGCTCCGCCAGTACAAGGGGGAATTATCCTACCGGACCATCAAGGACGGCTTCTTTATCGGTGAGAAGGATCAATTCCTGTTCTACCCCTTCCCCTCCATCGAGGAGCTCGAAGACAAGTACTACAACTGGTGGCGC
>CAZVLG010000486.1:0-3389 GCA_964627835.1 uncultured Bacteroides sp.
TCCAGCAGGATTACATCAAAGGAACCTTCGAGAAGCCTTGGAATGATCCTCGAGGGGTCCGTTTCCGTCTGTATATTTCCGAACTGTTTTTTCAGGACGACCCTGGCGGTTAACAGGATATCGCGGTCGTCGTCAATGATCAGTATATTACCGGGTTTCCGGTTCATCTTTACAGGTTTTCGTCCGGTTCAGGAATGGATTTGAAGTTATTAATTGTTTCAGTTTGAAACAAAAAAATGTTTCAATTTGCAACATTCTTCATCAGGTCATAGATGCCCTGGCCGGTATTAAGTTGCATTGTATCAGTAAAATGGCACACTTGGTATGCAAATTGCAAAAGACTGAATAATAATCACTACAAACAGGATCATGATACAAACCAAGGAACTTGTAAAGGTATTCCGGACCGACGAGGTTGAAACCACGGCGCTTAACAAGGTGAACCTGGAGGTAAACTCCGGTGAATTCGTTGCCGTTATGGGTCCCTCAGGATGCGGAAAATCAACCCTGCTGAACATCATCGGCCTGCTCGATAATCCTACTGCAGGGGAGTTGTATTTTGACGGGACCGAAGTTGCCAAATTCAAAGAACGCCAGCGGACCAACCTCCGCAAAGGAAACATCGGGTTTGTCTTTCAGAGTTTCAACCTGATTGATGAGCTGACCGTATATGAGAATGTGGAGCTTCCCCTGCTTTACATGAATGTTTCGTCCTCCGAGCGAAAGCAGAAGGTGAACGCGGTGCTTGACCGCATGAAGATCGCCCACAGGAAAAAGCATTTTCCCCAGCAGTTAAGCGGTGGACAGCAGCAGCGGGTGGCCATATCCCGTGCCGTTGTGACAAATCCGAAGCTGATCCTGGCGGACGAGCCGACGGGTAACCTGGACTCGGCCAATGGCGAAGAGGTAATGAACCTGCTCACGGAGCTGAACAAGGAAGGCACGACCATCATTATAGTGACCCACTCACCCAGCGACGCGGATAAAGCACACCGGATCGTTCAGCTTTTCGACGGGCACATCGTTACCGAGAACATCAAAAAAATCCTTTAAAGCGGATTTTCTTTCCGGGACCCTTTTAATGTTCCCGGGGAATCAGCCATTGAATTTACCCGCTTAAACGTAGAAAATGCTGCGAAACTATGTTACTACGGCACTTCGCTACCTGTTCCGTAATCCTCTGTACGCTGCGATCAATGTTCTCGGGTTGTCGATCGGGCTGGCTTGCGCATTGCTGATCCTGCTTTTTATCAAGAACGAGTTCAGCTACGACCGCTTCCATGAAAAAAAGGACAGGCTGAACCGGCTGGTCTTCGAATTCTCGGATGCCGAGGGACAAATCCGGTCACCCCAGATGACCGCGCCCGTTGGCCCGGACATGGTTGCCGAATTTCCGGAGGTAATCCGGGCCACCCGCTTTACCCGGCCGGAAACAGGATTCTTTAGCTACGGCGGATCGACATACAGCGCTGCGGATGTGATGTATACGGATTCCAGCTTCTTTCAGATGTTTTCTTTTCAGTTGATCCGGGGGAACCCGGAGACGGCCCTTGCGGATCCCTATTCCCTCGTGATCGGGGAGGAGCTGGCGGGAAATATTTTCGGGAATGAGGATCCCATGGGAAAGCTGGTCCGCTGGAACAACCGCGATGAGCTCCGGGTCACGGGGATCGTCAGGGATCCTCCCTCCAATTCCCATTTAACGTTCAGCTCCCTGATATCTTTTTCCAGCCGGTACCGTGACGACCGCCTGTACATGGACTGGAACGGGGGAATGCAGTATTATCATTACCTGGAACTGGTCCCCGGTGCCGATGCACAGGCATTACAGGAGAAGTTCCCACCCTTTATGCATGCTCATATCAATTACCTGTATGAAAAATCAGGGGCATCCATAGCAGCCTTCCTTCAGCCGGTCCCCGACATACACCTGCATTCCGGATACGTCGGGGAAATCGGTGCAACCGGCAGTATGAGCACCATCTATATTTATGCAGCCATTGCCCTGTTCATCCTGTTTATCGCCTGCATCAACTTCATGAACCTGACTACGGCCCTTGCCACCAAACGGGCAAAGGAAGTGGGAATGCGCAAGGTATTCGGGGCTGGAAGGCCCTCCCTCATCAGACAGTTCCTGGGTGAATCCGTCATCATGAGCCTCATCGGACTGGTGCTGGCCCTTATCCTGATCGAGGTCTTCCTGCCCTCCTTTGAACATATCGTTCAGAGGGAACTGGACCTTTACCAGTGGCGGAACCTGGACCTGATCATCGGGATCCCGCTCCTGGTGGTTGGTGTGGGACTCCTGGCCGGTTCTTACCCCGCTCTCTACCTGTCTGCCTTCAAACCCGTGGCGGTCCTGAAAGGTATGTTCAGGGGGATAAGCGGGTATGCAGGGCTGAGGAACGGCCTGGTGTTTTTCCAGTTTGCCCTGAGCATCGTCCTGATTATCTGTACCCTGGTGATCTATGCGCAACTCGGCTATATCCGTTCCATGGATGTCGGCTACCGGAAAGATGAGGTGCTGGTCCTCCACTTCACCAGCGAATCATTTAAGGGCAGGTACCTGGAACTGAAGGAGAAACTGGCTGCACTGCCGGATGTGCTCAGTGCCACGGCCACTTCCAACGTCCCGGGGGATGGTTTCTCATCGAATGGATACCGGCCGGAGGGATATGACCGCTGGATCATGTTCCATGCTGTGGATGTGGACTACGATTACGTCCGGACCCTTGGACTCCAGGTGCTCCAGGGAAGATCCTTTTCCGAGGAGTTTTCGACGGATCCGGATGCCTGTATGATAAACGAGACGCTGGCAAGACAGCTGAACTGGGATAATCCGGTGGGAAAGATCCTTCACCGGAACGGAGAACATCCCGTTATCGGTGTCGTTAAGGATTTCCAGTTCGCTTCGGTGCACCAGGAGATCGGTCCCCTGGTATTCACCCTTCAACCCTATATGGGCTACGATTACCTGATGGTCCGCTTTCAGACAGGCGATCTTTCCCGGCTCATATCGCAGATCGAAGATACCTGGTCGTCCATCGATCCGAATGAACCCTTCGAGTTCTCATTTCTGGATGAGGTATTTGACCAGGTGTACCGCTCGGAAAAACAAATGAGCAGGATACTGCTTTATGTTGCCATACTTGCCATTCTGATTGCCTGCATGGGACTTTTCGGATTGGCCCTGTATAACACGGAACAGAGGACCAGGGAAATCGGTGTGCGCAAAGTATTCGGGTCGACCGTCTCCGGTGTGGTCAGGCTGTTGACGGGGCGTTTTTCCCGATATGTGGTATTGGCCAACCTGCTGGCCTGGCCGGTGGCATACCTGATCATCCACAAATACATGAAGTATTACGCATACCGGATCAGTCTTCCGGTTT
>CAZVLG010000487.1:0-9279 GCA_964627835.1 uncultured Bacteroides sp.
ATCCGTACGAGTAGGGATTACTTCATTTACAGTTTCATATCGATCAGCTTAATCACGCTGTCAACATCCCCTGGCCGGACATTACTATGGTTCAGCTCCGGCCGGTCTTTTGCCTCCTGGCATTCCGGAAGTCATTTGATATGAAATAATACATATCTTAGTCTCATTGTAAAATCCCATTTCAAATATCATGTGGAAAACCGCTCTGCTGCTTATCCTGACCCTGTTTCCGGATCGTATTTTACTTTTTCAGCGTGGCAGCAACGGGCATGGCCCTGAACTGGTCCGTGATCGGTTGCCTGCTCCTGCTCCTCCTGTTCAAGGGAAGTTCCGATTTCAGTGAATTCATATCGGCTGGAAAATATCCGGCGTATGCCGAATACCGGAAGACGGTTCCCCGCTTCATCCCCCTTACCCTTTTTGTTAAACCCGCAACCGGACAGGGTTCCCTCAGAACAAAAGAAGGCTGAAACAGAAGGATCCGAAGATACATTGACCCTTGATTATACCTGTTCAGTTGACCTGGACCCCTCAAAGGGGGGTAAGCATGTGCAGGCCGGATTATTGCTTGTCAAAAACGAAGACCTCGGTCATATCTCCGTATGAGGATGATGCAGATGTTTCAATGCTGAGGTTTTCCCCATCCATTTTATATACTTCAATGATGGTCATGTCTCCCCCGTCCTGCATGGGAATCTTGGTAGTGATCGTCAGCACTTTCTTGCCATCGGACCAGACCGCGGTGGATTTTTTCACAGTCTCCATCCACCCCGGATTTTCGCATTCCTGGCCGTCAAGGGTAAAGCTGTCTTTAAAAGTAAAATCCTCTCCCTGGAAGCTGGAATGTCTTTCCACGGTAATGGATTTTTTTTCCTGCTCAATGATAATTTCATTGGGGGCCATGCTGAACTCTGCTCCCAACTGGCTTTTTTCACGGTTAATTTTCCAGGTGCCGGAAAAGTCAGCGGCCCGTCCGAAGGCTGATGAAGAAATCAGGACCAGTGCAAAAAGATAAAGGATCTTTTTCATGCTTATACGGATTGGTTTATTGTTAAGATCTAATTTAGTTATTTAATTGATACGATGCCCGGACAATGGCACAGAAACCGTATTTTTGGGCAATCTAAATGCAACTATTATCAAAGATCTGTTCTCAGGCTTAAAAGGATCCGCCAGGTTTTGTGGAATTGCGTTCCTGGCCGGTTTCCTGATGCTCCTTGGCCGGCTGGACAATGTAGATGCACAACAGCCTGCTTTTCCTACAGCCGAAGGATTCGGCGCCTATTCACGGGGAGGCCGCGGCGGAGACGTATATCATGTGACCAACCTTCATGATTCCGGTCCGGGATCCCTGCGTTACGGTATTCAAACATCTGAAGGGCCAAGGACGATCGTCTTTGCAGTCTCGGGTATAATAAAACTTCAATCCGCTCTTACAGTGGATAAAAATTACATAACCATTGCAGGCCAGACGGCTCCCGGCGATGGCATATGCCTCAGGGATTATAAGTTAGCGATTGCCGCAGATCATATTATTGTGCGTTTCTTACGTTCAAGGCTGGGAGATGAGTCCCTCCAGGAATCGGATGCGATATCCATTGAAAAAGGCCACAACATAATCATGGATCACTGCTCGGCTTCCTGGTCTGTCGATGAAGTCTTTTCCTGTTCCACCGGGAGGAAGGATGAGATTGACAGCGTTACCGTGCAGTGGTGCATCATAGCTGAGGCGCTTGACAACAGCATCCACCGTAAAGGCCGGCATGGTTACGGGGCTTTGATACGCGGTTGTTATGGAGCAAAATATTCGTATCATCACAATCTTTTTGCCCATAATAAAACCCGGAATCCACGCCCGGGCAACTATAACTGGAATCGTCACGACATCGATACCCTGGGACTCCAGTTTGATTTCCGCAACAATGTCCTGTACAACTGGGGTGGCTCCCAGCCAGGCTACGATGCCGATGCCACAAGCGTATGCCGCTACAATTATGTCGGCAATTACGGAAAACCAGGGCCCGATTCGGATCCCCAGGGATGGGCTTTCAGTGCAGATTGCAAGTATTTTCAGGGGTATTACCATGGGAATTGCTTTTACGGCAGCATCCCATCCGATCCATGGAGCCTTGTCAATTTCGAGGGTAGGTGGTCGAAGGCGGAACTGCATGCGTATAAGCAAACGGTTCCATTCTCCACCGGCCCGATGGTGACCGAAAACGCCCGGGATGCCTATGCCGGAGTCATGGCTTATGCCGGGGCATCGTTAGTGAGGGACGAAGTGGATGACCGTATCGTTCGTGAAGTACAGGAGGGCAGCGGTTCCATTATTGACAGCCAGGCCGAAGTGGGCGGCTGGCCTGTATACCATTCTTCTCCTGCTCCCGCAGATAAAGACCTGGACGGCATGCCCGATGAATGGGAAACGCAGAATGGACTGGATCCATACGATCCCGGTGACCGAAACGGCGATCCTGATCGTGACGGGTATACCAACCTGGAAGAATACCTTGATCATCTGGTTGGTTCATTGGTGACATCGCCGCAATAAGCCGGCTAAACCGGGAAGTCCCATGTTTTCCAAGATGTATACTAATATTTATTTTGTATATTAATTTACATTTTGTAAATTGCAATATATAAATTGCAAATTGTATTATCATGAAGCCCCCTGCAACACCTTTTCCTGCAACAGGATATTTTGGCCCGGAATATTTTTGTGACCGTAAGGAGGAGCTGGAGCAGCTGATCAGAAATATCCGGGGCGGGAACTCAACCACGCTGATTGCATTGAGAAGATTAGGAAAAACAGCACTTATCCGACATCTTTTTTATCATCTTCGGTCGAAATACATCACGATTTATCTGGATATACTACCCACCGAATCCATCAGCGATATGCTTAACCACCTCTCGACCGCAATTGCTACCCGGTACTCTGAAAACAGTACTGTGGGAAAAAAGGTCTGGCATATGATCCGGTCGCTGCGCCCCATAATAAGCTATGACGGGCTGAGTGGAGCACCCCTGATAAGTATTAAATCCACGCCTGATGAAAGCAGGAAAACCATCGCAGAATTATTCTCCTTCCTGGAAGAACAACCGAAACCTGTGGTCATTGCCATTGATGAATTTCAGCAGATCCTTGAATACCCTGAAAAACAAACGGATGCATGGTTACGATCCATAGTGCAGCAGCTTAAAAATGTGTGCTTTATTTTTTCAGGGAGCCAGCAGCACCTCATGACAGATTTGTTCGCAAATCCGGAACGCCCTTTTTTCAGGAGCACTCAGTTTATTAAAATTGGAAAGCTGAGGGAGGATACCTACCGGGATTTTATCCTGAAGAAATTCCGCAAGCACTCCAAGTCCGTTTCCGGGGAAACCGTCGCTGAAATGCTGGAATGGACGGATCTGCATACCTATTATGTTCAGTTGTTGTGCAACAGGGTATTTCTTTCCACCGGCAACCAGGTCACTACTGAAAGCTGGAAAGAGGAAGCGGCTAAACTTCTTAAGGAGCAGGAGTTTGTCTTCTTCGGCTACAGGGACATGCTGACAAAACCCCAGTGGGATCTCTTAAAGGCGATCGCCAGGGATGGCAGGGTTTATCAGCCCACCTCATCTGATTTTACAGCCAGGCACTCCCTTGGAAATCCTGCTACTGTTCTGCGCTCACTAAATTCCCTGCTGAGAATGGAACTGATCTACCGGGAGAATGACGCGGACGGGAATTCTTATTATGGCATTTATGATATATTGTTCGGCCAGTGGATACGAAATACGCATGCACAATGAGTTAATGAAGTCAGAGCCGGTGTAGGAAAATCAGCAAATTTAAATATTGCATCACTTTTACCGGGATCTTATATTATTCATCTTACAAACAGTCAGAATTTTTCGGCAAATAAAATATTTATAAAAATTTGAAGTTTTAAATAATTCTTGCTTGCTTCCTGTTCCCGGCACTTTGTTTTGTGCAGATTGGGAAAAAATGAGTGGAAGGTTTCGAAAATGTTTTTGCAGAATCCTGAATTAATATCAAATCGATTTAAAAAAGAAATTTAGATAACCAGGATATATCATGAATGAGAAACATCCCGTTATCGGCCTGGTAATGAAGTCCCTGGAGGCCGAATTCTTTCAGGAAATGAAAAAGGGTGCCATCGACTATGTAGAACAGCGCGGGGACCTGGAATTAATTCCCGTAGGCACTCAGTCACAAACTGAAATCCAGGAACAGATTCAGCTTATTGAAGGCCTGGTCGAACGGCAGGTCGATGCAATGGTTGTCATCCCGATCGATTCAAAAGCGCTGGTCTCTCCCGTTGTTAAAGCTGTTCGTGCCGGCATAGAAATAGTAAACATAGATATTATGCTGGATGAGGAATTGCTTGTAAAAAATAACATTGAACTTGCATTTGTCGGTCCGGATAATGAAGCAGCTGCGAAAATGGTGGGTGATATACTGGGAAAAGAACTCGGCACCGGGGGAAAAGTGGCCATTATTGAAGGTGTGCCCGCCGCCATGAATGCACAGCAAAGGAAAAGGGGATTCCTGAGAACCATTGAAGAATATAGGATGGAGCTGCTGGCCACGGCTATCGGCAACTGGGAGACCGTGCAGGCTGCCGAAGCCTTTTCTGCAATGCTTGAACAATTCCCGCAGATGGAAGGTGTTCTGTGTGCGAATGATGCCATGGCACTTGGCGTGATTTCCGTCCTTGAAAAGACGGGCAAATCAGGGGAGGTAAAGGTAGTGGGATTTGATAACGATGCATCTGCCGGCCCTTTGATCAGCCAGGGGAAAATGCTTGCAACAGTCGATTGTTATGGAAGCCAGATGGCAGCCAAAGGCATTGATTATGCCATGCGCGCACTATCGGGGGACAAACAGAAAGGATGGATTAAAACCGAAGCAAAGCTCATTACTTCCCGGTAAAAAACGCAAAAGATTCCTCCCTTTCCCGGGAAACATCGAAATCATAATGTAAGCTTCCTTAATTAAGTTTTTTTCGTCATTTTTCGTTTTTTACCCGTTGCGGATCTGGGGGAAGCTTACAATCCTAAATATCTTTATAACAATATTTATAATAATACACCATAGAATTGTTCATTCTAAACTGCCCCCCAAATAAATAAATCCCCTGAAAATCAGGGGATCTTTGAGGTCGGTAGCGGAGAGTAACTTCTTACACTTTTTTAATTAAAAACAGTATTTGCTTACCTATTTCGTTGAAAATCAATCTATACTACTATTCTTAATTAAAAATAGAAGTAATTAGTTTGTCCCAAAAAGAATCTTTTTACTTTTCTCAGAATTGCAGAGTATAATTATTTACTTTTATTGTAATTGTCGTGTTCAGGTATTGACGAAAACATGGATCTGGCCTCAATCAATAAGTTTCCCTGATTTTGCTTCAATCAGTTTTACCGGATTCCATCCCAGGACGAGGACCATCACGTTTATTTCTTCAGATGGTTTTATAAATAAACTGTTTACTGGTGGAAGCTGCGAAATAAACGTTTTTATATCATTCGTTTTTATCCGGTTTTAGTCAGATTTTCTATAATCCGTTAATCAAGAAATTTCCCCGATTTAAAATTATCTTTAGAATTCCTTTAGAATCTAAATGTTCATTTATAGCCATGAAGATTTTAGTAATTGAAAATGAAATTGAATTACTCATTACCATCAGCAATTACCATGGTAAAGAAAATTACATCTGTGAGTTAGCGGATAACTACCAGAAGGCTGCGCACAAATTATCCACCTATGAATATGACGTAATCCTACTTGACATTTCATTGCCGGATGGTAATGGATTAGACCTGCTGAAACTGGTACAAAAATTCCAGCTAAAATCAGGGGTAATAATCATTTCAGCAAAAAATTCCTTAGAATTGGATCGTAGTATTACTCCCATTAATAACTAAAAAACTCATGAAATGAAAAATCTATTGGTATTGCTATTCACCCTCGTGATGGTAATTTTCACCGCCTGCGGGCAAAAAGGAAAGGATGTCCCTTCAGAAGTCCAAACCGCTTTTTCCCAGAAATTTCCCGATGCATCGAAAGTAAATTGGGGTATGGAAAACGATAACGAATGGGAAGCGGAGTTTATACTGAATGGCGTTGAATACTCCGCAAATTTTGACATCACCGGCGCCTGGATGGAAACTGAATATAAAATCGATCCAACTGCTATTCCTGCAACCGTAAAAGCCACCCTTGATGAGGAATTTGGGGATTATAAAATTGAAATCTCCGAAGTAACCGAGACCAAAGACGGGAAAGTATTTGAGTTTGAATTGAAAAAAGGGAAGGAAGAATCATCGGTATCCATCGACTTAAACGGAATTGTTCTCAAAAAAGAACAGATGGAAACAGAGGAAGAAGAGGAGGATGATTAGCCAGCAGTATAGTCTGAGCTGATTGCATCTGGAGGATCAATTCGTCCGAAATGGATCGGATCACGGCAAGCAAGCGAAAGCAAGCTGCAATCTATTTTGGTTCTAGCGAGAGGTTCTATAATTACAAGGATCCCCAAAATATGGAATATGAAGGAGAAGAAATCGCCTTTTGATCCAGGAATAATAACTGTGGCAATCGAACTGTAAATCATTCTCAAATATCTATTTTTAAGAAAATTAATAGTCATTATGCAGAGGTGGACTCTTTTGCTGATTCTTATCGCAGGGAATTTACTTGCATTTGCTCAAGTGCCAGAGACGCTTACCCTGGAGGAGTGCATCCGTCTTGCCGGTGAGAATAGTTATCAGCTGCAATCTGATGATTATGAAATTTCTCTTGCTCAAAATGTTGCATCCATCGCAGAATCCAGGGCCATACCAAGGATCAGCGGCGAACTTGCTATGGACAACAGATTCTTGCAGCCTTACTATTTCAATCAAATGTGGGCTTCGGTCCATGCCGATTGGTCGCTGGGTGACCTGATCAGGGAAACAGGCCGGTCCACCCAGCAGGATATCGAAACACGCCGGTTGGAAAAAGAGCAGCACCATTTGAATGTGATAGGACGTTCAACCTCTCTTTACATGAGTATCCTGCAGGTGAGCAAGCAGATTGAAATTCTGGGGGTGAATGTGATGTTCCTGGAACACCATTACCAGGTATCTCAGGGAATGTGGAAGGCGGGACTGAGATCTCAACTGGATATGCTGCAAACCGAATCAGAGATCATCAAGTTTCGGGAAGATTCTGCCCAGCTGGCTATGGTACGGACTAATCTGAGTATTGAGCTGGTGCATCTGCTGGGATGGGACAGCGCAGAAGGTCTACAGCTGGTATCGTTACGGATGGACTCCCTGGTAGCTGAATCTGTACCTGATACCTCACTTCAAAACCTTTTAAACAATCCTATTCTTTCCACCTTTGATTCCAGGTTGGCAGCACAACAGCTCAGAACGGATGAAATCGGTGCCGAACAGATCCCGCATATCACCATGGGGAGCGGCTTTGTGAGGGATGGCGACCCTACTGGGGATGGTAACTATTGGCAGGTCAACGCCGGTGTCATCATTCCGATCTATTACGGGAAAACTTTCACTTATCAAAGACAGGGATCCAAAGCCATGGTTGAATCCATCGCAGCTCAAAGACGCGACGCTGAAAGGGAACTATTAATCCACCTGGTAAAGGTTCATGACAAACTGGTCAACACCAAAAAACTGATGGAATTACAGCATCAACGGCTGGATATTTCTACCAAGGCCGTTGAATTTGCAGCGATGAATTATAAAGCTGGAATTGCTGCGAACATTGAATTCATTGCTTCACAGGAACAGTTAACCAATACGGAGCTGGAGATTGAGGAAACCCGATTGGAGTATGTCATGAATCTCATTGAATTTTACATCACCAACAACCAGGTTGATCGGATTGTGGCGATGGGAACTAACCAGAATGCAAACTAAATAGGTATAAATGAGAATTCCCGGATTTTTCCCCTGCGCCTCTATTATCGTATTGCTGGTTTCCTGCAATCAGCAGGAGTCCAACAGCCCGAAGGATCTTCCCCCTTTGACCATTCATGTGGAGACAGTAAGCCGGATGGATATTACAGACAGCATTCAGATTTTCGGCATGGTGAAATTGAGACAGGAAGCAAAGCTGGCTTCTCAATTTGATGGCCGCCTGACAGGATTTACCCTGTTACAGGGTGACCGGGTGACAAAGGGTCAGGAAATTGGAATCATTGTCCCTCCTGAGAGGGAAGCACTAAACCAGTCCACCCTGGAGATGGATGCGCAGCAGCAACAAATCATGCTGCTTGAAATCAGGGAGATCCCATTATACAGTCCAATTCAGGGAACCGTGCTGGAGGTGATGCAACACAACGGGGATGTGTTACAGAAAGGGGAATCCATTGTTCATATTGCTGATCTGGGCCAACTGGACATCTACGGAGACCTTCCTGTGTCCTACCTGCCGCAGGTAAAAGGATTGAATGCACTCAGGGTTACTTTCGTGGATTATCCTGTCAGGCCTTTGCTTCTGCCCATCAGTGCATTCGATGGCCAGGTGGATGCTCAAAAACAAACCATCCAGATTCGACTGGCACTGAATAATCCGCAGTATGAGTACAGGCCGGGAATGATGGTCAGACTTGATTTTCCTGATAAGGTCCATTCCGGGGCACTGGTCATTACCAGACCGGCACTGCTGGAGGAGGAGGGTGTTTACAGTGTATTCGTACTTAAGGATAACCAGGTTGAAAAAAGAGAGGTACAGATCGGGATCAAACACGGTGATTATGTAGAGGTGATCGATGGATTGGCTGAAGGAGAACTTGTTGCGAACCATAAAGCCTACTCCCTAACCGATGGAATGAAAGTCCGGGTTCAATGAAAAAGCTTTCACAATTTGCAGTGGAGAATAAAAGGGCAATGATCTTTATTGCCCTCTTGCTTTCATTAATTGGCGGATACCTGATTTTCCAGATTCCAAAAGGAGTCTTCCCGGATGCCGCCTTCCCCCGAATTACCGTACTTGTGGATTACGGGCTGGCTCCCATCACCGAAATGGAGATGGAAGTGGCCAAACCCATTGAAGAGGCAGCCATGATGGTGGAAGGTGTACGGACTGTGCGAAGCAGCATCAGCCGCGGATCGGCAGAAATCAATATTGATTTTCAATGGGACCAGGATATGTTCAGGGCCTATCAGCTGGTTCAGGCACAGGTAAGTGGCATCCAGAGTGAACTACCCCCGGGAGTCATGATTGAGGTCAGGCGTTTTACCACCAGCACCTATCCG
>CAZVLG010000488.1:0-11067 GCA_964627835.1 uncultured Bacteroides sp.
TGTCCGAAAGGGTGGTGGACGGATTCCAGAACAACTCCTGGCAGGAGGGAATCACCACGGGACTGAACCTGCGCGGTGAAAGGATGGATGTCAGGCTGAAACCTACAGTCTCTGCTTATGCACCCTTTTACATTTCTTCCGCTAATTACTCCTTTTTCGTCCGGGGCTCCTGGCCCGGATTCTTCGATTTCTGCAGCCGGCACCCAGATCATGTGCAGGCTGCCTTTGAGGGACCTGCAATGGAAATAGTACTCTCCACCGCATCGGGCCCCATGGAGCTTGTGCAGCAACACGCCCTTGAGACGGGGCCTTCGGTCGTCCCCCCTGAGTGGGCCTTCGGCCCCTGGCGGTGGAGGGATGAGCACTCGAACAACCAGGAATACTTTGACGGAACAAAGGTAACAGCGCCCTACAACAGCGACCTGGTGGAGGATGTGATACTGATGAAATTCTATGACATTCCCTGCACGGCCCACTGGATCGACCGGCCATGGGGACCAGGAGTGAGGGGATTCGATGATTACGAGTTCGACCATGACAGATTCCCCTATGCTACTGGGATGATCCGGTGGCTGAACCGGAACGGAATGGAACTGATGGTCTGGATCGCTCCCTTCGTGATGGGGGCACAAGCCGATTACGCGGAAGAACATAACTACTACCTGGAGAGCAATGTATGGGGGAACGCTAGGCAGGTTTTGTTGGACTTTACGAATCCCGAAGCGATGAAATGGTGGGGAGAGAACGGCCCTGGGAAACTGGCCCGTATGGGGATACGGGGATTCAAACTGGACCGTGCGGATGGGGAAAAACTTCTGGATTCGCTGCATCTCCGTACCTGGAAAGGTACCAGCTACCGGGAGAATTTCAATGATTACCCCCGCCAGTATGTTAGTGCGGCATATCAGGCAGTGGAACCGGTGCTGGGGGAAAATTTCATCCTCTTTCCCAGGGCGCAGTATACCGGGAGTGCCCGATACGGGGGCATGTGGGCCGGTGACACCGACGGGAAGCAGGAAGGACTGCGTTCAGCGGTGATAGGGTTGCAGCGGTGCGCTATGATGGGTTACCCAGTCTGGGCTTCAGATATCGGAGGGTACTGGGGCCGGTTTGACCGGGAAACCTGTATACGCTGGCTCGGATTCGGATGTTTCTCCCCACTCATGGAGACGGGGCCCACACTGAACCGGGGGTTCTGGAACATGCGACGGGACCACAAGCCGGATCTGGAGCTGATCGCTGCCTGGCGTCTCTATTCAAAGATACGCATGAAAATCGCTCCCTACATCAGGTCCCTCGCAGAAGAAGCGAGGAAGACAGGCACCCCTATCGCACGGCCGCTCTTCCTTGAATACCCCGGTCAGCCCGAAGCATGGGAAGACTGGCAGACCTACCTGCTGGGGCCCGACCTGCTCGTGCACATTATCTGGCAGAAAGGAAAGACCTCCGGGATGATGTACCTTCCTGGCGGGGAAACCTGGATCAATGCATGGGATCCGTCAGAGGAAAACAAAGGAGGGAAATACCTGGAAGTGGAGGCCCCGTTGTACCGGACCCCCCTCTTTATCAGGATGGGCTCGGATATTGAACTGGGAGACCTGGAAGCGCTGTATCGGGAGTCCCTCCAGATGGCAGCAAGCACATTCGATCTGTCCGAGCTTGAATCCCTGGAAACATGGTAATTATGATCAATATTCAATCGAAGAGATTAGAATAATGATCGATGGGATAATATATTTCGTCATTTCAAATTCAGCATAATCAAACTCTTAACCCTCAATCCCATTTTAAACCAAAAGAAAAAGAAGCCAGATCCTTAAGACTAACTCCTTCTCCTTCATTTGTAGGCGATAATGAATTCGAACCATTGACCCCCTGCTTGTAAGGCATAAGGTCACCTGTTCGTATGTCTTCAGATTTTAATTCTATAGCCTAATTTTTCCAAATATTATTATGGATTGTTGTATTTTAGAATCTTGTCTTCTACCCTTATTGTATTGTGTATGAAATGCCGGTCCACCATCCAGGGAGTCAATCCGCACCTTGATATTCACAGGTGAAACATCAGCCAGCTTCCTGAGTATTATGAAAATTGTGCTTAATTCATTATTTTCGACCACCAGCTAACCGAGCACTTCATGGCGCGAATCCATATAAAATACCGGGGAGATATCCTGGCTCGATCACACTGGTTGCTTCCAGCTTTATTCCTTATATCAGGTTCGTGCAATACCGATACCCGGAAGCAGGCCGCACAGGACACGATTCCCCGGTTCCAGGAGGAAATGGAGTTTTCCATTTTCCTGGACCCGCCCTCCGAATACCGCTCGTTTCCCTTTTACGCACTGAATGACCGGCTGGAAGCAGGTGAAATTGCCAGCCAGGTGAAAGGATTCAGGGATGCGGGGCTCGGGGGTTTTTACCTGCATGCCCGAACGGGACTCCTAACCGGGTATATGGGGGAGGATTGGTGGAAAGCGATGGATGCTGCCGTGGAAGCAGCCGATGAAGCGGGACTTTATGCATGGTTCTACGATGAGTACAACTGGCCAAGCGGATATGCCGGGGGAACCATACCGGGCATGGCTGAAGCGTACCGTGCAAAATGCCTGGCCCGGCTGCACCTGGATACACCCGTCCCTGCGGGTGGCCGTATCCTGCTGGAAGACGGTACGTACCGTTATATCGAATATACCACACAGATGGGCCAGTCCGCATTCTACGGATCCTGCTACGTTGACCTGTTTAATCCCGAGGTGGTTAAGGAATTCATCCGTCAATCCTATGTTCCTTATGTCGAGAGGTATGGCCACAGCCAGGGCCGGCCCGGCTTCGGGATATTCACCGATGAACCTCATATTCATGCAAGGTACTTTGACCGCAAGACACCGCATGCCGGTGTTCTTAGCTACTCTCCAAAAGTAGCCGAAAAATATACCGAGATCTGCGGTGGCGACCTGCTTGCCGACCTGCCGCGGCTTTTCGAAGAAAAAGGAAACTGGAGGGAAGTACGGCTGTACTATTACCGTGCCGTGGCCCTGCAGTTTGAGGAAAGTTTCTCAAAACAGATCTCTTTTTTTTGTGCCCGGAGTGAAAACGTTTTCACCGGGCATTACCTGGGGGAGGATGTCCTGGAGAAGGTCAGGGACCGGATCGGGAACTCCATGCTGCATTACCGGAACATGCAGCAACCAGGGATGGATCACCTGGGACTGACCATTAAAGACCGGTTGATAACGGCCCGCAGCCTGAGCAGTGCGGCGAACCAGTACGGCATCCCAAGGAGGCTGAGTGAAATTTTCGGCATCAGCGGGCAAAACATGAACTTCGAGGACCGCAAATGGATCGCAGGCTGGCACGCCATCCTCGGGGTGAACCATTTTTGTCCCCACCTGACCCTTTACAGCTTGAAGGGGGTTAGGAAGCGGGACTATCCCCCGACCTTCTCCTATCACCAGCCCTACTGGTCCGACAACAAAAACCTGGAGGATTACCTGGGGCGTATTTCCTATGCAACCACCGTGGGCCAATACGATCCGCAATTCCTGGTCGTTTATCCCCTGGAAAGTGAATACATCAAGGGCAGGGAGGACGGAGAGTTTTCTTCGGGACTTCTCCGGCTGATGGAATCCATGCAGGAGGCTCACTACGATTACGACCTGGGAGACGAGCAGATCCTGGACGATACGGCCCGTGTCGAGAACGGGAAGCTGGTGGTCGGAGCCATGGCCTATGCGAATGTGATCCTGCCGGATATGATCGGAATCCGCGAAAGCACTGTCGGGCTATTGCTGGCACTGGCAGACCAGGGGGGGGAGCTGTTCAACACCGGCAGGTTCCCGGAATACCTTGACGGGAAAAAGGCAGACGGGCAGTTAAATGCTCTACGGCAGCGGGTCCTCGACCTGGGAACAGACGAGCTGTCGTTCGTCATGCCTGAGCATGTAAAACCTGCCGTGGTGCTTGAAGGAGAAGGATCGGAAAAGATCTGGTCGCATGTCCGCCGATCCGGCAAGGGTTCCCTTATACTCCTTTATAATTCCTCCCATACCGAAACCATACGCTTTCGTTTCTGCTCGGAACTATTGACCGGCAGGGTATTACTTTGGGATCCCTCCTTAGGAGAATGTTACCGGATGCCTGAATCAGCCGATGGGGCATACGAAATAGAAATTCCTTCCTCTTCCCTGATCTGGCTGACAGGGGAGGAAGACGGGGGGGAGGTGCCGGATGTCCTGACTTACAGCCTTCCCGATGAAATGCATTCCGTTCTGATATTGGACGGAGAATGGCATGGAACACGACTGCAACCCAATGTCATCACCCTCGATTTTGCAGAATATTCAACAGACCCGAGCGGGAATTTCTCGGATCCCGAACCTGTTATAGGGATCAGCAGCCGCTTTACCGATGAATCCTATTCGGGTCCCCTAATCCTCCGCTACCCCGTGCACATCAGCGATGTGCCCGAAACATGCAGGCTGGTTGTCGAGGACCCCTCCCTCTATACGAGCATCCGGGTTAACGGACAGGGGGTGGACTTTGGCGATGGGGACTTTTACCTGGACCATCATTTCCGGAGCTGCGATATTGCCGGTCTCCTGAAGGAAGGCAGCAATCGGATCGAACTGGCCCTCGATTTTATCCATGCAATTCCCGGAAGTGCAATGGCTGAAGAGAGGTACGGTACGGAGATCGAGAGCATCTACCTGACCGGCAGTTTCGGGGTTGATGTCCTGTCACCGGTAATGACCATGGAGAGCCAGCGCAACAAAAGAGGCGATTTCATCCAAAGGCCGGTACACGGATTCAAAAACTTCACGCTGGTGAAGGAAAAAGATGTCTTTGATGGGGACCTTACCCTGGAGGGATACCCGTTCTATGCAGGTGAGTTTGAAATGGTCAAACGTTTCCGCATGGATTCGATCCAGGAGGGCAGGAAATACTTTCTTAAGCTTCCAAATACCGAAGCCATTGTCTGCAGGATAGAGCTTAACGGTAAATCCGCCGGCAGCCTTTTCTGGTCTCCCTGCCGTGCAGACATTACCCGGTACATCCGAAACGGCGATAACACCCTGAAGATCACCCTGGTCAATTCCCTGCGCAACCTGCTGGGTCCCCATCACCACCCGGGAGCCGAACTCACCCGGGTAGGCCCCAACAGCTTTACCGGGGCCGGGGGTTTTCCGGATCCTTCGGGCAACAGAGACTGGTATGACCTTCGGATGGAAGGGGAGGATCTGAAATTGTGGACCGATACTTATTACCATATACCGTTCGGGTTCCTGGAGCCGGTCAGAATCACCGTTGCCGGGAATCCTTAAACCATAATCATGATATGAAAAAATTGTTTCTTATATCGATGCTTGTCCTGCTTTCGGGAAGCGGTCAGCTTATGCTCCCGGGGTGTGGACCTTCTGCCGCAACCGGCCAGGCGGAAGAAAAGTGGAGCCTGAAAATGGCCGATGCCGTCATGCAGCGCTATGACACCCTTGGCCATTACAACATGCGGGGCAGGATCCGCTGGTCCTACGATGTGGCATTCCTTGCCATGGCCATCGACAGGCTGGGAACCATCGATCCTGCCTACTCAAGCTACATGAAGGAATACATGGATTATTTCATCGGGGAGGACGGCAGCATTAGGACCTACCGTAAGGGATCATACAATATCGACAATATCAATCCCGGGAAAAACCTGATCACCCTTTACAAGAGGACCGGTGAGGAAAAATACAGGATCGCTGTCGAAACTTTTGTCGACCAGATGAAGCATCACCCGAGGACCCATTCGGACGGATTCTGGCACAAGCAGATCTACCCCTGGCAGATGTGGCTGGACGGGATATACATGGGAAGCGCATTCCTGGCGCAGTATGCCGCGGAATTTGACCAACCGGAGTGGTTCGATACCGTGGCGCATCAGATCCTGCTTATTCACCGGAAGACCCTGGACCCGGAGACCGGCCTGCTGTACCATGCCTGGGATGAGAGCAGGGAGCAGAAATGGAGCGATCCGGAGACGGGGCAGTCCCCCAACTTCTGGAGCCGCTCCATCGGATGGTACGTCATGGCCCTGGTGGACGTGCTTGATTATTTACCAGAAGAGCACCCGAAGCGGGATTCCATCATCGGGGTGCTGGACCTGACCTGCGAAGCCCTGCTCAGGGTGAGGGACCCGGAATCCGGGGCCTGGTACCAGGTCCTGGACCAGGGCGGGCGCGAAGGCAATTACCTGGAGGGTTCCGGGACCGCTATGTACATCTTTGCCTTCGCCCGGGGGGCTAAAAAAGGATACCTCGATGCAAAATACCTGGAGATAGCCTCGGAAGCGTTCGACGATATGGTTAAGCAGTTTATCATCGTGGATGAAGATGGCCTCATCAGCATGGTCGATATATGCGGGGGCTGCGGACTGGGAGGCAATCCTTACCGGGACGGAAGTTATGAATATTATACTACTGAAAGGATCGTAAAGAATGACTGCAAAGGAGTGGCACCCTTCATTATGGCAGCGATTGAACTGGACCGGTAGGCCCCGTATTCTTCGCCTGTCGTTTTTGTTCTTTTTCGCAGGGAGCATCCTGCTCCCGGGCTGCAGGAGCACCCCGGAGCCGGGGGGACTTGAACTCTGGTATGAGCGGCCGGCAGCAATATGGGAGGAAGCCCTGCCCCTGGGTAACGGGCGGCTGGGGATGATGGTTTACGGTGATCCGGGCAGGGAGCATCTCCAGTTCAACGAAGAAACCCTCTGGGATTGCGGTCCCCGGGAATACCACCGCGAAGGTGCGGTTGAATGGCTGGATGAGATACGCGGGTTGTTGTTCCAGGGCAGGCAGGACGAAGCGGAAGACCTTGCAGGAAGGGTGTTCATGGGCAGACGTGCTTTTGAAGATTCCTTCCCGGCCGAAAAAAAGAAATGGGTGGACAGCCTGCTGCAAACAGCAGCCATTCGCAGTGCCATCCTGCCGGAAACCGATGACTCGGAGTGGCCTGCCATGCTCATCGAGGGAAAAAGCGTCTGGGAAAGCAAAGGCCTTCCGGACATGAACGGCTGCGTGCTGTTCAGGAAAACCGTGAAGATACCTGAAGAATGGGCCGGGCAGGACCTTGTTCTTGTACTGGGAAACATAAAGGACCAGGATTTTACCTATGTCAACGGGGAGCTGACCGGGACCACGGATATCAGCAATACCAACCGCAGCTACAGGGTTCCGGCCGGCCTTGTCCATACCGGGGAGAACCTGATCGCTGTTC
The DNA here is from genome assembly GCA_964627835.1 of uncultured Bacteroides sp. GTDB lineage: Bacteria > Bacteroidota > Bacteroidia > Bacteroidales > SM23-62 > SM23-62. Next base: position 7,258 of record CAZVLG010000488.1, read on the forward strand.
AGATACTCAATTATGTCTCCACGGGTGGATTCAATGCCTGCCGGGAGGAACCCTATAAGATGCACATCATTCCTGCCGATGGGCAGGGCGAACCGGTCTTTATAGAAGGGGACTGGAAGTACAGGTTGATCGATGACCGGCCACCTCCATACCCCCAGTACCAGGCCGATTACCAGCCATTCGGCGACCTTGTGATCCGCTTCCCGGGGCATGAGGATTTCAGGAATTACCGGCGTTCCCTTAGCCTTGAGGAAGCCGTGGCCAGGATGTCCTACACCTCCGGGGGTATAGAATTCAGCAGGGAGTATTTCATCAGCCACCCGGACCAGTCCATTGTGGCCAAATTCGATGCAGACAGCCCCGGCAGCATCAGCTGTACGGCCCGGCTGGAAACTCCGCACCGAATCCACAGGTTCAGGAAAATTGATGATCATACCCTGGGGCTCTCACTGGAGGTGGAGGACGGGGACATGAACGGTTCCGCCTGGCTGAGGATTGAAACAACCGGGGGCAGCCTGGCGGTATCCGAAGACTCCGTGGTGGTGAAAAATGCCGACCGGGCCGTTCTGAAGCTGGTGGCCGCCACGAATTTCGTGGACTACAGGGACCTGTCCGCAGACCCTGAAAATCGTTGCAGGGACTATTTGGAGCATTGCTCCGGGACCGTGTATGACAGCATGTTGGCCGCACATGTACGAGATTACCGGTCACTGTTTAACCGCTTCAGCATGGACCTCGGGGGACATGAAAAACGCATCCTCCCAACCGACCGGAGGCTGGCTGAAAACCGCTCCGGCCAGGACCGGGATCTGGCAACCCTGTATGTACAGTACGCACGCTACCTGATGATTGCCTCCGCACGCCCGGGCACGCATCCGCCCAACCTTCAGGGGATATGGAACAACAGCCTGCACCCCCCCTGGGGCAGCAAGTACACTACCAACATCAACTGCGAAATGAACTTCTGGCCGGAGGAACCCCTGAACCTGGCCGACTGCCATTCCACCCTTTTCGATATGATCGAAGAACTGGCCGTAGAAGGCAGGAAAACAGCACGGGCCCATTACGGGGCAAGGGGCTGGGTGCTGCACCACAACACCGACCAGTGGAGGGGAACCGCCCCTATCAATGCCTCAAACCACGGCATCTGGGTGACGGGAAGCGGCTGGCTCTGCCACCACCTCTGGGAGCACTACCTGTATTCCGGTGACAGTGTTTTCCTGCATGACCGGGCCTACCCGGTGCTCAGGGAATCTGCGGTATTTTACCTGGATTTTCTGAGCGAAGACCCCCAAACAGGCTACCTGATCTCCGTGCCCTCGAATTCGCCGGAGAACGGGGGACTCGTTGCAGGTCCCACGATGGACCACCAGATCATCCGGTCCCTTTTTAAAATCGTAATGCAATGTTCACGGATCCTTGATACGGATCATGCTCTGGCCGACAGCATACGGTCCGTACTGGACAGAATGCCGCCGGACCGGATCGGAAAGCACGGGCAACTCCAGGAGTGGATGGAAGACATCGACCGGACGGATAACCATCACCGGCACGTTTCGCACCTCTGGGGAGTGCATCCGGGGACGGAAATCACCTGGGATCAAAACCCGGAGCTGATGGAAGCGGCCCGGCAATCCCTTCTATACCGGGGCGACGAAGGCACGGGCTGGAGCCTGGCATGGAAGATCAATTTCTGGGCTCGTTTCCTTGACGCGGAGCATGCCTTTCACATGGTGCAGATGCTCCTGGATCCTGCCCTGGAAGAAGGCCGGGAACCTTCGGGAGGGAGCTATCCCAACCTTTTCGATGCGCATCCTCCATTCCAGATCGACGGTAATTTCGGGGGCGCGGCCGGGATCATCGAGATGCTGATGCAGAGCCACCAGGGTTATATTCACCTGTTGCCGGCCCTGCCGGAGCAATGGCCGAACGGAAGCCTGAGGGGACTCAGGTGCCGGGGCGGATTCGAGCTGGACATGGAATGGGATGAGGGAAGGATCACCCGTATCCAGGTACGTTCCCATGCAGGCAATGACCTGAGGATCGATTACGGGGAGGATACCTTTGAAATGTCCACCTGGCCCGGACAGGAAATCAACATAACGGAATGAATAAAAAGTACATACTGGCCATCGACCAGAGCACAACGGCTACCAAAATAATGCTCTTCGACCGGACCGCCTCCCTGGTAGCCAGGCTCAGCCTGCCGCATGAGCAGATCTATCCCGAATCCGGATTTGTGGAACATGATCCGCAGGAGATCTTTGATAATACGCGGTCGGGCATGATCAGAATTCTGGAAGAGAATAAGACCCATACCGGGGAGGTCGCGGCCCTTTCCATAACCAACCAGCGGGAGACGGCCATGATCTGGGACCGCAGCACCGGCGAGCCCCTGCATAACGCGGTCGTCTGGCAATGCCAGCGGGGTGCTCCCTATTGCGATGAACTGCGGGACAGGGGACTGGAAGAAATGTTCCTTGAGAAAACCGGGCTGATCATAGATCCCTATTTTTCAGCAAGCAAGCTCCGCTGGATCATGAACCATGTGCCGGACGCAAAGAAAAAGGCTGAAAAAGGCGAACTGCTCCTTGGCACCATGGATACCTGGCTTCTGTGGAAACTTACCGGGGGAAGGGTGCACGCGACGGACCATTCCAACGCCTGCCGGACCATGCTCTATAATATCGTTGGACTCAAATGGGACGAGGAGCTGATGCCCCTGTTCGACCTGCATCCGTCCATGTTCCCGGAATGCAGGTACAGCGATGAGATCTTCGGGCATACGGATCCCTCGATCCTCCCCGGCGAACCCGTTCCCATATCGGGACTCCTGGGCGATTCCCATGCGGCCCTGTTCGGCCAGCACTGCTTCACCCCGGGTATGGCTAAAGCCACCTACGGCACCGGTTCCTCCATCATGATGAACATCGGGCGCGAACCGCTTACGGCCCCGAAAGGACTGGTCACATCCATTGGGTTCAGCATGAAGGGAAACGTGGATTATGTGTATGAGGGAAACATCCATTCCACCGGCGATACCATCAACTGGCTGGTGAACGAACTGGAACTGATCGATGGGGCCGGGGAGACCGAGGCTCTTGCCACATCCGTTCCCTCGGCGAACGGCGTTTACATGGTTCCGGCTTTCGTGGGACTCGGAGCTCCTTACTGGGACCACCAGGCCCGGGCCACCCTGTCGGGCATTTCCAGGGATACACGGAAACCCCATGTCGTCCGCGCAGTGCTCGAAAGCATCGCCTACCAGGTCAGGGACCTGATCGATCTGATGGAGAAGGAGGGGGATATTGAACTGAAAGTTCTGAGGGTGGACGGCGGACCCACCCGGAACAATTTCCTGATGCAGTTCCAGGCGGACATGCTGAACCGGGAAGTTGTGCGTTCGGCCATCGAGGAAATATCCGCCCTGGGTTCGGCATCTATGGCGGGACTGGCAACAGGGTTCTGGAAAGACCTGGACGAGATCCTCAGCCTCAGGAAGGGTGACGATCTGTTCCGGCCGGGAATGAAGGAAGACCTCCGAAGCGAGCTCTATAAAGGATGGATGAAAGCCGTTGAAAGGACACTCTTGAAATAGAACGGAAATAAATTTTAAAATAACCGACCATGAAAATGAAAAAACAAACCTTCGGGGTGATCATTGCCACCCGGAACATCTTTAATTTCCAGCTTGCGGTGGAGGCAAGGAAAAAAGTCCCCGCCCTGCTGGATAAACTGGGCTACGGGTATGTGATCCTCCCGGAAAAGGAGACCCCGACCGGCAATATCGAGGGGTACCCGGATGCAAAG
>CAZVLG010000489.1:0-8076 GCA_964627835.1 uncultured Bacteroides sp.
TAAATAGTCCAACCTGAAATAGATTATAACATATTGATAATTAGTGATATAATGTTGATAAAGAGTTGATTTAATAGCATTGATTTTGCAAGCTTTTTCCGAAATTGGGGTAAAACCTTGCAAAATGTTAGGAAAAACAGACAAGACACCGCAATTGAATATGTACCAGGTTCCGCTGCTTCAGTTTATCAATAAAGATCATGAGCTGTATATTTTAGCAGAGCGGATCAACTGGGATGAGATTGAACAGGATTTATCGGAGTATTATTGTGGTGATAACGGAAGGCCATCAATACCCATCCGGAAAATAGTTGGGGTTATCTTGCTCAAAAGGATGTTCAATGTGAGTGATGAAAGTGTAGTAGACAGGTGGAGGGAAAATCCTTACTGGCAGCACTTTTGCGGAGAGGTAAATTTCCAGCATCATTGGCCTTTTGATCCCACCGAACTGATTAAGTTCAGGCAGCGCATGGGAGAGCGAGGAATGGAGAGGATCCTGAAAATCTCCATTGATCTGTTTGATCGGAAAGAGATCCAGGAGAAACGGGTTTTGGTTGATACCACGGTTCAGGAGAAAAACATCACCTATCCTACAGATCCCAAGCTTCAAAAGAGAATCGTCGAAAAATGCAGGGATATAGCAAATAATGAGGGTATTGTATTGCGTCAGAGTTACAAGCGAATATTAAAGCAACTGATGATAGACCAACGTTTTCGCGAGCATCCCAAGAGGCGGAAGAAGGCCAATGCAGCTGCAAGGAAGATTAAAGTAATCTCCGGCCGCGTAATAAGGGATCTTGAAAGAAAACTGAATGCTGAACAGTTGGAGCGATATGAGCAAGATCTGCTGCTTTTCCACCGGGTATTGAAACAGACTCAGAAAAGCACGAATAAGATTTACAGTCTTCATGAACCTGAGGTTAGATGCATAGCCAAAGGAAAAGAGGCAAAGAAATATGAGTTTGGCAATAAGGTGTCCATTGTGAAGACCATGAAATCCGGGATCATCGTTGGAGCGTTGTCCTTTAGCGAAAATCCCTATGATACTGCCACCCTGGATCCACAGCTGCAACAAGTGGAAAGACTTACAGGAAAACTCCCGGAGACTGCCATTGTTGACCGGGGATACAGAGGAAAAAAGACGGTCTTGGGAGTTGAGATTCGCATACCTGGCAAACTTCCTGCATGGGCTACCAATTATGAGAAACAGAAAGCTCGCAAGTACTTCAAAGCTAGAGCAGGTATTGAACCTGTGATCGGACATGTAAAACATGACCATAGAATGATCAGAAATTACCTAAGCGGTACTCAGGGTGATACAATTAATACCTTGCTGGCCGCTGCAGGGTTCAATATGATTAAGATGTTACGCAGGATCAAGGCAGAAACCATTGTTTTATGTCAAAATTTCCTTGGGTCCTTGGTACACTATATGAATATTAAAAACTGGAGCCAGAAAAAACAATGGGTTTTTCAGGTTTAACTAAATAAGGGGCTGAACCCTGCTGATCGGGGAAGACCCGGGACGAAATAGGAGCTGGTACGGAACCGACCGTCAAGGATGCATAGTTAATCAGGGGGTCCGCAGATTCTTCCTGAACCATATGGCCAGCAGGATCCCGGTCACGATCAAAACGGTCCAATTAATGGTAATTGCGGCAACTTCGAAGAAGTACTCGCGGTGCACCCCATGCACCATGGTTATCCATACCAGTGAAACGATGGCAAGGATGAAACCGAGGATGAAGATCCAGCGAAGTGCCTTTTCCAATCGATCGCTTCCCTGAAATACAAAAGCAATGGACAGGAATGCCAGGCTCATCAGTAAAAAACCGATCTCCTCAAGCGCAATGAATAATCCGTGGGGATTGAACTGGGTCAGCAGGGCTATCCCGTCTGTTTCACCATTCAGAACACTGGGCTGAATCACGGTAACCTGCAGGAAGTAATTGCTTACCAGAATACCGGCCGAGGGTATGGCAAATGACAGGCCAATCTGGCTGAATAGCTTTCCTGAACCGGAAGCATGGCGATGGATGGTGGATGTCAGTAAAATAAAAACAAGATTCAATACGATCGCGAAGTACATCCAGATATAATCCCTGGGAAACCTTGCAGCAATATCCGCATAGGGATATTCGAAGCAGGAACCCGGGCAGAAGGGACCGGAAAGGGGAGGGGTAAAGAAAGCAATTCCAAAGGTCACCAGGGTTATGACAGTCATGGAGATTGCCGTGTAATACCCAAATTGATTTACGAACCTGGAGCCTGTTTGTTGATTCGATCCGTCTTTTATCATAATATATAGTATTATTTGCAGTCAGCGAGTTACTATTTGGGTTCAGCGGCCGGACCTTGTCAGGATCAGGGCCAGGGTCCGGTACATGAAGTGGGCGAACTTGGTGTAGGGATAGTAAAGGATGATGATCCATACCATAACCAGGTGGAAAAAGTAAAGATGATACGCACTGCCCCATTCCAGGAAGCGTGCCGCCTCCACCAGGATCCCTGAAATAGTCAGGAGCCAGAACGAGAGCAGGAAGAACCAGTCTGTATAATTGCTCCGGAGCCCCTGCCGCCTGACCAGCCGGTTCAGAATCATCAGGGAGGAACCCGTCAGCAGCATTAAGGCCCCTATGTTTCCAGCAATTTTAATTGGGTTCAGGAGGCTCAGCGGGTAATCAAAAAAGACCGTGGACAAAATGGCAAAAAAGGTTACGAACAGGAGGAGGATAAATCCCCAGAATACAAGGAAATGAGATAGGGCCCGGTTCTTCTGAGCCTCGCAGCTGTTAAAGTCCCTGTGCCTCATGATCCGTCCAATGAGTGAGAAAAAGCCTCCTGGGGCGTGTTCGGAGGAGACCGGTCCGGAAGGTGCTGGTCCGGAGGAGACCGGCCCGGAAGGTGCTGGTCCGGAGGAAACCGGCCCGGAAGGTGCTGGTCCGGAGGAGACCGGTCCGGAAGGTGCTGGTCCGGAGGAAACCGGCCTGGAAGGTGCTGGTCCGGAGGAGACCGGTCCGGAAGGGGATGGGACTTCGCTTGCTGATTGAGCCTTCGGATTCAATCCGGCTTTCATATTCCGCCAGAAACTTCTGAGTCCCCATACAGCACCGATGGTTGATAACACAAACAAGGCTGTAAATGATCCATTCAGCCAGCCGTGGGGAAAGAATTTGGAGTAATCCACGGGTCCATCAGGAATCCGGAAGGTTCCCGCCAGGGAAAGGATCAGGATGATGATGGCCGCGGGAAACAACAGGGCAAACGGCAGGAACCCGGGTTTTTGCATCCAGCGTGCAAGGAAACGGGGCCTTGAATAATGGGCGATCTGCTCCTGACGCAGAGCGGCCAGGATCTCTCCCGGTTTCACTCCCCGGGGACAGGAAAGGGTGCAGTCCCCGCACTGGTGACAGGCCCAGACATAAGGATCGGCCAGGAGACGTTCCCGCATTCCCCAGGCAGCCATGATCATCTGTTTCCGGGGAAATACATCCTGGTCCACTGATAGGGAACAAGAAGCCGTACAGGCTCCGCATTGCATGCATGTCGTCAACTGGGATCCCGCGGCTCCCTGCAGCTTCTCGATAAATGCTATGTCCGGTCTGACTTCAATCATTTACATGCCCTTGAATGGATTGGGGCCTATTTTTTCAATGGTTTCAAGGTAATCGTCTATAATCTCCGATATCCGGTGGTATTCATCAATCTCAAGGAATACCGTTTCGATCCGCTCGGGTTCCAGCATCATGGTCTGCAGGGTTTCCTGGATGTTCTCCGAGCGTGTTTCCATGAGCTCGCTTCCGGTGATATAATGGCACTGGTAATCCTCGCCCGGCTTGCACCCGATCTGCAGGATGCCGTCGTACCCCGCAGACAGGGCATCGGACAGCCAGATCTTATTGATCGAGCCGATACATCGGACGGGGATGATCCTAAGCCATGGACTTATCCGGTGGCGGTGAAGGGCCGCCATGTCGAAGGCAGGATAAGCATCGTTTTCACAGACAAAAGCCAGTACCCTCGGTTTTTCCTCGAATTCATCCGGGATGGGGATGGACTTGATCATGGAGGAGATTGCATGGATGCTGTAATCATCGAAGTTGATGATGCGCTCCGGGCACGAACCCATGCAGATGCCACAGCGCCTGCATCGCGCAGGATTGGGCAGGGGAGTGCCTTTTTCATTCTCATCGTAGGCAGCGAAGGGGCATTCTTCGGTGCATCTTTTACAGTCTGTGCAGCGCTGGAGGGAAAGAACGGGATAGCTCCTGTCACCGGGCCTGGGATGCAGGGCTTCCCCCCGTTTAACGCTTTCAATGCACTGCACGGCTTTGACCACGGCCCCTCCTGCATCTTCCATGCAATCCTGGATACCCTGTGGTGTCCGGACTGCCCCTGCTGCATAAATGCCCGTGCGCCGAGTTTCATATGGGAAGCAGATGAAATGGGAATCAGGAAATCCGTATTTTCTCTCCGGCAATCCTTCTCCCTTCCTGTAAAGCAGGTGCAGGTCCTCAGACTGGTTGGGTTCCATCCCGGTTGCAGCCACGACCAGGTCCACTTTTATGCTCAGCGGTTCGCCAAGGAGATTGTCCATGACCGTGACACTGAGTATATCATCCCCTGATTCCTTGATTTCAGAGACCTCTCCCTTGGTAAAGAAAATTCGATGGTCTTCCTGGACCTCCCGGTAAAAATGTTCATTCTTTCCCGGGGTACGAATATCCCTATAAACGATGAATACCTTTGAATCCGGATATTTATGCCGGATATACAAGGCCTGTTTCAGGCTGGTCAGGCAGCACACATTGGAACAGTAAGGGAGGTGATTCTCGTCGCGGGATCCGGCACACTGTATAAATAGGACGTCCTGGGGAATCTTTCCATCTGAGGGGCGGGTTAAGTTATCCTCCTTCGCCATGGCTTCCAGCTCTATCTGGGTGACCAGGTTTTTATGCGTCCCATAGCCCAGTCCCACAAGCCTCGAAGCATCGTAGGGTTTCCAGCCGTTCGCAAGAATAATGGCCCCGGCCCTGCATTCGATGGATTTGTTTTTGTTCTTAAGTCCTACCAGGAATTTCCCGGGTTCGCCTGCAATCGAATGGACCGTGGTACTGGTGTGAACGCGGATCAGGCCGGAACCCATCAGTTCCTCAAGTTTTTCTTCCAGGAACAGGTCGAGGTGTGTCTGTTTTCCACCCGATACAGGAATGATATCATGCCAGTGATTCAGCCAGCCACCGAGACGGTCTTCCTTCTCGGCCAGAATCACAGAATACCCTGCCCGGGCTCCTTCAAGTGCAGACTGGATCCCGGTGATTCCTCCCCCCAGTATGAAAATATCGGATTCCGGTCCATCAGGTATATAAGGTTCCGGCAGGCCGGATGCCGCTGTCCGCGCAATGCCCATTCGGAGGTAATCCTCGGCGGCCATCTGGGTATCTTCCTGTCCGGGTTCCATGACCCAGGCAACGCCCTCTCTAAGGTTTACCCGTTCGGTATGGATCCCGCTGAAGTTAAGAGTTGCCGGCTTGTGCCTTGGTGAGCATCCTGCAAGTACGAGAGCGTCCAGCCGGTGCTCCCGGACATCATCGTCTATTTTCACCCGGGCTTCAGCAGAGCAAAGACAGGCATGCAACTGGCAGTATCCAGCCTGGGGGTATTCTTCTGCAACTGACCGGAGTTTTTCTGCGTCCATGGCATCACCGATGCTGCAGCCGGAGCAAATATAAACGCCTATATTTTTTGATTCTTTCGACAAATACGTTTACGGGTTTTTCTTCAAAACATTGATCACCAGTCCCGTGGACTCCCTGACAGAGCCTGCCACATCTTTGGGTTCAAGGCAGCATCCCCCTGCCGAAAATCCCTCTTCCAGGGCGTCCTTGACAATGAACCCGTCCCGGTCCAATTCTATCCCGGGCACATCCGGTACATTGGGTACAATACCCGTTGCCAGCACCACCAGGTCATATGTGTCGCCTTCCTTCCTGCCGGACATGATGTTCTCGGCTTCGACAACGAGCCTGCCATTTCCGAAGCGGACTTTCGAAACCTTACCTTTGATGAATTTAATGCGATCATGGTTTTCAACCTTACGCAAAAAGTCCTCGTTTCTCCCCGATACTCTCAGATCGATATAATAGATATCAGCCTGGTTGGCGGGATCCTGTTCTGCGAAATAGATTGCCTGTTTCAGGGATGCAGAGCAACAGACAGCAGAGCAGTAGGGAAGGTGGTTTTCATCCCGGGAACCGGCACATTGTACGAAGGCGATCCTGCGCACGGGCGAACCGTCGGAAGGTTTAAGTATTTTTCCCCGGGTAGGCCCGTTCGGGGCCCCCAGTCTTTCCATCATAACATTGGTAAGAATGTCCTTTGATTTTCCCCAGCTGTATTCGCTAAGATTTTCAGGGGCATAGGGACTCCAGCCTGTGCAGAAAAGAATCGTTCCCGCTCGTATATCCCGTGTATGGTGTTTTGCATCCAGCTTAATGGCATGGTAACTGCATGCCGTTACACATTCGTTGCAGCCGTTTTTCTTGCAGGCGGTATCATCAAGGTGATAGCGGTCGGGGCAGGATAATTCATGGGGAAGTGCTATCGCCTTTCGTTTGGTCATACCGTAGTTGAAGGGATCTTCTGTTTCAACGGGACAAACGGCAGAGCATTCCCCGCATCCGGTGCAATCGGATGTGACATATTCCGGCTCACATTGCAGGCTTATCCTGAAATCCCCGGCAGATCCGGATATCCTTTCGAGAATGGCCGAGGTAATGACTTCGATCTGCCTGCTGTTTCGAATCCGCTGGAAATTGATTTCGAGTCCGCAGTAAGGGGGACAAAGTTTCGGGAAATATTCATTGGTCCGGGCCACCTGGCCACCCAGGTATGGAAGCTTTTCAACAAGGTATACCCTGCAACCTGTTTCGGCGGCTTCAACAGCAGCCGTGATACCGCTGATGCCCCCTCCAAGTATGAGTACGGATCTTTCATTCATCGGGAGCATAGCGTCTTCTTCTGAACGGGCAACCTTGCCGGCCTGTGATCCAGCGTTCCCGGGTCCGGTATTATAATCGTCTGACATCAATCTGTAAGGTCGATAACATCCCGTTTCGTCATTTCCCAGGCATCCGTCTCAGGATTCCATCGGCAATTGGCGAAGCATCTCCAATCCTGCTCCGAAAGTCTGGGAAAATCAGTACGGAAATAATACCCCGGCCAGCGGGTCTCTTCCCGGAAGAGCATGGTGCGCAAATGTGATTCGGCCTGCCATACGCGGTGGATATTCTCCCAGCAGCGCATAAGTTCATGGGTATCTTCGGCGGCCAGGCTGGTAATATCCTCCTTAAGCATTTCCAGGTGTTCAAGGCCTTTCTCCAGCAATGGAGCCGATGTTTTAAATCCACTGGAAGCCCCGCCTGCATATTCGTCCATGATCTTCTGGAGGCGGAACATGAACATCTGGGGGCGTATGTAATGGGGATTGATGTTCGGGTCCTGTGTATACCCCCTGTGGGTTTCAAAAAGTTCCAGGGGTTTCAGGATGCGCTGTTTCAGTTCATTGAGCAATTCTGCCGGTGGGGTTTGCGGTTCCGGATTGTCAAGGCAGAAGGCGGCTGCGGCCTTGGCCGCGATACGGCCCTCGGTGAAGGAACCGGATGAGAACTTATGACTGGAGGCTCCGGATGCATCACCCGCAGCGAAAAGTCCCCGTACGGTTGTCATATTCGGGTAACCCCATTTGTAGGGATCGGGAGCCAGGTCTTCCGGACCACTGACCCAGGCACCGGAGGCACCGGAATGGGAACTGATGAAATAAGGTTCGCACGCAGAGATCTCGGATGGTTTTTCTTCGGGATTGATATTCATCGAGGCCCATAGGAGCGCCTGGCTGACTGTCATATCGAGGAAATCTTCCCATGCCTCGTTTTCCAGCTCCTTGAGCTTCCTTCTGGCTTCCTTTTCATCGGGGATCGATTCAACGATCTTTTTAATGGCTTCATCGGTGCGCATGTAGATGGGGCCCTTCCCATCCTCTATCTCCAGCATCATCAGGTAATTCCTCAGGTTGGC
>CAZVLG010000490.1:0-6048 GCA_964627835.1 uncultured Bacteroides sp.
TATTGGCGTTCAGTCGCACCTTCCTCATCTGATCCTGGGGATGAAGGAGGGCCTATGAGGCTACAGGGTCAGGGTGGAGATCGATAATCCCGGGCTGCGCATCAAACCCGAAATGTTCGTCAAGGGCAGGATCAGTTCTGCCATTGCCGCCGACGCAGAGGAGATCCTGGTCCCCAAATCGGCCGTGTTGTGGACTGGAAAAAGAGCCGTGGTATACGTAAAGGTGCGGGAACGGGAGTACCCGACTTTCCTTTACCGGGAAATTGTACTGGGACCCGAGGCAGGGGATTTTTACGTGGTCAGCGAGGGACTCGATGAAGGCGAGGAAATCGCCGTGAACGGAGTTTTCAAGATCGATGCGGCCGCACAGCTTGGGGGACTTAAAAGCATGATGAACCCGGTAGGGGGCAGGGCATCGACAGGCCATGATCATGGTTCCATGGGTGCCATAGGCCGGACGGATCCTTCCGCCGTTCCCTCGATGGATAAAGAGTCGGAGGGATACCGGGTGCCGGAAGCATTTAAACGACAGCTTGAGAATGTATACGCGGGGTATCTCCGCATGAAAGATGCCTTCGTTGCTTCGGATGCCGAACAGGTGGCAAAAATGGCCAGGACCATGAAGGAAGCCCTTGAGGATGTGGATATGGAACTACTGGATGAAGAGGCACATATGGAATGGATGGACCAGTTGAAGGTATTGAATTCGGAGGCGGATCGTATATCCGGAATCAGCGACATCGAAGAGCAGCGTACCCTTTTTGCCTCGTTCAATAATGCATTTTACCGTAGCCTGAAAAGCTTCGGGCTCCGGCACGGTACGGTTTATTACCAATATTGTCCCATGGCCTCCGGCGATCAGGGAGCATACTGGTTCAGTGATATAAAGGAAATTAAAAATCCCTATTTCGGGGAGGACATGCTGGGCTGCGGGAAAACCAGGGAAACCCTGGAATTCTGAGATGCCCCGGCCTGCATACAATGATCCCATTTATTCACTTAAATTCAATGAAAATGAAAATAAAAGTTGTACTCGGTTTGCTGATGCTGCTTGCACTGGGATTTTCCGTGCAGGCACAGAATGCAAAAACCGAAAAGTTCGAGGTTAAAGGAAATTGCGGGATGTGTGAAACGCGAATGCACCGGGCCAGCGACGAGGCATACGCAAAACTGCCTGCCTGCTGCAAGTATGAACGGGATGAGGAGAAAGATCGTGGGAAAAAGAAGTAAACCTTGATCCGGACGGACCGGGGCCACAACAGGCCCCGGTTTTTTGTAAGATAAAGTATTCAGGATCCCTGTGCATTCGGCGACCCTGTCCGGGCCAGGATTCATAATGTGATAAAGTAATCGGTACTTCAGCGGAATATATTGTAGATTTGCTACCGGACGAAGCTGCAAAATGGAAAACCATGGCAACGCCATCGTAAATGCCTCCTGGGTGGGGGTGGTCGGAAACGCATTACTCTCCCTTCTAAAGATCCTTATCGGCATATTTTCCGGGAGCCTTGCGGTCATTGCGGACGGGATCGATTCGGCCAGCGACATACTGACTTCCCTGATCACCCTGTTTACGGCCCGCATTATGAAAAGGCCGCCGGACATCAATTATCCGTATGGCTACCTGAAGGCCGATACGATCGCCACCAAGGCCCTTGCCTTCGTGATCCTCTTTGCCGGCGCCCAGCTGGCCATCGGGACGGTAAGGAATTTCATCCAGGGTGCAGAAAGGGAGCTGCCCGGCATGGCGGCCATTTACGTTACCCTTGTATCCATTGCCGGGAAATTCCTGCTGGCCAGGCATCAGCTCCGCATGGGCAAAAAGACCGGGAGCGAAATGATTAAGGCCAATGCCCTGAACATGCAGAACGATGTGCTGATATCCGCGTCGGTCCTTGTGGGACTCGGATTCACCTTTTTACTTGACATGCCCGTCCTGGACTCGGTAACGGCATTGCTCGTAAGCTTCTGGATCCTGAAGGTGGGTTTCGAGATCTTCATGCAGACCAACCGGGAACTGATGGACGCAAGCAGCGGAACGGAACTTTACCGCAAGGTATTTGATGCGGTTGAAAGGGTGGAGGGAGCCGGCAATCCCCACCGACTCAGGATCCGGAAGATCGGCAATTATTTCATGATTGCCCTTGACATCGAGGTGAAAGGGTCCGTCTCCACCCTGGAGGCACACAAGATCTGCATAAAGGTGGAAGAAAGCATACGCCGGGAGATCGAAAATGTATTCGACTGCATGATCCACATCGAACCGGCCGGGTTCAAGCACAAGGAAGAAGTATACGGGATGAGTCCCTCGGACCTCGATCCCGGCTGAGCCTTTCGGAGCCGCGCACTCATCAGAACCTCCTGCCAGGGCCTCCTGCCGCGATCAGATATTATTCGGATGCGGCGGATGTTGTAAAACATCTAAACATAGATATATCTAAATAAACCTATTTGTTTTTTTGCAGTCAAAGGACTGTATTAACCAAAATAAAATTTCACCATGAAAACAAAAAAGATCGTATTGATAGCCGGGTTTGCTTCCCTGGCATTTGCAGGGAGCCTGGCGGGACAATGTTACAAGGACCTGCCCAAAGAGGAGCTGAGTCCATCAGAAATAAGCAGCCTTCAATGGATGCGCCAGGAGGAAATGCTGGCCCATGATGTGTATGCCAGCCTGGCCACACAGTATGACATGCCGGTATTCCGGAACATCGAGAAAAGCGAAATGCGGCATACCGAGGCTGTCGGGGGATTGCTGGAGCGTTACGAACTGGAAGACCCGGCGGCTGACCACCGGAGCGGGGTATTTCAGTCCCAAGAAATCCAATCCCTTTATGACAAGCTGGTAAAGCAGGGTTCTCAATCCTATGAGGAGGCGGTTCGAGTGGGACTCCAGATCGAAGAGCTGGACATAGCGGACCTGGAAAAAGCCCTGGCGGAAGAAGTTGATAACGAGGACATTACCATGGTTTACAACAACCTGCTTCGGGGATCCAAACACCACCTGAATGCCTTCTGGTCACACGCATCGAGAAATTCCATCCAGTACGAACCGGAACATATCCCCATGGATGAATTCATGGAGATCCTCGGCACGGATCAACCCTGATGCGTTTTTGGCTGAACCCGGCAAACTCCCCGGCAGGGATCAACCCTGATGCGTTTTTCGATGACCGGAAAAGGCCGGGAACGTGGATTTTCAGCAAGAAAATCATACCTTTAAAGTAGCTTTCAAACACAGCAGTCTTATGCGGCGGACGAGCATCCGTCGTGTAAGGCTGTTTGCTTAGATTATGACTGAAAAGGAACTGGTATACGAAACCCTGATGATCCGGAACATGGTTTCGAGCTGTTGCGGCATCCTTCTGCGTGAGCGCCTGGAAGAGGCCGGGATACTGGTGGCGCATGTACAGCTTGGCAAAGCCGTCGTCGCTTACCCGCCGGACAGCCCTAAGAGCGAATTGATAGCCGGAATCCTCTCCGGGATCGGGCTTGACCTGATCGAGGGCAGGGAGGAGGTGCTGGTCGAACAGATAAAACAGGCCATGATCGAGCTGATCCACCACATGAACAACGTCGACTCCGTGGTACGGAAATCCGATTACCTGGTCGAAAAGCTCGGATATTCCTATCCCTACCTTTCCAGGCTTTTCCGTGCCCATGAACCGGTCACCCTGGAGCGGTATATCATCCTTCAGAAGATCGAACGGATCAAGCAGTTGATCGATAACGAGGAACTGACCCTGAGCGAGATCGCATTTATGATGGACTATTCCAGTGTGCAGTACCTGTCCGGCCAGTTCAGCAAGATCACGGGCATGACCGTAAGCGAGTACAAGGCCAGCGACCGCTCCTCCAAAAAACCTATCGATAAAATTTACTAAATTCACCCCCCCGGGGGATGAAATCATCCTCCACGGGTAAAAAAAATCACCCCCCGGGGGAAGAAATCATCCTCCACGGGTAAAAAAAATCATCATCCCCGGGGGAACAAATGCCTTAACGGGCCGTTTATAGTATACCTGCGGGCGCCGGGACCCGAATTTTATAACATTTTATCAGAATATCGTAACAGCGGGTCCGGGTAAAAAACCGAGTTTTGTGTATATAAATGGGATAATTATCTGATCATGCAAATAAGAAAGAACATAGCCGTCAGCGAGACCGGCTTCGTATTTGACCCCACCAGCGGGGAGTCCTACTCCATTAACAAGGAAGGCCAGGCGATCATGGCCATGCTGAAGGATGAGAAAAGCCTGGAGGAGATCTCATCCGAGATGTGCACGGAATATGCGATCGATCCGGCCAGTTTCGAGAAGTATTTTTATGATTTTATCGGGATGCTCAGGCAATTCCAGTTAATCGAAGAAGATGAGTAAACAAAAAATATCCGTCGCACTGACGGGACTCAACAACACCGACAATCCGGGTCCCGGGGTACCGGTCATCCGCGGCATCCGCGAATCGAAGGAGTTCGATGCCAGGATCATCGGCCTTGCCTACGAAAACCTGGAACCGGCCATTTACATGCATAATGTGGTCGACAAGACCTACCAGGTGCCCTATCCATCGGATGGAACGGATATACTGGTGCAAAGGATCCTGGAGATCCATAAAAAAGACCCGATCGACGTGCTGATACCCAATTTCGACGCCGAGCTCTATGCCTTCATGCGGGCGGAGGGGACCCTTAAAAAGGCCGGGATCCGCACCTTCCTGCCCACCCTGGAACAGTTCGAGGAAAGGCATAAGTCCAACCTGCCGGAATGGGGGGAAAAATACGGGGTGGAGGTGCCCTTCAGCAAACCCATCACGAACCAGTCCGACATCGACAAGCTGAAAAAGGACTTCGAATACCCGCTGATGGTGAAGGGCAAGTTCTACGATGCCTGGCTGGCATACAACGAGGAGCAGGTGAGGATGCATTACAATAAGATCACGGCTAAATGGGGACTCCCGGTCATCATCCAGGAATTCATCAAGGGAACCGAGGTGAACGTAGTGGCCCTGGGCGACGGGAAAGGCAATACCGTGGGCGCGGTGCCCATGCGCAAGCAGTACATTACCGACAAGGGCAAGGCATGGGCCGGCATCACCCTGGATGACAAGAAATTGCTGGACCTGACCGATACCATCATATCCGCCATGAAGTGGAGAGGGGGGATGGAGCTGGAGATCGTTAAATCCTTTAAGAACGAGCTGTACGTGATCGAGATCAACCCGCGCATCCCGGCCTGGGTCTACCTGGCGGTCGGTGCGGGACAAAACCTGCCCGAGGCGCTGGTAAAGCTGGCCCTCGGAATGGAGGTGGAACCCTATACGACCTACCAGTCCGGTAAAATGTTCATCCGCTATTCCTACGACCTGATCACCGATGTGCATGAATTTGAAAAACTCTCCACGAATGGAGAATTATAACAACCATAAATAAACAGTAACCGGGAAACCATAAAATACACGCAGAACCAAAATATTTGCTGACATGGAAAAGAAAAAATTCGAAAGACCCTACATAAAAAAGCTTCAGGCAGGAATGCCCAGCAAGTTCGGCATGAAATCCAGGGCCGAGCCCCTGACACACATCGATGACAACGGGGTGGCGGACCTGATAAAGGAGTTCGGATCGCCGCTGTTCGTTATCTCCGAACAGACCATGCGTGACACCTATAAAAAGGCCCTGCATGCATTTACCACCCGCTACCCCAAGGTGCAGTTCGCCTGGTCGTACAAAACCAATTACCTGGATGCGGTCTGCCGCATATTCCACCAGGAAGGGTCCTGGGCCGAGGTGGTTTCCGGCTTCGAGTACGATAAGGCCCTGGGCAACGGGGTGAAGGGAAGCCAGATCATCTTCAACGGACCCGACAAGAAGGACGAGGATCTGAAAAAGGCCATGGAGAACGATTCCCTCATCCACATCGACCATTTTGACGAGATGTATTCCATCCTGGAACTTTCTGAAAAACTCAAGAAAAATCCCAAGGTGGCCATCCGGGTGAACATGGATACGGGGGTTTATCCGATGTGGGACCGCTTCGGCTTCAATTA
>CAZVLG010000491.1:0-13095 GCA_964627835.1 uncultured Bacteroides sp.
AATTACCGAACCGGGACGTGAAAACGACCAGCCCCTATACTTCGCCGACATCCTTCCAAGCTTCGCGGAAATAGCCGGGGCAGAAGTGCCCGGTCCCTGTGATGGCATCAGCATGCTCGATATCCTGACGGGAGAAAGCGAGAAGCTCGATGAACGTTTCCTGTACTGGGAATTCGAGCACCGCGGCTTTCACCAGGCGGTCCGGTGGGGGGACTGGGTCATGCTTAGATGGACCCGGAAGCAACAGCGCATTTACGGCCAGGAAGGGCCGGACGAACGACGCCGGAGTGACGGTTACCCCTTCTTTGAATTGTACAACCTTTCGGACGATATAACTCAGGACCATAATGTGATCGAAAAACATCCGGATGTCGCCGCTGCCATGCTGGAATATCTGAAGACCGCGCGCCGGGACAATCCTTACTATCCCCTGACCGAGGCTGAACAGGCAAGCCTTGATTCCTTGAATACTACTATCTTCAGGTAATATTACCCGGCCTGTTCGGGAACCTGGAGAGATATAAATACAAATACCATGAAAACAATAAGAAACGCTATTGTTATAACCTTACTGATCACAACAGGTTTTGGACCGGGATCAACGATCCGCGCCCAGCGATGGATGGAGGAGCTGGACCGTGCACCCGTAGCCGTCAGGCTCGGAGAAGACAGCATTTATATTGGTTGGAGAATGCTGGGCACCGACCCGGAAGACATAGGGTTCGATGTATTCCGGATCGCCGGCCGGGGCAGGCCCGTGAAACTGAACGACAGGCCGCTTGCCCGGACCACTGACTACATAGACGTATTTGCTGCAGGCGGTGATGCAGTAAGGTATTTCGTCAAGCCGGCCGTCAAAAAGATGAACAACGAGGTGCCCGATACGGTAAGGGTATGGGCAGATAATTACCTGGACATTCCCCTTCAAACCCCGGAGAACTACAGGCCCGGGGATGCCTCAGTCGGTGACCTGGATGGGGACGGTAATTACGAAATAGTGGTTCATATGTCCGGCAGAGGCGCAGATAATTCAAGGCCGGGCATAACGGCGGAGCCCATCCTGGATGCTTATGAAATGGACGGGACCCTGTTGTGGAGGATCAACCTGGGCGTCAACATCCGCGAAGGGGCGCATTATACCCAGTTCCTGGTATACGACCTGGACGGGGACGGGAAGGCGGAGGTCGCATGCAAAACCGCGGACGGGACCGTTGACGGTCAGGGAAAGGTGATCGGGGACCCGGATGCTGTGTACCGGAATCCCGCAGGAACCAAGGTGAAAACTACCCGGAGGGGAAGGGAATTTGAACGCGATATGAGCGGGCTTATCCTGTCGGGTCCTGAATACCTCAGCGTATTCGATGGCCTGACAGGTGCCGAACTGGCAACGGCCGGGTACATTCCCCGACGCCACCCTGATACCGACAATCCAACACCGCAGCAGATGCGGGAAACCTGGGGGGATGATACCGGCAACCGAATGGACCGGTTCCTGGCCTGCATCGCCTACCTCGACGGGGAACGCCCCAGCCTGGTCATGTGCCGGGGGTATTACACCCGTTCGGTGCTTGCCGCATGGAACTGGAGGGAGGGAAAACTTGAACACATCTGGACCTTTGATTCGGACGACGGCACCCCGGGGAACGAAGCGTACCGGGGACAGGGAAACCATAACCTCAGCGTAGCGGATGTGGACGGAGACGGGAAGGACGAGATCGTATACGGTGCCTGCGTCATTGATGACAACGGTAAAGGACTTTATTCCACCGGCCTGGGGCACGGGGATGCCCTGCACGTTTCCGACCTGGACCCCGGGAACCCGGGACTGGAAGTGTTCAATATCCAGGAACGATTCGACGATGCCGGGGCCAACTTCCGTTCAGCAGGCAGCGGGGAAATCCTCTGGAAGAAACCTTCCGTTCAGGCTGCCACCCGCGGAGGGGACCGGGGTGAGGGTCCGGGAAGGGCCGCATCCTTCAACATCGATCCACGCTACCCCGGTTCGGAATGCTGGGTGGCCGGGGCCGGGATCACGGGGCTCTTCAGCGCAAAAGGGGAACTGATCTCGGAAACCGCGCCCCGTTCATGTAATTTTGCAGTATGGTGGGACGATGACCTGCAGAGGGAGATCCTCGACCGGAATGTCATATCAAAATGGGACTGGGAAGAGTCCAGCCTCAAGCGCATGCTTATGGACCAAGAGTGCCGTTCCATTAACGGTACAAAGGCAACTCCCAACCTGAGCGCGGACCTGTTCGGGGACTGGCGGGAAGAAGTCATCTGGAGAACCGAGGACAACAGGAAATTGCGTATCTACACAACGACCATCCCTGCAAAAAACCGCTTCCGTACCTTTATGCACGATCCCGTATACCGGCTGGGCATTGCCTGGCAGAACGTAGCCTATAACCAGCCCCCGCATACAAGTTTTTACATTGGCGAGGATATGTCCCCACCGCCAAATTACAGGATCAGGCTGGTCAGGGAATAATCCTCTGCTTCCAAACGACAGGCATTCCGGACTCAGGATCAACCTCATTGGAATAAACCAACATCTCTTCCATATATTGGGACCTTATCTTCCATCATACCTTTAGGTCATTACCCTTACATCGGCCTTCCGGGAATTTTCGCTCATCTTGAAAAACCGATAATTCCCTGAGCTGTGTGCATTTGATTCGTTCAAAGAGGCCTACCACCGGCTTCTGATCGACCTGGCTGAGTTCACGGCAGGATCCATCCGGCTCATCAGTGATCCGGAGAAACCGGTCAGGAACCTTTTCGTAACAGGTGGTTTTGCAAAGAACAGGCTGTTTACCGGGCTCCTGTCCATGCATTTGAAAGGGTTCATCGTATATACCAGTGAAATAGCCAATGCAACATCCCTCGGGGCCGCCATGGTCCAGGAACATCATTTTAAGGACCGGAAAGCCGGAGATGTTGGGCTGGGACTCAAACGCATCGACGGGTTTGAATAGGCCCCGGCCCGGCATGAATCCTCCGCCAGAAACATGGTAACGGATTTCCTGGGATTTTGAAATGCCCCGGGAAAATTGTAATATGCTTCCCAGGGATCAGACCAAAAATGGATAAAAAGATGAAAAAGACAAGGATCACCATAAACGGCCTGCTGATGGTCATAATAGTATGGTTGGGATCGGGGACATGTCTGGCCCAGCTGCAGATGGAAACACTTGACAGGGGGTTGCTGGCCATTAAAGTAAGCAAGGGAGTCTATCTCAGCTGGAGGATACTCGGAAACGAATACCTTGATGCCAGCTACAACCTGTACCGGGAATCCACCAAGCTGAATACTGAACCGATAACGGGAGCCAGCTGTTTCCAGGACACATCCGGAACTGCCCTCGATACATACAGTGTTGCCGCAATTATCGGCGGAGTTGAACAGGAAAAGTCGGCTCCCGTAAGCGTCTGGGCAATGAATTATCTCAATATACCACTCCAGCGTCCGGCCGCCGGAACCACACCGGATGGCGGCAGTTATACATACAGTCCCAATGATCTGAGTGTGGGGGACCTCGACGGAGACGGCCAGTACGAGATCGTGCTGAAATGGGACCCCTCCAATTCGAAGGACAACTCACAGAGCGGTTATACCGGGAATGTGATACTGGATGCCTACGAATTTGACGGCACCCGGCTTTGGAGCATCGACCTGGGAATTAACATAAGGGCAGGGGCCCATTATACCCAGTTCATGGTCTACGACCTGGATGGGGACGGAAAGGCAGAGGTGGCCTGTAAAACTGCAGACGGGACCACTGATGCCCTCGGAACGGTGATTGGAGATGCCGGTGCGGATTACCGCAATGCCTCCGGGTATGTCCTTTCCGGTCCCGAGTTCCTCACCGTCTTCAACGGAGAGACCGGTGCGATCCTTGCCACCACCGACTACATACCGGAAAGGGGATCCGTCAACAGCTGGGGAGACAGCTACGGGAACCGTGTGGACCGCTTCCTGGCCTGTGTGGCCTACCTGGACGGGTACCGGCCCAGCCTGGTCATGTGCCGGGGTTACTACACGCGGACGGTGCTGGCGGCGTGGGACTGGAGGGATGGCACGCTATCCTCCCGCTGGGTATTCGATAGTAAAGAAGGATACCCTGATTACGAGGGACAGGGAAACCATAACCTCAGCGTAGCGGACGTGGATGCTGACGGGAAGGATGAGATCATCTATGGTGCCTGTGCCATCGATGATGATGGAACCGGCCTGTGGACAACAGGGTTAGGGCATGGGGATGCCATGCATGTTTCTGATATATCTCCAAGCCGCCCTGGCCTTGAGAAATGGGGGATCACAGAACCTTCCAGCACCTCCGGTTCACAGTTGCTGGATGCACGGACTGGAGAGATAATCTGGGGTACCGTTCCCGGTGATATCGGTAGGGGAGTTTCAGCCGATCTTGTTGCTGGAAAATTTGGCATGGAATGCTGGGGAGGTACGGAAGGATTACGAAGCTGTAGCGGGAGTTATGCAGGGAGTAGTCCCTCTTCCTCGAACTTTCTGGCATGGTGGGACGGCGATCTTCTTCGTGAACTGCTCGACGGCAACAGGGTCTCCAAGTATAGTGGCAGTGCCCTTCTCACAGCAACCGGTTGTTCCTCTAATAATGGGACCAAGTCAAATCCCGGATTGTCGGCGGATTTGCTGGGGGACTGGAGGGAGGAGGTCGTCTTCCGGACAAGCGATAACCTTAACCTCCGGATCTATGCAAGTACCACCATGACCGGTTACAGGCTCTATACCCTCATGCACAATCCCCAGTACCGTTTATCCATTGCCTGGCAGAACGTCGCCTACAATCAGCCCCCCCATACGAGTTTTTTTCTGGGGAGCGACATGTCTCCGCCTCCGCCGCCTCCAATAATCACCGCTAAACTCAAATGGTCTTCCGGGTCGGCCTGGGACCTGTCCACCAGCAACTGGCTTCAGAACGGCACTCCCTCCCTATTCCAGAATGGCGACGACGTGCTTTTCGATATTACGGGCACCGCAGATCAGTCCATTGCCCTGACCGGAAGCCTGAGCCCGTCAACCGTCACGGTTCATGCCCCGAAAGATTACACTTTCGACGGCCCGGGACAACTGACCGGGAACATAGACCTGGTAAAAGCCGGACACGGAACCCTTACCCTGAACTCAGATCATGATTTCAGCGGCCCTACCACTGTCTGGAGAGGAAGCCTCCTGGTGAACGGGAACCTGCAGCATAGCCCCGTTGAAGTACACAAGGAAGCAATTGCGGGCGGAAACGGGATTTATGGAGGGGGTCTAACATTAAACAGGTACGGGAGCCTGGTTGTCGGACCTGGGAAAGGACTGGCCGATACCCTGACTATTTCCGACTCACTGGTTTCAACGGGCTCCTCCACCATTTACTTCGATCTTTCGGATGACAACTCCGGGCTCTCAAAATCGAACGATATAATCCTGGTGGATGGGGATCTGAACCTCAAATACAGGGCCACCCTGGATTTCCGGTTCCTGGACGGGACAATCTCGACCGGACAGTACAGGCTTATTCAATACAGCGGGGAAATGAAGGGTGACAGCAATGCTATGGTTTGCAGTGGATTGGACGGATTCCCTTACAGGCTGCTGGACACCCTGAACACCATTGTCCTCGATATCACGAAAATCCGCGATCCCGCAAGGCTGACCTGGAAGGGCGACTCCTCGGACATCTGGAACCTGACCGGTGAGATGAACTGGCTCAATGCAGGACTCCCTGATATGTTCGTATCCAACGATACGGTCGTTTTCAATGATGTCGGGATCCCGAACGATACCATAAACCTGGCAGGTACCCTGTACATCGGTAAAATGCTGGTCGATGCCTCGGGAGATTATGCCCTGGAAGGCAGCGGTAGCATCAAAGGCCCGGGTGGACTTGCCAAAAATGGCGATGGAAACCTCAGGCTAACCGGTAAACACGAATACACCGGTCCCACTCAGATCCTGGACGGATCCATTGAAGCCGGGACACTGGCGGATGGAGGCAAGGCAAGCGCGCTGGGAGCCTCCGGAGAGGACCCCTCAAACCTGTTGCTTAATGGTGGTGAACTCAAGCTGACAGGTGGATCTTCTTCCAGCAACCGTGGAATGACCATAGGTGAGAACGGGGGTACCCTGAACATGGTCAACGTATCAACCAGGCTGACACTCTCGGGAGTCCTGACGGGAAGCGGATCCCTGAGCAAATCGGGGACCGGTACGCTAACTCTCAGTAATGCCAATTCCCTGAGCGGAACAATCGAGGTGCTGGAGGGCACCCTGAACGTAACCAATAAAAGTGGGAGTGCCACCGGCAGCGGGCCGGTATATATAAAGGCCGGGGCTACCCTGGATGGCAACGGGGCCATCGGTGGAAAGCTTATTGTCGAGGATCAGTCCACGCTTTCCGTGTGTGCGGACAGAACCGCATCCATGCTCCGGATTGACAATGATGTTGAACTACAGCCAGGCAGTACCCTGGAAATACACCTGGATCCCGGAAAGGAGGAGTCCGACACCCTGGTGGTAAACGGGCAGCTGAAGATCGGAGGGATCCTCTGGATAGGAAAGATCGTTTACATAAGTTATGTGCCCGGGAACAGCTATAAAATACTCGATGCGGACCTGATCAGCGGAAGCTTCACTGAAATCCTTCCAACAACTCCTGGTTCAGGCCGTGCATGGGATACCACCCGGCTTTCATCGGAGGGAATTTTACAGGTGATAAGCACGGTCGGGATCTCCGAGCAGAGAAATACAATCGGCATGTCCATCTTTCCCAATCCCGGCAGCGGTACGATTACTGTCTCTTCCGATGGGATTCAGAATGCAGGCAGTGATATGCTTCTCAGATGCTACGACCAGCGTGGAAGGCAGGTCCACCAGGAAAAAATATTCGACAACGGGAATGGCGCCAGCACGTCCATCCAGGTGGATGAGTGGACGCCCGGCATTTATATTTTTATCCTGAATGCCGGGAATAAAACCAGCGCCGGCCGGTTCCTGAAGGAATGATCAGGAATCCACACAGGTATGGTGCCTGAATTAAAGGTTAGGGAAATTGTCCTTTTTCGTTCTCCTGCCTTTATGATCTTTAATGGTTATTCAGTTCATCACTCGTTCCGGGTTAGGAATCTGTTCAGCGGACAGTCCCCCAGCATCTGAATTCCTTCAATCACTGCCTCCGCATTCATCCGGGCACCTGTCAGGTTGGTATGGGTGTGATCGGTCAGGAATAATTCGGATCCGACTTTCTCAGCTCCCATTTCATCGTATTTTGCGGCTACGATCCCGTTCAGGTCGACGAAGAAAGCTCCTTCCTGCCCGGCAATCTCCCGGGCCCATTTTCCGTAGCTGTCCGAGGCCCGGATCACTTTCCCTTCATCGTCCCACATGTTCCTGGGGACGGGGGATAAAACGATCGGGGTGGCGCCTGCTTCCATGGCATCGGCGATGTAATTTCGCATGTACCAGCCATAGGTGTGTACGGTTTCCAGACTGCTGTCCCGCTCCATCACCACCTCCTCGGTTTCCTCCCCGGTTCCTTCCAGGGTTCCTCTTGCCCTTCCCGTATTGAATGACCCGCCGTCGTTGTGCCCGAACTGCATCATGACGAAATCACCCGGTGCCAATCCGTCAAGTATCCCTGCCCAGCGTCCTTCCGTCTGAAAAGTCCGGCTGCTCCTTCCCCCGATGGCATGGTTTTCCACAGTGATCCTGGCCGTATCGAAATGTTCGGACAGGAAATCCCCCCAGCCCCAGAGCCCGTCGCTGCCGTCCCCGCGACCGTTCTTGACGGTGGAATCGCCGATGATATAAAGAGTGGGTTTCAGGGGTTGTTCCCTTGTACAGGCAATGGCAAGGATGGCCGCAAGGAATAGGATTGGCATTCCGAAGGTACTTCGCAAAGGATTCCCGGACCTTCCTCCATCCGGCTTTTTTCCATTGCTTGAAATGAATTTTTGCAACATAAGGTGAATTGGTTTGGTTTTTATTCTCTGGCTCTTATTTCCCGGCATCCGCCTGGGTTTTGGTCTGGTTCCATCATTTAACGGCGACATCCCAGACTTTTGATCTCCTGGATTCCCCCGCCGGTCCCTCAACGTATAAGGTAACGACGTAGTCTCCGCCTTCCCTGTAAAAATGTACCGGGAACTGTTCTTCCGAGGTTTCCCCGTCCCCGAAATCCCAGCGCCAGGAATCGATTTCCCCGGTCGATTCATCGATAAAGGCCACCATGCGGCGATCCATGTTCACCACTTTGAAGGACCACTGTGCCTCGATCGCCTTTTTAAATTGTTTTTCCAGCGGCATAAGGCGGAAGGCACAGAGCTGGGATGCATTTCCGTACATGGTGTGTTCGGGGGAAAGGTTCCAGAACCCGTTGTTTCCCCTTGTATTCACATCGTCGTAATCGATGACTGCCCAGCAAAGCCCGATGATCTTGTCTTCTTTCAGCACGGATTCGACCGCCCGCGCGGGCCCTTCGGGTCCCGCATAGTCAAAGGGAGTGATCCAGAATTCCAGGACCAGCCTGCCGGAATCACCGGGACTGAAATTATAGCTGCATGCGGCATTGGCCCAGGGCAGATCCATGGCTGGACTCCCCAGGCCAGGGTCCAGTCCTTTCCTTCGGCCGGGGTGAAAATGTGGTAGTTCTGGGCATGCACGCCGTGAAACGACCAGTGGGCTTCATTTCCAGCGCCCGGGCCCGTGGCATCCACATCAGGCATGGCAGGATCAGGATAATGATCGTGATATTTTTATTCATGGCTCTTCATTTGTCCGGGTGTCTCCCTTGCAGGAAACCGCCCCTGGTATGATTCAACAGTTACTCATAGCGGTAAAGCTTCACACGCTGCACGGCCCGGTCCACTCCGGTAAACTTCAGTCCCGTTCCGGTCGTGTTCATGGCCGCCCGTTTCGCCAGGTCATAATCCAGCATGATGGCATCCCCGTTCAGCCTGCGGCGGGGGATCCAGTTCCCATCCTCAAACCTGCCTTCATCCACCCAGAGCAATGCTGCAACGGGCGGGCCCGGTGTGGCGGGTGAGAAGGTTACCTGGACATCCTTCCCGGCAACGATGAATTCATCCGGGGCCATGGTCATGACAAGGGCATATCCCAGTTCCGGCCTGTAATCCGACCAGCGGGATGTCCGCAGTTCAAAATGCAGGTAATAATCACCCGCCCGTAATTCTTCCGCAGGATTCTTATCCCGTTTAAGAAGGACTGCATTTACGGTACCGCCCTGCTGCGCCTCCAGTAGAAGCGGGGACATGCTTTCCAGCAGACGGTATGCCGCCGGGATGGGCCCCCCGGCAGGATCTCCAACCCTGCTTTCGATGCCGAAAGGGGAATAACCGATGGCCCTGTGCCTTCCGATCGCATAGAACGATTGGGCAGCTCCCTGTTCACCGGTACGGGCTTCCGGGATGAAAAGGACATTGCCGGAACGGGTATAGAGCGAGCAGATCCCGGCAAAGTCCGGCAGGTATATATCCGGGCAGAGGAGGTCCATATGCGGGGCTCCGGCCCTCCAGATATCCAGTACATGTGCCTGGGGTCCGCCGGAAGGATAATCGCCCGGTTTGCGGTCCTCCGGCTGCACGATCCAGGCATTCACGAACATGGGCAGGTCGTATTCAGCCTTTCCTCTCAGGACACATTGATCCAGGTACCTGGCATACTGCCATGCCATGAACAGTTCGTCGGTCTGCATCCCCCTGCCAAATGCTTCTTCCCAGGTGCCGGACGTTTGACATCCCGTGCGCTGCCATACTTCGAGAAGTTCCGGCAGGAGTTTCTGCCTGTTCTCGGAGAGGAATTGCATCAACTCCCCGGGAACCTCCGAATCAAATGCCGCATTGGCTGCATCATTGAAATCCCTGGTGGCCCCGAGGACTCCCACCTCGTTCTGCACCTGCACCATGATCACGATCCGGTCAAGGGAATCCCTCTCCCTGAGGTGCTCCATCATAGCTGCAAAGGCGCGGGCGTCGGCTTCCAGGGTTTCCCGGCCGAACGTGGAAAGGATCTC
The DNA here is from genome assembly GCA_964627835.1 of uncultured Bacteroides sp. GTDB lineage: Bacteria > Bacteroidota > Bacteroidia > Bacteroidales > SM23-62 > SM23-62. Next base: position 10,059 of record CAZVLG010000491.1, read on the forward strand.
CAGGCTTTTCCCCTGCGGGGTTTTTGCCCTCGGGAACCGCCGGTAATCCGTCTTAACCCAGGCTGGAATATAGTGCGACTGCCCGTTCTTCCAGGCCCCGAACCAGAGCAGTATAAGCCTCAGGTCATGCGCCCGGGCATCTTCGAGCAATCCATCCACGAGGGAAAAATCAAACTGTCCTTCCTCTGGTTCGACCAGGGCCCATTCCACGACGGCCAGCACCGTGTTCAGGCCCATGGAATCGAGCCTGGGCCAGATCCCCTTCATGTATTCCCTGCTCGAGGAGCTGGAATTATGCAGTTCCCCTCCCAGCACCAGGAAGGGTTCCCCGTCCACGATAAGCTGGGTGGCAAGGCCCCTTATTTCGAGCCTGGGAATGGGCCTGGCGGATTCAGGACCGGTACACCGGATCGTTCCTAGGATCGCGAGGAAGAAGAGGCCAATGGTCGTAAAAGATCTACGATTCATATCTGTGTTTTTACTGGTCCATATTATTATGCATTCCGGTATCCGTGTCATCAGGGAAGGATCCCGAAATCAAAATACAGGGTGTGGCTGAAAGTCCCGTCGAGCTGGTTCGGCTCTCCCTGTGGACCCGTACTCCTTGCGTTTGCATTGATACGGGTGCTCATCTTGGTCCCGATCGGGGGAATGGCATCCATGAAGGACAGGTCCCCCGCCGGAAGGTCCGGGTGCAGGGTGGGCGGAGGGAATGCGTAGAACTCGAACAGCCGGACGAAGACATTCCGGTCCGGGGTGGCTATGCAGATCTTTCCATCGAGCGTGTTCAGCTCCATCCAGCTCACATCTGAATGGTAACCCTTGAATTCCGGGAAGTCCCAGGGACTTACACCGGCCAGGCTGTTGTTGTATGCTTTTTCCCATACGTCCAGTGTCCCCCCTTTCATCCGGTTCTTCCAGACACGGCAGGGTCCCTCTCCCAGCCACCTGGCCGAAATGACATTCCCTTCTTCAAACTCAAATCCGATCCCGGCAAAATCGTAGCTCCCCGAAAGCGAATAGCTGTACTGCATTTCCACCCATCCGCCCGGGTACATGGTCCATTTCACCCGGTCCATGTCCCCTTCATAATTGCATTCAACCACATGGTTCAGACCTTCTTTGTAATGTCGTATGTTTTTCAGGCTGGCTGAACCGGAACACAATACGGGTCCGCCCTTAAAGGATATTACCCTCTGCCGGTTGTTCCTGACCTCCGTAAGCTCCCCGCTGACCTTGCTCAGGGTGATGGATATGTCGTTGGCAGACAGGCTGATGGAACTGTCGGTTTCCGCGATCCCTGCTTCCGGAAAGTCCCCGGGCACCAGGATTGGCTGCAGCCAGGCGATCGGGTCACCGGTCAGCCATGACCATTCCAGGATCCTTTCCCCATGGGGATCGAAGGCCTCCAGCCTCAAAGCATCGGATTCCTTCCAGTTTTCCGGGAGGTGGAGGCGCAGCGATCCTTTCATCCCCGTCTGAAGGGGCGGTCCTTCTAAGGTGCCTTCTTCCAGTACCCTGTGCCCGGACAGGTTCTCGGACGGGGAGGGGAAATCCACCAGCTGCCACCGGAAGCTGCACTGCCCGAGGTCCGTAAAATGGTAGCGGTTTTCCACGGGCAGTTCCCCGTTGAAATCTTCCGGGAGCTCTTCCAGATCGATGACCACCGGTGAAAAGATCTCCCGGATGGCATAAAAGCTTCCCTCTTTTTCGCGGTGGGGACCCAGGACACCATCGGGCGCATTGACCAGGTTCACATCGATGGCACCGCTAAGGTCCGTACGTACCACGCCCTCGTCCAGGAGCGCCCAGAGGAAACCGCCCCCGGAAAGTTCCGAGGCATGCATCAGTTCCCAGTAATCGTAGAGCCCGGCCCCTCCGCCCCCGTCGTTCTGGGCATGGAGGAACTCGGAGGTCATGTATATCAGGCTGTCCTGCAGGATATTCCGGGTGCTTTCATAGCTTTCGTAGTGGTTGGTCTCGATCCCGTTAAAATCATTCCCCGGGCGGTGATGGCAATGGATTACCTGCCGCCCGGTCGGATCATGGATCAGGAAGTCGTCGTCAAGCTCCTTGTTCGTTCCCCCTTCGTTCCCGTTGCTCCAGAAGATGACCGAGGGATGGTTCAGGTCGCGCATCACCATTTCCCTTACCAGCTTTTCGCCCACTTCCGTATCGTAAGCGTTCTGCCAGCCGGCCAGCTCGTCCAGGACATAGAGTCCCAGGCTGTCGCAGATCTCCAGGAAGGATTTGTCCGGCGGGTAATGGGAACAGCGGACCGCGTTCATGTTCATCTGCTTCATTAATTGGACGTCAAGCAGGTCGATCCCGCGGTTCAGGCTGCGGCCCGTTTCCGGCCAGAATGCATGACGGTTGATGCCCTTCATCTTGATCTTGGTCCCGTTCAGATAGATCCCGTCACCCTGGCGGATCTCCACGGTCCGGAACCCGAACCTCTCCTCCGTGCGGTACAGGATATTCTCTCCCTTTTTCAGGTAGATCCGGGCGGCATACAGGTTGGGGGTCTCCGCGGTCCAGAGCACAGGATCCTCCAGGCGGGTTTCAAGTTCTACCGGCTCATTCCCGGCAACGGCAAGCGCCGTGCAGCTCCCCATAAGTTCCCCCTGCGCATCCAGGATCTCTGCCTCGACGACGGTCCCCGCATCCGCATTGGCACAGTATACCCGTGCATGGAATCCTCCTTCTGCCGTTCCCCATACCGCGACATGCGATATATGCTGCCGCGGGAAGGCCTCCAGGTAAACGGGCCGGAAGATCCCCCCGAATATCCAGTAATCCGCATAGCGTTCGGCGCTGTTCACCGAGCGATCGGATGACATTTTGCTTACGGTGGCCTCAAGCAGGTTCTCCTCCCCGAATTTTATAAGTTCAGAGATATCATAGGAGAACCGGTAGAAGGAACCCTGGTGGATCTCTCCCGCTGGCCGGCCATTGATCTTCACCTCGGTATCGGTCATGGACCCTTCGAATACGATGTTCACCTTTCGCTCCTTCCAGGCTTCTGGCACCGTGAATG
>CAZVLG010000492.1:0-1883 GCA_964627835.1 uncultured Bacteroides sp.
CCCTTCCCCCCGACCCGCCTCCCTTTCAAAATGCATACGTCGTTTTTCCATTCGGCCGCAAAACCCCTTCCCAGCTGCTCGATAACGAGTACCTGGGACTGCGGCCTGCCGAGGTCCGCAGGCTTCTCTCCTCCCCCTTCCGGCACCGGCAGGACAGGCTCCTTGTCAGCCAGCCGGTGACCTTCGGCAGCCGGGAAGATTACAGCATCCATACGCATCTCAGGGCGGTGGACAACAATACCCTGCTCAGCAAGATCAACGGGGAGCACCTGGCAGCCAAGGACGAGTATTTCCGCACTGTGGACAGGCTCCTGGAAGCTTTTCAGGGGTATCCCGGGATCATCCGGAACACGGAGGTTTTGATCGGGAACTGCCAGATCGGTTTCGACTTCCGTTCGATCAAGAACAAAAGCTGCTTTACCGGGAACCGCTACAACGATAAACTTTTGCTCGAAAAACTGGCCATGGACGGGCTGCTTTACCGTTACGGGAAAAACAACCCGGAGGCCCGGCAGCGGGTAAAGCATGAACTGGAGATCATCGACCGCCTGGGATTCTCGGCCTATTTTCTCATCACATGGGATGTCATCCGCTATTCCATGTCACGTGGATTCTATCATGTCGGGCGCGGCAGCGGAGCAAATTCCATTGTGGCTTACTGCCTGAGAATCACGGATGTTAATCCCATTGAACTCGACCTTTACTTCGAGCGTTTTATCAACCCGAAACGTACGAGTCCCCCGGACTTCGACATCGACTATTCCTGGAAGGAACGGGACGAGGTGCTGGACTATATCTTCAAACGCTACGGGGAGAAACACACCGCCCTGCTGGGGACCATTTCCACGTTCAGGGACCGCTCCATCGTCCGGGAACTGGGCAAGGTTTACGGGCTTCCCAAATCGGAGATCGACCACCTGGTGCAATACCCCGACGACATGCTGAACCGGAGCCGGATCACAGAAAAGATCATGTACATCGGGCATAAGATCATCGATTTCCCGAACCAGCGGAGCATCCATGCCGGGGGCGTACTGATCTCCGAGGAGCCCATCGCTTCCTATACGGCGCTGGACATGCCTCCCAAGGGTTTCCAGACCACGCAGTGGGACATGTACGTAGCCGAGGAGATCGGCTTCGAGAAACTCGACATACTCAGCCAGCGCGGCATCGGGCATATCAAGGAATGTGTTGACATCGTCATGGATAACCGGAAGGTAAAAATAGACGTGCACGATGTGGAAGCCTTCAAAAAAGATCCCCTGGTAAAGGAACAGCTGAAACGGGGCGAAACAAACGGCTGCTTTTACATTGAGAGTCCCGCAATGAGAGGCCTGCTGAAAAAGCTCCGCTGCGACAATTACCTCAGCCTGGTGGCGGCCAGCTCCATCATTCGCCCCGGTGTGGCCCGGTCCGGCATGATGCGTGAATACATCTGGCGCTTCCACCACCCCGGCGAGTTCGAATACCTACACCCGGTCATGGAACAGCAGCTGAAGGAAACCTTCGGGGTCATGGTTTACCAGGAGGACGTGATCAAGATCTGCCATCATTTTGCGGGACTCGACCTGGCCGATGCGGATGTGCTCCGAAGGGCCATGAGCGGGAAATTCCGCTCGAAAAAGGAATTCCAGCGCATCGCCGCCAAATATTCCGAGAACTGCCGGGAACGGGGGTATCCCGACGAACTGGCCCGGGAAGTGTGGAGGCAGATCGAGTCCTTCGCCGGCTATTCCTTCTCCAAGGCCCACTCGGCCTCCTACGCGGTCGAAAGCTTCCAGAGCCTGTACCTGAAGTCCCACTTCCCCCTGGAATTCATGGTGGCCGTGATCAATAATTTCGGGGGCTTTTACCGCAGCTGGGTTTACGTGAACGAGGCGAGG